>CAZZNB010000001.1:0-9995 GCA_964655375.1 uncultured Candidatus Saccharibacteria bacterium
TTAATTATTAATTCAGAATACGCGCCCTGAGCTCCTCCGGCTACATAAAAGAATAAACCAGGTGTGTAATCTCCCACTGATCTGCCAGCATAAACAGCGTGATCTAATACTGATCTAGTGCCGCTCCATGGAGCCCAAAGAGTATGGTCTATTTTATCATTATCTTTAACTCTACCAGTGGTACCACCCTCCCATCCAGCTATGCAATGACCAGAAGAAGGATAGCATTTTACGTAAGAAGCACCAGCTAAATCTATATCATTTGGATCGGGTTCCCAAAAATCAACAATAAACATTTCACACCCATCTTCATCTCCACATAGTTCTAAAAGAGTACCATGGTCAATAGGTACGGTAGAGTTATTAAGACCGCTATTACCAGGATGTAGTAATTTATAACTATAAAGTTCTCCACTTTTATAAGTAAACACCTCAGTAAAATTGGTAATATAACTAACTTTAGTTAAATTATTAGGTAGATTATTAAACCATCCTACTTCAGATGGATTGTCTTTAGGATTTTTCATAGGAATAGCTACTTGCATCCACCAAATTCTATTACAATCATAATCGTCACCTAAAAATTGTCTTCCTGTTTGTCTATAACTACCAGAAGGGGTATTTTGATCAATTGCCCAAGGAAGCCCTATTCTACCACCACCACCATATCCTTTACCACCAGTCACACCGCTAATTCCGATAAAGCCGTTATCTTTTACTTTAGTCCAATCCCAACTAATTATGGGGAATGCTAAAGCCGGGTTTGGACATCTATTTGATACAGTTGGGTCATTTGTCCAAACACATGCCTGATGAATACTCCACGGCGCTCCCTTTTGATTATCTAGTTCTAAATTTAACTTATTATGACCTCCTGTCATGCTATTAAATTTTATAGTTCCTATATTACCATTCCTTTCATATATATATAAACCAAACTCGTCAGCACATATAGGCCCTTGTACATAAAGAATTAAATATCCACCTTTTCTTTCGATAATATAATTACCCGCAGCTACTATATTATCTGCGTATTCTTTAGTAACAACTTGATTAGGGTGAGAAAGTTCATTAGGTGTTTGAGCAAAAATAGGAGCATATTCTGCAGGATTTCGTCCTCCTATTGGATTTTGCTTGAGAAATTTAAATCCTTCTCTTGCTGTTTTAAATACTGTAAATTGAGGAGATTGCTGCCCTTGTGCAGATAATGGTTGAATATTCCTTGTAAGCAAAATAATAGTTAAGATTGATAATATTATTCCTAAAATTGTTCCTATGAATATTTGTTTTTTATCTAATCTACTCATCTTTTATTTTATTTTAGCATAATTTGTTGTTTGTCAAATATAATTTGTGGATAATAAATCCCTATCGACGTCGTATGTCGATAGTTTATTTAATTTTGTTATAAATATCTTTGATAGTTATAATTAGTGCTAAAATTAATAAAATTACAACTCCTATTGTATTTATCAAATTTTCTATTCGGAAAGGCATCCTTCTGCCTGCTATCAATTCACCAAAATAAATAACAAATCTTCCTCCATCTAATGCTGGGAATGGCAGAATATTAATTAAAACTAAATTTAGAGATATTAATGCCATAAAATGTAAAACATAACTAATTCCTAAAGTCTTCATTTGTGCATAAATATCATAAATTCCTAATGGACCAACAACCTCTTTAGCTATTCTGACCTCTTTAAATAATCTAATAAAAAATTCTTTAAAAGCAATTAATAAATTTTTCGTAACATCATATGTTTTTGTCAAACCATAATAGAAATTTGAAGGGAATGGTTTTTTAACTAAGGTTAAGCTACTAAAAGCTATACCTAAAGGTCCGATAGAATCTTTTATTTCAGGAATTAAATTAACTTCAAATTTTTCTTTTCCTCTTAATATCCCAACTTTTAATTCTTTTCCTATATAATCTTTCAAGACTTCTTTAACATTTTTAAGATCTTTAATTTCAATTAGTTGGTCATTATACTTAAAATATAAAATAATATCACCTATTTTTATGCCAGCTTTTTCTGCAGGAGATCCGCTAGAAACTTGAACAACTGTCATATTTTTTATTTCTCCTGCAAATTCAGGTAAGCCATATAAATATCCTATAGAAAAAACGAAATAAGCAAAAATTAAATTAAAAATAACACCTCCTAAAGTTATTAGTACTTTTTTGTACGCTGGTTGATTCAAGAAACCATAAGGATCATTGATATTATCTTCCCCTCTTAATTTTACATATCCACCAAAAAATATTAAATTTAAAGAGTAAACTGTTTCTCCTATCTTTTTAGAAAATATTCTTGGAGGGAATCCTATACCAAATTCTTCTACGCCAACCTTTAAAATCTTAGCAAATAAAAAATGTCCTAATTCATGAACAAAAATTAAAATTCCTAAAAATAAAATAAATAAAATAATATTTTCTATCATCCTATTATTTCTTTTTCTTTTTCTTTAAATAATTCTTCCACTTTTTTATTAAATTCTTCTATTTCTTTATCTGCCTTTTCTTTTGTTTTATAAAAAATATCTTCAGAAATTTCTTTTTTATCTTTTTTATCTTTCAGCTCTCTTAAAAAATCGTCTCTTAATTTCCTTGCTTTTATTCTTATCTCTTCTTTAATTTGTCCTAAATTTTTAAGCAACTCTTTTTTTGTTTCTTCAGTAATAGGTGGGAATGTCACTATTAAATATCTTTTTTCTTTAATCACGCTTCCTCCAAAATTTGTTTTTTTAATATCTCTTTCTATATCAGCTAAAATATTTTCATCCCAAGGTTCCACTTTGTACTTTATTGTATCAAGCTGAGAAACAGAAGCCAGGTTTTTCAATTCATATTTTTTGCCATAAGCATTAATCATAACATTTTCTAGCCAGTGCAATGCAAATTTATAGCTTCTTATTTCTCTTAATTTATTTTTAAATTCATCTAAGATTGCTTGTAAATCTTTTTTAAATTCTTCAATCATCTTAAGTGCAAAATTTTTATCCCAAATGGAGCTAATTTCTCTCCTAGGGGCTTTACTATATCCATAATGAATTCTTCAGAAATCATAAATCCTATTATATAAATTATCACGCCAATTAAAACGACTGTTTTTAATAAATTAAAGGCTTTATCCATATAAATTCATTATTAAATTACTAATTTGCAAGCTCTTATTCAAAAAATAATCTGAATCCTGATAAATACTTTCTATAAACTTTATTCTATTTATTGAATTTTTTTCTCCCTTTAAAAGCCTAGATCTTTCAAATAAAATTAAATACTTCAAAAACTCTTCTAAGTCTATATTTTCTTCAATTTTCTCAATTAATAAAAGTTTTTCAAAAACATCCTTCCCTAAAAATATTTTACTAACTAAATTAAATTTTTCTTTATTTCTCAAAACATCAATAATTTTACCTATTTGTCCAGGGAAAAATTCTAAAAGTAAATTAATTGTTTCTTCTTTTATATTTTGGCTTTTTAAATATTTATAAATTTCTTCGTTGGGTACTAATTTAAAAGTAACTTTTTGCATTCTTGATCTTATAGTTGGATAAATTTTAAAAGGGCGATGCGTTACAAAAAATAATAAAGCTTTAGTTTTTATCTCTTCGACTATTTTTAACAAAGCATTTTGAGCTTCTTTATTTAATTTATGAGCATCATTAAGAACTATAAATCTTCTATTTTTGGTGCTATAGGTTAATAAATTTTGAATCAAATGAGCAGTCGAAAGTTTAATTATTTTATCTTCTGACTCCAAAATAACAATTTCATTTTCTCCTTTTAAATCTTTAAGCAAGGTTTTAATTATATAAAATTTACCAACAGATTCAGGGCCTACGAGCATAAAAGCACCTCTTTCATATTCATTGATTATTTTTTTTAGATATTCTTGTTCTTCTTTGTGACCTATTATCATTTATGAGATAATAATACTCTTCTATATAAATCTAATTTTTCCATTATTTTGCCAGTACCCCTAGCAACAGCAAATAAAGGATCATCTGCAATATAAGTAGGTACTCCTGTATGTTCATATATTAAAACATCTAAATTTCTTAAAAGAGCTCCACCTCCTGATAAAACTACTCCTTTTTCCATTATATCTGCTACTAATTCTGGCGGGGTGTTTGCTAATACTTTTTTGATTCCTGAAATTATTTCTCTTAGGTCTTTTTGCAAAGCTTCAGCTATATGATTAGATGTTATTTTTATTGTCATAGGAAGACCAGTTAAAATATTAATTCCATTAACATTCATAAAAAGTTCATTGTTATTTTTAGTCATTACTGCTGAACCTACTTGAATTTTTATATTCTCTGCTGTTTTTTCACCTACTGCTAAATTGAATTTTCTTCTTAAATATTCTTTTATTGATTCATCAAATTTATCACCAGCAATTTTAATAGATTCCCAAACAACTATTCCGCCTAAAGAAATAACAGCAATTTCTGTCGTTCCTCCGCCAATATTTACTATCATATGTCCAGATGAAGAATTTATTGGTAAATCAGCACCTAATGCTGCTAAAAGTGGTTCTCTTATAGGATAAACTTCTCTTGCTCCTGCCTCCATTGCTGCATCAATTACTGCCTTTCTTTCTGTTGAAGTTATGCCTGCAGGAACAGAAATAACAAGCAAAGGTTTGAAAAATTTAGAAACTTTTATTTTTGACAAAAAATATTTAAGAATTGCTAAAGTAGCTTTATAATCTGCTATAACGCCCTCCTTTAATGGTCTATAAATTTTAATGTCTGCTGGAGTTTTCCCTATCATTTCTTTTGCTTCCTTGCCTACTGCTAAAATTTTATTAGTAAGCTCATCAACAGCAACGACTGTTGGCTCTGTTAACACTATCCCTTTACCAGCTATATAAATTGTTGTATTTGCTGTGCCTAAATCTATGCCAATTTTTAATAACATTTTACATATAAATTTTATCAAAAATGCCAAAGATATCAATTTTAAAAATAATTCCTATAGAAGAATTACCTTTCAATTCTCCTGATTATTTTATTTATTTTTCAACCTTTGAAGTTAATAAGGGGGCTATTATTAAATGCACTTTAAAAAACAAGGAAATTTACGGCTATGTTTATGAAAAATTAGATTTTAAAAAAACTAAAAAAATTTTAAAAGAAGTTGATTATCAAATAAAAAACATAGAAGAAGTTTATTTAAAAGATAATTTTATTTCAAACATCCAAGAAGATTTAGCCATATGGATTTCAAGAAATTATGGAATATCGCTGGCTCATGCATTTTATTTTTTCTTGAACTATTTCAAAAAAATAAAAGATTTCTCTCCTCCATCTTTAGAAAAAGGGGGGAAATTCAAAAAAATATATTTAAAAGATTTAGATAAAAACCTATTAAATGAAAAACCACTTCTTATTCTCACTCCTACCGAAGCTTATGCGAAATATGTTTATGAAAAATTAAAAGAAGAAATCATAGAAGACTTAATCTTATTAGACTTAGACGCAAAAAAAGAAAAGTTCAATGAATTTATAAATTTAATTTTAAAAAAAGAAGAAAAAATTTACATAGGAAGCAAAAATTCAATTTTCTTACCTTGGCAAAAATTAAAATCAATAATTGTTTACAAAGAAGGTGACATTTTTTATAAAGAATACTTTAAAATTCCTTATTTTAACTATATAAATATAATTGAAAAATTATCTAAGCTTTTAAAAACAAAATTGATTTTAATAGACCAATTTCCTTCTTTAAAAACTGTTATTGATTTTAATATTGAAAAACCTATAGAAAAAATAAATTTTGAAAGATTTTTTTCCATTTTCGAAATCAATCAAATATTAGAAAAATACAGAACTGTAAAAATTTTTGTACCCACAAAATTAACTGCTAGGAGACTAATTTGCGCTATTTGTTTTTATGAATTTCAATGCCCTAAATGCAATTATCCCTTAAATATCTATGAAAACACTGCATTTTGTAGAATTTGTTTTAAAAATTACAAAATAGAAAATAAATGTCCTAATTGTGAATCAAATGATCTTCTTGTAAAAGGAATAGGAGCTAATTGGCTGAGAAAATATTTAGAAAAAAATGGTTATTTTGTCTATATGATAAATAAAGAAGAGGATATTAAAAATTTTTTAAAAGCAAATTATCGAAATTATATTTTAATAGGAAGCTTATATCTTCTTAACCCATTTTTGCCTAAAACTGACGCAGGGATTTTTATAAACTTTGATTTTTCCATCCATTCATCCAACCCTTTCTTAAAAGAAAAATATTTAAGGATTCTTTTTGATTTTAGCAACCTAGTTAAAGACTTATATCTGCATACAAATTTGCCAGAAGACAAATTAGAAAAAATTAAAAATTTTGAAATTTTAAAAGAGATAATCGAAGAAAGAAAAATCCAAAAGTTACCACCATTTTATAAAATAATCAAATTAATCTCTCGTTTAAGGAATTTAGAACTATTAAATAAAAGATTGTTATCAGCTAAAGAAACCTTAAATAAAAATAAATTACTTCAAAATGTTGATATAGAAATATATGGACCATTCTTAGAAAGAATACCTATGAAAATTAAAAGATACCAATTATTTTTATTGATAAAACACAAAACTGAAATTAATCTTAAAAAATTATTAGAAGGTGTAAATTATATTGAAGAAATAAGAGCAGATGAAGAAGAAATTTAAATGTTAAAAATAGTCTTAAAAAATATTAAAATGTCTAAAATGATATTTCTATTTTTTAGATAATACAAATCATATTCAAATTTAATTTTGCTTTCTTCAACACTTCTTGCATATTTATAATTAACTTGCGCCCATCCAGTAACCCCAGGTTGAATAATATGTCTTATATTAAAAAAGGGAATTCTTTCAGATAATTCTTTAACTATATGAACCTGCTCAGGTCTTGGTCCTATAAAAGAAAGTTCTCCTTTTAAAATATTAATTATTTGTGGTATTTCATCTAAATGTAATTTTCTTAAAATTTTCCCAAACAAAAATATCCTTTCATCATTCTCTTTTGCCCATATTCCTAAATCTTCTTTGTTTTTCATTGTTCTAAATTTATATAAAACAAATTCTTTATTGTCTTTGCCTATTCTTTTTTGTTTAAAAATAATCGGTCCAGATGAGCTGATATAAATTCCCAAAACAATAAAAGGTATAATTGGTAAACTCAAAATACCTATAACTAAAGCAAAAGTTATATCTAAAATCCTTTTTATCAACATCTGGAAGGTATTTTCTGGATTGATTATTTCTTTTAAAATCCAGTATTCGTTTATTTCTTCAATAGGTATTCTATTTAAGTATTTTTCATAAAAATCAATTAATTCCATAATTGGAAGCTTGAATCCAAATTTTTCTATCATATTTTTAAGTTGATGATCTATATTTATTTTTCTACTTATTACAATTAAATCTGTATTTTGATAATATTTTTCGCTATCAGGAATTTTTTCTAAAATTTCAACAATTTCAAAAATTTCTAATATGCTTAAATCTTCTTTGATTTTTTCTTTTAATTCTTTAGGTACTATAAATAAAATTCTCAATTTATTTTTAGGCAAAAAATAGTCTACAAAAACTAATCTCAAAATTAAAAATAATGAAAGAAACAAAAATGAAAAAATTACTAAATTTGTTTTAGGTGTGATATTTAAAGAGGGAGAAAAATAGAAGAATAAAACAGAAATTATTATTCCTGCAATAAAACTTCTTATTACTCTTATAGAAAATTTTTGAGGACTATAAATAGAATATAAATTGTTTGAATAGAAAATCAAAAGCCAAAAAGGTAAAATAAAAGTAAAAACCTTTAAATGGAGATTTAAATTAAAAAAATCAAGACCGTATCTAATTAAAACTAAAAAGATTGTAGAAAAATAATACGCTAAAATATCTAAAAATACTAAAATCCCTGCAAAAAATCTATTATAATTCTTCATGGAGCAATTGTTATTTTCTCCCAAATTTTATAAAAAATCTTATAACCAACAACCCAGATAATAACTACAAAAAGGAGAAATTTCCCAATTATGTCTAAAATTTTTTCAATTATTTCCATTTCTTTTAAATTAATTATTTAATTATATTTTGGAATTAAATTTCAAAATAATTTATTGTTTCTTATAAATTTTAATTTCACAAGGTTCGTAAAATTTTGTCCCGTATAAAAAGCCTATTTGGAAAAAGGCGAAAGCTATTAAAAATATAAGGATTGCTAGCTTCAGCTTTTCTCTATTGATATTTTTAAAATTTAACATTTAATATTATAATTTAATTGGCAAAGGGTTGGTTGAGCCACAAATTACGGCTCCACCCTTTCCTAAGAGAGCCCTTAAAGGGGCTCTCTTAATTTGATTTAAAATTTGCCCCGGGAGGGACTCGAACCCCCAACCTTGAGCTTAGAACGCTCCTGCTCTTCCGATTGAGCTACCGGGGCTATTTAAAAATTATATCAAATTTTAAGTTTTTTGTCTAAATGGAAAATAAATTTACAATTAAATTATGTACTCTAAAAAGGAGGTGGCTATGGTGGAGAAAAAATTAAAAATGGAAATTGCTGTAGACAAAATGAAAGCTTATATATTTAAAATACCGCAAATTGTAATCAAAGAATGGCCAGCTGAAAAAGATATAAATAAAAATTTAAAGTGGATCTTTTATATAGTAGTACCTAAAGGGTGGAAAATTAGAGAAATATTAGTAGTATGTATTCCAAATGGAAAAGTAATACACTTTTCTTATGAAAGATGCAAATATGATAAATGTTTATACTATGCAGAATTAATAACAAGATTTGAAGAAAGAGGAAAGAAAAGAATTGTTTTAGTAATAACTTTTGGGAAAAGAGGAGGAATTAAGATATGTCAAATCAAGACAAAAATTTGACTTGGGAAGAACTTAAAAAAGAAATAGAAGAAAAGATCGAAAAAGACCAATTAACAGAAGATGATCCTGACTATGGTATATATCTTTTATATTGGGCCCCTATGGGAATATATCTTTATGATAAATGGAAAGAGAAGAAGAAAGAGACAAAAAAGTTAAAATAATATTTTTAAGGAGGCATTTTGCCTCCTTAATTTTATAAAATAGATAAAAAATGCAACCACCCCCGGGACTATACGTACATATGTCCTTATAGTCCCACTTAAAAACTTTAATGTTATCAAACCTATTGATTTTGTACGTCAATAGATTGATTATCCACATTGTTAATATTCTTAGATCTAGTTAGATTTTATAATTATTTTTAAGAGGGATTCCTTAAAAGGAATCCCAGTACTCTAAAATGGAGGTGAAATCTTATGTTGAAATTTGCTGTTAAGTTAATAACTGTTGTCTTTATATCCTTAATCCTTGTAAATACAACAGGTTGTGGAGGTGGCAAAAAATCTCCTTCACCTATAAGTCCTCCTATAGATAATATAGAAAAACAAGAAAGATTAACTGTTAATTATCCTCCAGAAGTAAATAGTAATGAAGAAATAATAATAGAACTTACAACTAATAATGAAACAAAAAATAGAATCTTAGAACAAGCAGATAAAGCTAATATAGGATATGAACCATATAATCCTCCATTAGAAATAAAAAAACTGCAAAATAATAGATTCTGGAAAATAAAATTCCCTAAAGTTAATCAAGATACAATCTATACCCTATACTTCTTATTTGTAAATACTAAAGAATATATAAGATTTGAAGCACAAATACAGATATTAGTAAGAAAAGTAGAAAATATACAACCTCCACAACCTAATCCTCCTGTAATACAAATAACATATCCTTGGGAAGATGGAAAAGTAAATGTAGTAGGAGATAATATAATTCTTACAGTAAAAGGCTATGTATATTCAAGAAGTAATGGCTATGTTAATAAAGTAGAAGCATTTATAGACAATGAGAAAGTAGCAGAAACTACTCCTAATTATGACTACTTTGAATTAGACATTACAAGATTTGGGAATAGACAAGGAAATAAA
>CAZZNB010000002.1:0-32013 GCA_964655375.1 uncultured Candidatus Saccharibacteria bacterium
TATTTCTGTAGGTTTTATTGTTGCTATTAAGATAGTTACTAATATAGATATAATAGCTAGGACAACTATTAGTTCTATAAGGGTAAAAGAGGAAGATTTATTAATAGTTAAATGATAATTATGATTATTATAGATTTTCTTTATTGGCATTTATATTATTATAAGGTAGGAATTTTATGAATTTTATAGGAGGTTTTTTAAGAAAATTAGGGGGATAAGGGTATATGTTTTTTTATGGTTCTATCTTTAAATTATAAAAAATAAATTTTTTAAGTTAAATTTTGTTAGATTAAGTAATAATTATGAACTAAAATTAAAAATAGGGGGCTGGGGGATAGCCAAACTTTCTCGAGCCTCAAGGGCTCCAATTCTAGATCAAATCTCCCCCCAGCCCGCCTAATTATGTTAATATTAATCCTATTTCCTTAACCCGAAAATATCTAAATGAAGGCATATATATTGTAAAAATGCTTCTATCATCATTGTACCTCTATATTTTCTTATTTTTTCTTGATATTTTGGATTATCCTTATATTTTTCTCTAAACCACTCCCAGGCTAATTTACCCAGGGTGGTTGTTCTTGAAACTATATAAACATACTGTCTAACTTCCGGCCTTCTCCGGTCTAGTCTAGGACGACCCGTTACTGGATGTATTGTTTCTAGACCAATGTATTTTCTTAAAGATCTGTACCCCCATTTTCTATTCCCTATAAAACCTATTAGAACTATTAAGCTATCTGGAATTTTTTTTCTGCCAGAAATTTCTGAAAATAATTTTATTAAGGGATGATTTTTATCTATATCTCTTGAAATCTCTCTAAGTTTTTCTTTTTTCTTATCTAAATTATCTTCTAGTTCTTCAAATAATTTCTTTAATTCTTCTACTTTTCTATTAAAATATACGGGATTATTGTTATATACATAAAAAGCTAACATATCTTCATCATTTTTTATTTTTTCTATAACATCAAATACAAATATCCAAGTAGGTAATTTATTATTTTTTAATAACCGCTCAACCCCTTCCGTTAACTCTGGTGCAATGTATCTTAAAATGCTATATATCTTATGCTTAATCCTTCGGATATTATCTACAATCCTTGTATATTCGAGAGATAATGTATATGATTCTGGTTCTTCTATAAGCCCCTTTATTGGTTCTATTATATATTCCTTAAAGCTTATTTGTTTATTTTGATCTAGGGCAGTTATTATTTTCCTTGCTAATAATCTTAAATTTTCTTTAACCCCTCTTCCCTTTTTAGGAGAGGGGCAATATACCACCTTTATATTTGGAGCAAGTTTTTTCAAGGCAATCACGAAAGGTTTAGACCATTCATGATTGCCTACTACAATTACTATATTTCTTTGCAATTTATTCAAAATCTCTATCAAATCTTTAACACCATTTATATTATTATTTACAACATCTTCTTTAATTTCCTCATTTTCCTTATACACTATAATATTTTTATTCCCTACTATCAAAACAACAACGTCCTGGCCCTTCACGGGCCTCACCTCCTTTCTAAGGTGCTAACAAAATTTTATTATATAATCAAACCTAAGTCAATAGATAAGTTTTTTTCAAGAAATTAGTATTTTAGCCTTTAAATTAAAAATAGCGGGCTGGAGGATATAGAAATCTCTCTCGAGCCACAAAGGGCTCCAATAGCCCACATCACTCTCTCTCCAGCCCGCCTAATTATGTTATAACATATTTTCAAAATATTTTTCAAACATGTAAGTTAGATAATATTTTAAAGAAAATGGGTAGTCTAATGTTGGTAAAAGCTTTATCATTTCTCCTCCAAATCCCTTTTTGAATTGAGTTAAGCCATACCAAGGATGGCTTGGCCCTTTTTCAGTTATTCCCCACATATTATATAGTTCATAGCCTGAATTTTTTAAATCTTTAATGATTTGAAAATGAAGTTTATAGTTAACAGGTTCTTTTATAGGAATAGATGCCCCATGATGATAGAAACCTATATTATTTTGTAAGATAATTAAGGCAGCAGAATAATATTTGTTTTCAATTTTCCCTAAATAAAGAATAGCTTTATTATACTTGGTAAAAATTTCAAATTCTTTTCTGATTAAATTTTCTGGATAAGGCGTAAATTTTTTTCTTGAAGCTAAATCTTTATAAAGATCTAGAAAAATTTTAATTTTCTCTATTTCATTTGTTTTTTCAATTTCAATATATTCTTTATCTAAGCTTTCTAAAATTAGCTTTTTATGGTGAGAAGTACATTCATTTAATAATTCTTCATCAGATTTATTTAATTCTTTAATCCAAAAATTTTCTGTTACTAAAAGACGAGGGGCTTTTTTAAAACCTAATTTTAATAATTGATCTAAAACTTCTTTATTCTCTTCTATTAAAAAATTTGCTCTTATAAAAATATATTTACGATCTAATCTAGAAGTTTTTATGTAATTAATCAATTTTTCTGCAACTTCAATAAATCTTTCTTTATAATCTTCTCTTAAAACAGGCCCATGTGAAATTCCTAAGAAATTCCCCCTTTTTGCTTTATATCCTATTATTTGACATACTCCTATTAATTCTTTATCAAATATTCCTAACCTATATACTTCCCTACCCAACTCTTTTTCTATTTCTCCCCATTCAAAATTTTGCAAAAAAGAAATAGGCTTGATGCTTTCTACAAAATTTTTATAATTGGTGTCATCTATATTTTTTATTTCTACCATTTTAATTTAAAGATGTTTTTTGATTAATTCTATAAGAATATAGACATCTTCAGTGGTAGTTAATATATTTGTAGGAAGATTTAAAATTGTTAAACAAAGTTTTTCTGCATTGGGGCACATGCCATAATAATATCCAAATCTATCTAATCTTTTCTCTAATGGAGCTAGTGGGGAATTGTACCAATTTCCTAAATAAATATTATATTTCTTAAGTTTTTCTATTAATTTTTTAGGGTGGCTGTATGTTATAGGAAATCTTAAATAATAGAATTCATAATTTTTTGGATTTTCACCATAAGGTAATATTCCTTCTTTTAAATAAATTTTTAAAATTTTTTCTCTATGATCAGAAAATTTAAATATTTTTTTAAGCTGATTTAAAACTAATTTCGCAAAAGCATTTGGCATTTTTTTGACAATATAATCTTCATTTAAAAAACCTCTTTTTTCTTTTTCTGTTATATCTAAAACTGCTAAGTTTATTTTTTTCAAAGCATAACCTAAAAATTTCCCATAAAGACTATAATTTTTTCGGACATACTGCATTAAATAAGAATACAACAAAGTTTTAAATAGCCATTTTTTATTCTTGATAACCTCTAAATTTTCATAATATAAATTAAAATTTTCTGCTATTTCCTTATTCTTTATTATTAAAGCTCCGCCAAAGATCCCTGAAATTACTTTAGATCTTCCAAAACTTATTAAAGCTATATCTCCAAAGTTTCCTAAAAATATTCCTTTATATTTTGCATTGAAAGAATGTGCTAAATTTTCTATTAATAGTATATTTCTTTCTTTACAAAAGCTAATAAATTCATCTAATTCATTAGGAACACCAAATGTATTTTGCAAAATTACTACAGAAATATCTGGATTTTTTTTATAAACTTCATATAATTCATCTATAGTAAAATTCAAATAACCGTCTTTTATATCTACAAAAACGGGGATTCCACCTGCATTTATTATAGCCTTAGGTACAACAAAGCAAGTAAATCCTTGAATAGCAACTTTTTTATTTTTTTTATCTTTTAAATAAAACCTTAAAAAAAATTCTAAAGCTCCTCTTTCGGTAGAAAATAAAAATATTTCTGAATTTGGATAAAATTTTTTTAATTCAAATTTTAAAGTTTCTAATTCTTCACCGTTTATCCATTCATTTTTGCTCTTTAAGATTTTTCTGATTAAAGCATAATCATCTTTTTCAAAATTTGGATAAAAATCTGGAGAAATTAATTTATTTTTCATAGATTTCTAATTTCTTCTAAAAGCTTATTAGGTATTCTACCCAAAATTAATATTCCAGTTTCTTCTAATGGATATTCTTTTATGATTTCTTTTAAATCTTCATTTTTGTAGATAGAAACTTTGCTATAAATATTTTCAAAAAATACTTCTGTATAATCTTTAAATGTTAAAATTATTTTGTCTACTTTTTTAAAATCTTGAATCAGAGAATAATAAATATTAGGTGTTTCTATTCCTAATTCTAAAATCCCAGCAAAAAACACAATTCTATAACTTAATGGAATTTGTAAAAAAAATTCAATTGCTCTTTTAACCCCTATTAAATTAGCATTGTAAGAATCATCTATAATTACAGGACTTTCTTTGCGAACAATTTCAAATTGATGAGGTAAAAGGATTATATTTTGGATTTCTTCTTTTAATTCCTCTGGATTAATCCCCAAAATGTAAGCACAAGCAAGTGCTCCTATTAAATTTTCGAGAAAATGTCTTCCTACTAAATTTGTTTTTAAAGAAATTTCTCCTTCTGGATAAATAAAATCAAAGCTTGTTCCTTCTAAAGTAAAAATCTCATTTTTAGAATAAAATTGTCCTTTTTCTGAAGCATAAAGATATTTCTGTTTTACATTTAATTCTTCATAAACTTTTGCCACCAATTCATTAGCTCCGTTTAAAAAAGCAATGCCCTCAGAATTTATTTCTTTAAAAATTTCAAGACCCTCGCCCTTAATAACATTTTCTAATGAGCCAAATGTAGCTAAATGTTGTGGAGCCAAACCTGTTAAAAAAGCAATTTGGGGATGAAAAATATTTACCATTGTTTCTACCTCCCCAGTTTTTCTTGCTCCCATTTCAAGAATTATGATTTCATAATTTTCAAGATCACTATTTAGAATAAATTGACTTAACCCTATTTCTGCATTTAATCGTTTAGGTGATTTTAAAACTTTATATTTCAAACCTAAAAGTTGAGCTAAAATTTCTTTGGTTGAAGTTTTGCCATAGCTACCAGTGATTCCAATAACTTTTCTATTCTTATCTTTATTAAGCCAATTTAAAATCTTTTTTTCTGTTTTTTTATATAATATATTTGCATATAATTTAGTTAACAAATTAGCTAAATAGGTGGAAAATAAATATACACAAAACTGAAAAGATGTTGTCAATAAAATTAAGGCTACAGTTATGTTTCCTTCTCCATACTGAATTAGTCTATAATTAATTAAAAATGAAACAAATAATATAAAAATTGCTTTTGGTGTATAATTAATTAACTTTAATTGCTCTTTCCTTTTTATTGTTAATATAATTAAAATTATAGAAAGAGGAATAAACCAATTGTCGTTAATTTGCAAAGTAATTCCTAGAATAGCTAATAAAACAAAAAGGAACCATAAACCCCACAAAAGAAACTCTGTACGTCTTAAGAAAATGATATAACTTGAGGGGTAATCAAAATGAGAAAAAATTGAAGGAAAAAAATATTCTTTAAGCTGAATTAATCTAAAAACAGTAACTCCTGAATATAAAAAGATGATTAATACAAAAATCAAATATGTCATATAGTAATTATAAACAAATGCAAAAAGAGAATAAAAGAGAAAAAATAAGTGCTGGAATTTTAGTTTATAGAAAAAATAAAAAAAGAAATAAAATTGAAGTTTTATTAGTTCATCCCGGTGGACCATATTGGAAGAATAAAGATCTAAATGCATGGCACATCCCTAAAGGAGGGGTAGATAAAGGAGAAGATTATTTAATTACTGCAATTAGAGAATTTGAGGAAGAAACTGGTTTAAATCTTACTAAAAATGATATAAAGAAGTTAAAATATTTGTGTCATGTGAAAAGCAAAGGAGGGAAAATTGTATATATTTATTTCTTGAATAAAGATTTTAAAAAAGAAAAATTTGGGACAAGCAAAGAGTTTATAGAAATAGAATGGCCTCCAAATTCAGGAATTAAAAAAATTTATCCAGAAAATGATAAAGTAGAATATATAGATTTAGAAACAGCAAAAAAGAAAATTATTCCTTATCAATTACCCGCATTGCTAAAATTAGAAAGATTATTAATGGGGCATTCTTAAATGGTATTTAAGTTCTGTAAATATTTTATCTTTCAAGGCTATTAAACTTAGAAAATAAATTAAAATTCCGCCAATTATTGAAAAAAGTAAATTTAGTTCTCTAAAAAATATTAAAAATAATCCTAATATTACTGAGGCTATCAAGGGCTTAGAAATCTCATGCCATAAATTAAATTTTAAATATTTTTGAATAGCAAAATACCCTAATAAAAACATTAAGAAACTTGAAAAAGTGGTTGTATACGAAGCAGCAATAAAATCAAATTTAGGAATTAATATTAAATTTAAGATAACATTAACCATATATCCTATTAATTCGTAGATCAAAAGTTCTATTCTCCTATCTATTGCTATTAAAAATTGTGAAAATACCATAAATATAGAATTAGCTAACAATGAAGGAATTAAAATTTTCAATCCATAGGTAGCAAATAAATATTCTTCCCCAAATACTAGCAAAATTAATTTATCGGCTAAAATTAAAATTGAAAAAATTATAGGAATAACTACCAAATAATTTAAATAAATTCCAAATTCCATAGTTCTTTTTAGCTCCTCTTTATTATTTAAATTTGACGAGAATAAAGGCAATAAAGAAAGTGCTATTCCTGTAGGGAATAATATTAAAAACTCATTAATTTTTACAGCAGAATTATAAATTCCAACAACATAAGAAGGAAAGAACCAACCTAAAATTATAGAATCGGTAAAAAGCAATAAAAGATAAAGTGCATTAGCTATAGCAATAGGCCAACTAGATTTGAAATAAAATTTATAAGCATTTAAATTAAATATAAATCTAAAAGATTTTAAAAGCCTACCTAAAAACAATATACTTAATATAAATCCTAATCCAATACCCCAAAAATATGCGTAAGCCAAAGCTATGGTTGTTTTGAATTTAATTAAAGAATACAGGCCGAAAGAAAATAGAAATAAATTTGTAATGAAATGCAGAATACCCTGTAATTCTCCCCTTAATTCTGCTCTATACACAGCATAAGAAAATTCTCTCAATACATCAAAAATCATCATTATTCCTAATATCGGCAATAATTTTAATGACCGTAGATCTTTAATTAAAATAAATCCTAAAAAAATAATTAATATGTAAGAGATTAAACTTAAAAATAAAGAAAAGGATAATACTTCGTTAAAAATTTTTTCTTTTTCTTCTTTTCTTTTAGATAGTTCTCTGGTTAAAATTGCTGTAAGCCCTAATTCTGGTAAAAAAGAAAATATAAGGACAAAATTAATAGCCAAAGCAAAGCTTCCATATAGATCTGGCCCCAGAAATCTAGCAGAAAATATAACAAGTAAAGCTCTTAAAATTCCTCCTAGAATTTTTCCGGATGTAATCCAAAAACTATTTTTTGTTATAATTTGTAAAGGGTGGATATTTTTAGTTAAAAAAGCAATTAGTTTTTTCATGGTTACTTATTATTTATACCAAATTTTAAAGCACAATATAAAAATAATAACTATTTTTGATTTCCTAAGAGATCTTATTTTGTTTTTAAGCATATTTATATTTTGTGTATGGGTTTTTAAGGAAAGTTTTAAAAATAAAGGAGTACTATGGATATTTGCTGAATTTCTTATTGCAGTATTTATAAGTATTTTAATTGTTCAATTAATCAAAAACAATTATTTAGCAATAAGACCAATCAGCTATTTCTATCCAGGAGAACAATTATTTGATAGTTTCCCTTCTCAACACGTAACTTTAATGGCTGCAATATCAGCAGTAATTTTAAATAACTTTATTGAATGGGGTATTTTAATGTTTCTTTTGACAATTTTAGTAGCTATTTTTAGCTGGTTAAGTTTAATGCATTGGCCAATAGATATAATTGCTGGTTTGCTATTAGGTTATTTAATTGGAGTTATTTCTCTCTATTTTATAAAGTTCTTTTACAGGCTTAAGAGAAAGAAGGTAGAAGGTCAAATCTAAAACTTTAATTATATAATTTACAAAAATTAATTTTAATTTAATTTCTTGATGGTCTCCTTCTAAAATTTTTTCTTTTTCATAAAAGTAATTCAGCTCTTTACATAATTCTATTAAATATTGAGTGATTAAATTTGGTCTAATATTTTTTATAGCATCGTAAGAAATTGTTTGTAACTGTTGAACTTTTCTTAATATCCTAACATAAGAATCTCTTTCTAAAATATATCTAAAAACTTTAGTTAAATTATTTTTAATAACTTTTTTATTGGGGATTTTCAATTTTTGAGATTGTGCTTTTTTAAGAATATTAATAAATCTAGCATAAGTATATAAAACATACCAAACAGGATTTTCTTCAGACTCTTTTAAGGCTAAATCTAAATCTAATTCAACTATATTTTCTAAGGCATATTTAGAAAAGTAAAATCTAATAGAGTTTATATTTAATAATTCAATAAGTTCATCAAGGGTAATATAAATCCCTTTTCTTTTGGACATCCTTAAAAGCTCTTCGCCTTTTGTAATATGTACCATTTGATAAATCAGAATCTTAAATCTATTTTCTTTAACTAAAAAGATATCGGAAAAAGTTTTAAGCAATCGTCTAGCATGATCTTGATGATCAGAAGAGACTAAAATAATAGAATATTTGTATTTCCTAATGAAAAATTTTTCATAATTGTATAATATATCGGAAAAGAAATAAGTAGGTTCTCCATTCTTTTTTATTAAAACTTCATCTTTGGGCTCCCCTAATTTTGTAAGCAATAACCATATTGCTCCTTCCCGATTTTCTATAAGTTTTTTATTTTCAAGAATTTTCAATATTTTTTTATCTAAACCTTTTTTATAAAGATCTGTTTCAAAATAAAAATTGTCAAATTGAGTCCCAAATTTTTGTAATGGTCTCTTAATGAATTTATCTAAGATATATTTTACAGCTATTTTTTTTATTGATGCCCTATCAAGAATCTTTAAATTATTTTTAACTACTTCAGCTACTTCTTTAATATAATCTCCTTTGTAAAAATTTTCGTTATATTCTTTTTGTCCAAGCTCATACAAGATAGAATCAACTAAAATCTCTATTTGGTTACCTCTATCATTTACATAATATTCTTTTGTAACTTTAAAATTGCTAACTTTAAATAATTTAGCTAAAATATCTCCGATAACCGCTCCTCTTGCATTCCCTAAATGCAGAGGACCCGTAGGATTAGCAGACACATATTCGATAATTAATTTTTGTCTTTTTCCGAGGTTATTTTCTAAAAATTCTAAATTTCTTAATAAAATAGCTTTGAAATTTTCAAACAAGACTTTCTTACTTATAAGAATATTTAAATAGCCATTGACGATTTCAATTTTCTCAATATAAGGTAATTTTTCTATTTTAGGTTTTATTTCCTCAAATACTTCTTTAGTTGATTTTTTAACTATCTTAGAAAAAAGAAACAAAATATTTGTAGAAAAATCTCCTAAACTTAAATCTGCAGGCAAAAAAACTTTTATATGAGGCCTTACTTCGGTATGAGCTTTTCCTAAATAATCTTTTGCTAATTTTTTGAAAAAATTCTCTAATTTTTCAACTAACATTTTTATATAAGAATTTCCAAATTTGCGAATTTTCTTTAAAATAACATCCTAATTTTAATGCCTCGAATTCGCTAAATTCTTTAGGATTATTTTTTATTGAAGAATTGATTATTAAAAGAGGAACAGGACCAAAGTGATGCTTACCAGTTTTAGTTGACGTTATATGATCTCCTGTAATTACAAAAATATCTTCGGGGTGATCTGTATAAATATTTTGGAATATCATATCAAATCTTTCAAAGAAATATTTTTTCTTTTTGAAATCTTTATCATGAGCTGCTTCGTCGGCTTTTTTAAGGTGTATATAAACAACCTGATAATTCTTCTTTATAATAGTTTTAAAAGCTTGATAAATAATTTTCATTTCCTCATCAATATTTTTAGCTTCTTTTAAGGTAAACTCTTTAAAACCAATTGCTAAACATGTGCCTTTATCTACCCCATTTGTGGCTAAAACGCAGCCATTTTTGAATTTGTACTTTTTAAAGAAATTTTTTAATTTTAATAGTTTATTTCCTGGTTCTCTAATTAATAAATAATTAGCAGACAAAAGATCCATTTGTTTCCTTTCTAAATTAATAGGATGATTTTTTAAAATTTGATGCGCTTGCTCTAAAAACTTATTTAATATTTCTGCAGTTTTTTGAGCAATTTTGGAATTATCTAAAGGTTTAACTCTTTTAACTTTTTTACCTATATCAAAAGGATCATTTTCTGAAATTTTATCTGATAATTTGCCTTTCAAAATAAGTACCCCTCTATGGCCTAAAGTATGATAAATCTTATAAGGCACTTCTAATTTGATTTTTTTATTAAGATCTTTTACTATTTTATCTAAGCCATATGTATTTCTTCCAGCTCTTCTATCTATTACTTTAAGTTCCTCATTTACAGTGGCGAAATTAATTCTTACAGCTAACCAATTATTTTTAAACTTAATTTTACTTCCTATAGCTTCATAAACACCTCTTTTAAATTTTTCAGGTTTAATTTTATAGCCCAAAATAGATAGATTTGCTAAACCACTCACACTTGTTTCGCCATATTTGGGCCAATATTCTTTTTGTAAAGGATAAATATAAGAAAGAAAAGATCTGTCAAGAATACCATTAATAAACCTTTTAGAAGCTTTTCTTAATGGGGTCTCTTTACCCTTGTCTGCTATTCCGTCAATTAAAAAGAAAATAATTTTTTTCATTAGTTTTCTTTTGCTTTTTCTTCAGTTAATCTTCTAAAATAAATTATCCAACTTATAATTATCAATACATTGAGTAACAAATTAATTATAAACCCATAATATTTTAGAAAGTAAAAAAACCACGAAAAAAACAATAAAGGCAAAAAAATTTCAAATGCATATTCTTCAAATTTTAATGTCTCCAAGTCAATTTTGAGTATTGTTTGAATAATATTCAAAAATTTCTTTCTCATTATCTGGTGGTATATTGTAATAATTAATTAAAAAATCAATCATCTTTTTTGCTAATGGAACAGTAGTCACCATTGCAAGTCCTTGATTTGGCTTATCTATCCTTACTAATATTATAAATCTAGGCTTAGATAAAGGAAATATAACTAAATATGAATTGATAACTTCATTAGAATAACCCGGCTGATTTTCATGAGGGATGTATGCTGATCCAGTTTTACCTCCAATTTTAAATCCTAGTATTCTAGCTTTTTTACCACTCCCATTTAAGGTGACTTTTTCCAATAAATCTTTAAATTTTTGATGTGCTTCTCTGCTTCCTATATGAGTGATTTTGACGGTTTTTTGCTGTTTTATCTTTTGATTATAGTTAATTATCTTATCAACGATCAATAAACTATACATGTCTCCATCATTAGCAAAAGTATTAAAAAGCATTAAAAGATGAGCTGGGGAAATACTAATTCCATGCCCAAAACTTGCAGTATAAAAATTAATATCTCTTAAATCTCTTGATGATTTTTCCAAATTTTTAATGTTACCTTCTGTTAAATTTGGTAAATCTATCATTGGTTTTTGATTGAATCTAAATTGTTTTAAATAACTTAAAAATCTATTATGTCCTAAAAGTTTTTCAATATGAATAGCTCCTGTATTAAGAGATTGTTCAAATGCTTCTTCTAAAGTAATATAACCTCTACCTTTTTTATCAAAATTATAAATTTTCCATTGATTAGCTTCTACGTAGCCAGCATCAAAATATTTATCAGTAGGAGAATAAACTTTACTGTCTAGCCCTACAAAAAAAGTAAATGATTTTAAAACAGAACCAGGTTCATAATTTTGAGTTAATCTAGTCAGATAAATTTTAGGATCTTCTACTTCGTTATATTCATTAGGATTATAATTTGGCTTTTCTGCGATTGCTAAAACCTTCCCATCATTAGTTGTAACAACAATTAATCCTCCTTCTGCTTCAAATTCTTTAATGCCTTCTTCTAAAATTTTTTCAGCATATTTTTGGATAAAATAATCTATATTCAAAATTAAATCAGAGCCGGGAATTGCATTTTGTATTTCTCCTATTCCATAATAAAGACCTGATTCGCCTTTTAGAAATTCGTCATAATATTTTTCTAAACCATAAACACCTTTTAAAAGTCCATTATCTTCTGGTATTGTAAAACCTAAGATTGTACTTAAGAAACTATTTTCTAAATAAACCCTTTTATATTTTTCTTCAAAAAACAAAGAATCTAATTTTAATTTTTTTAGTTCATTCACTGTAGCTTCATCTATATTTTTAGCAATAATAAAAGAAGTATGATTAGTTTTAATTTTAATGTCTGTATTTAAAATTCCTTTTATTAAATTTAATTCTTTATTCAAATCTTTTGTTTTTAATGGATTAAAATAAACATCATAAATTTTTTGTGTAGTAGCTATTAAATATAATTTTCCGTTTTTATCTTTAACATATATATTACCTCTTTTAGGCAAAATAGTTTTAGGAGCTTCAAAAGTTTGAATAATTTTTTCATTCTTAGCAGCATCTAAAACTTGAAGTTTAAACAAATAGAAAGCAGGTAGTGCCCATAAAAATAAATTTATAAAAATTATTAAAAAATGGGCCGAGTTAGTATTTCTTTTCATTTAACTTAGAAAGAGACGAAAGTTGAGAATTAATTAAATAAATTCTCGGAGCTTCAGCATAAAAGGAATTTTCTAAAATCTGATTATAAATGTTGAACATTTGATTAAACATTAATTTATTTTCATAGTTTATTTTTTCAACCCGGTCTCGAAGCGTATGGACAACATTACCGTACGCCTGAGACCAGGCTCTTTCTCTTATCAACAAACCTAACTCTACAAGTATTATCAACAAAAGGATAAATGGCCAATAAAAAGGCGGCTTCTTTTTTAAAATGTTATTTTTCTTCTTTGCCATTTTTTAAAATAGCTCTTAATTTTGCTGATCTAGCACTTGGATTTTCTAATATTTCTTTTTTGGGAGGCCTAACTACATTTTTTGTAAGAAGTTTAGCTCCTTTATTTTTTAATTCTCTAAATACTTTTTTGACTACTTTATCTTCTAAACCTTGGAAAGTAATTATTACAATTCTACCGCCTTTTTCTAAAACATCGTAAGCTGATTTTAAACCTATTTCTAAATTTTCTAATTCATTATTAATATATGTCCTTAAAGCCATAAAAGTTTTAGTTGCTGGATGTATTTTCTTTTTTCTAGGAACTACATTCAAAATTAGCTCTGCAAGTTCTTTTGATGTCTCAATTTTTTTAATTCTTCGTCGACGAATAATTTCATCAGCAATTTTATTTGCATATTTTTCTTCACCATATTTCTCTAATATTTCTATTAATTTTTCTTTTGAAAAGTAGTTTACTATTTCAAAAGCAGTAATTTTAATTTCAAAAGGATTTATTCTCATATCTAGAAACTCATCTTTTTGAAAACTAAAACCTCTTTGAGATTTTTTATAATGCCAATTAGAAATTCCCAAATCAAAAATAACACCTTTAATTTGAGTAAAGTTCTCTTCTTTAACTACTTTTTTAATATTTTTAAAATTTTCGTTTTTTAAAATTATATTTTTATTTTTCATAAGCCTTTTTTTGTCAATTGCGACTAAGTATGGGTCCCATTCGAGAGCTAAAATTTTTCCATAAGGTTTTATATACTTCAAAATTTCTAACGAATGACCTCCTAAACCGAATGTAGCATCTATAAAATTTTCATTCGGCTTTGGTTCTAAATATTTAATAACTTCTTGCAAGAGTACAGGTTTATGCATTATATTCCTAAGTCTGATAATCTTTCAGCAATTTCTTCTGAATTTTCTTCTGTTTGCTTTTTATACTCCTCCCATTTTTTTTCATCCCAAATTTCTATTCTGTTATACATACCGACAATCACCGTCTTTTTTTCTAAATTTGCATATTTCCTTAATATTTCTGGTATTAAAACCCTGCCTTGGTTATCTATTTCTGTCTCAAATGCTCCTGAGAGCATTAATCTTGCAAAAGCACGAGCACTGGATTGACTTAATGGTAAATTTGTAATTCTATTTACCACCTTTTCCCACTCAGACTTAGAAAATCCCCAAATACATTGATCTATCCCTCTTGTAAGAATCAGTCCTTCAGCAAATTTTTGTCTAAATTTCGCTGGTATTGAAACCCTGCCTTTTTGATCTAAATTATGTTTAAATTCTCCTATAAGCATTTATCCACTATTTTCACTATTTTATCCACTATTTACCACTTTAATTAACTTTTATTCCATTTTATACCACTTTGTTTTAAAACCAAAATAAAAAAACTTTCACTATGGTGTGAAAAGCTTTGTAAATTTATACTTTTTAATTACTCATCCACAACAATTTCACTACTTTATTATAGAGAAGGTTTATTATACAAAAATAGTAATAGCCCCCATATACGGGGGCTATTACTTACTTTCTTTTCCCTCCTTTCTTTCCTTTTTTTGCCATTGTTTTTTTGGCCGCCGCCTTTTTCTTGGCCATTCTTTTGTACATTAATTTTTTTAATCGGGCCGACCAAACCCGAATAATTTTATTTTTTTGTTTGAGTTCAGTCTTACTTAATTTTCATCAATTGCTTTATTACTAAAATTATAAAATAATAAAAATCAAAAATCAAGAGAGAACCTGTGGATAACTCACACAATTTTAATTTCAAGCTCTAAATCTATTTCAAATTTATTTTTCACTTCTTCTTTTATTAAATCAATTAAATTCAAAACATCTATTGCTTTTGCATTCCCTAAATTTACAATAAAGTTAGCATGCTTTTCTGAAATTTTTGCACCTCCTATTTGCCTTCCTTTCAAGTTTGCTTTTTCTATAAAATAACCTGCGGGTATTTTGTTTCCTTTAACTACATTATCTTCCATAGCCATTTCAATTATATTTTCTTTTAAATTTTCCAATAGCAAATTTTTAAATACACTTCCAGCATTTGGATATTCTAAGGGGTGCTTTTGTTTTCTATATTCTATCTTTTCTTGCATTATTTGTAAAAGCTCGTTTTTGTCAAAGCCTGGTTCTAATTTTAATTTTGCTTCAATTAATAACCACTCAGGATGATTTTTAAAAAATGAATCTCTATAAGAAAAGTTGCAGTCGTTATTTTTAAATATCTTAAATTCTTGTGTCTTTAAATTAAGTGCGCTTACTTCTAACAATATATCTTTGATTTCAAATCCAAAGCATCCAGCATTGTTTACAATTGCTCCCCCAACTGTTCCTGGTAGCCCTCCAGTTAATTCAAGTCCTTTATAACCTAAGTTGCAAGCTTCGAAAACTAATTCAGGCATACTTTTGCTACAACCTACAACTACAATTCCATCTTCAAAAAAATTAACATAGTCAAATTGAGGCTTTAAGACAATTCCATCAAATCCTTCATCTTTAATTAATAAATTACTACCTCCACCTAATATAAAAAAATTTATTTTATTTTTTTCAATAAAATCTATAGCTAATTCGACATCACTAAAATTTTTCAAAACTGTAAAAAACCTTGCAGGTCCACCTATTTTGAAAGTTGTAAGGGGTTTTAAATATATATTTTCTTCTAGAAACATTTTTATAAAATATTTTCAATTTCCTGAAAATTTTCGCAAAATTCTTTCATCAAATTAACCCCGAATCCTGTTGCTCCCTTAGTTAAACTATCTTCTTCAGAACTAATCATTTTAGGAGCCATATCAATATGAATAAAATTAACGGGCTTAGCAAATTCCCATAAAAAGTAAGCTCCATGAATAGCTCCGCCATATTTTGACTTGCCTATATTTAAAATATCAGCAAAGTTTCCCTCAATATCTTTTTTATACAAGTCCCATAAAGGTAATGGCCATAAAAGATCTCCAGATATTTCTGAAATTTTCATTATGAAATCTTGGAGTTCTTTTTTATTAGTAAACAAAGCACTTGCTTTATTGCCTAAAGCAATCATTGAAGCACCTGTAAGAGTAGAGAATTCAATAATCAAAGAAGGTTTAAAGAATTTTTTTGAATAATCAATAGCATCTGCTAAAATAATTCTTCCTTCTGCATCTGTTGAACCTACTTCAATTGTTTTTCCAGATATTGTTTTTAAAATATCTCCTGGACGATAACTTTCACCCGATGGCATATTTTCTGCTAATGGAATTAAAGTTTTAAAATTTGTTTTATACTCTAATCTTCTAATTAAAATAGATGAAGCTAAAACAGTTGCAGCTCCACTCATATCTAAATGCATTTCATTCATATAATCTTGGGGTTTTATTTGTAATCCACCGCTGTCAAAAGTAATTCCCTTCCCTATTAAATGGATCTCTTTACCCTTTTCTTTGTTTTCTAAAATAATCAAATAAGGTTTTTCTTTAGAGCCCCGGGAAACGCCTAAGATCCCTCCTGCATTTATTTTTTTTAATTTATTTTCGTCCAATATTGTAATTTTTAAATCTAAATCTTTGATGTATTCTTTTATAATTTCTACAAATTTAGCCGGAGTTAAATCACCACCTGGTAAACTTGACAAAAATCTTGCTCTATTAATTTCTTCACCAATGATGATGCCCTTTTTGACAGCTCTTTTAATTTCGTTAATTTGTTTTTTATTTACCATTATTTCTACTTCTTTGACATTAAACCAACCTTCTTTTGGTGGAGTTTTATAATATCTAGTAAAATCAAAGTCTGTAATAATAAAATTAAAAACTACTACTTCAGCTAATTTGCTTAGAGATAGGTCATTTAGTTGAAAATCACTTAAATATAAAGTAAATTCACTAATTTTATTATCTTTTAAAAATTTAAAAAGTTTTCTTAATTCTATATAAAAATTGTATAAATTTTGTTGTTTTTTAAACTTTATAAAAGCAAAATTGCCAAAGGGAGTATAGCAAATATATTTATCATGTTTTTTAAAATTAGGAAATGTATTTTTGATAAAATTTTTTAAATCAGAATTTAAAAAGGCGAAGCTGGTAGATTTATCTAACTTTTCATCATAACAAATAATAACTACAAAATTCTTTGTTTTGCTTTCAGGTAAAACCTTAAAAGTTATTTTATTTTTATAGAAATTTAAATTCATTATGGAAGATATGGCAACAAACTCATTTGTCTAGCTCTTTTTATGGCTTGAGCTAATTTTCTTTGATGCTTAGCGCACAATCCAGTTTTTTTTCTGTTTTTTATTTTCATTCCAGCACTTATAAATTTTTTTAAAATATCAACTTCTTTATAATCTATCTCTTTTGCATTTTGTGAACAAAAATAACAAGTCATTTTAAAAAATTATAAAATACAAAACCGACAAATTCAAGTTATCTTAATATTATGCCAAATTTTTCTTTAAGTCGTTTAATAATCTGTTGCATTATATTATTAACTTCTTCTTCGGTTAAGGTTCTTTCAGGGCTTCTAAAAATCAAATGATAAGCTATGCTTTTTTCATTTTCTTTAAGAGGTGGACCTTGATAAATGTCGAAAAGTTCAATATCTTCTAATAAATCTTTGGCTACTTCATAAATTTCATTTTCAATTATATCTGATTGAATATATTCAGGTACAATTATAGAAATATCTCTGAAAATAGCTGGGTAAATAGGGATATGTTGATAGAATTTTTCTTCTTTATAATACTTCATTAAATTACTTACTTGCATTTCAATAATCAAAACTGGCTGTTCTACATTGTATTTTTTAAGTATATTTTTATTAATTAAACCTATAAAACCTAAAATGTTTTCTTCTTCTGTATGGATATAACCAAATATGTCAAATTCATCTTTAGGATATTTAGAGGGAGTAATGTGAAATTTTTTAAGTCCTAAAGAGTTTGCAATATAGTTTAAAATACTTTTACCATCAATTAAAACTTTATCTAAATCTTCAGAGGTAATTGTAATACATAAAGCATCTCTTTCGGTGATTTTTTTGTTTATCCAGCCTCCAACCCGTCCTATTTCAAATAGATAAATGTTTTTAGTCCTTAACCAATTATACAAACCCAAATTTTTGTTAATAACTTTTATATGGTTTATAAAAATAAATGGTCGGTAATATCTATAAAGATTACTTACAGGATTTAAAATTTCAATTGGCTCCTGATAAAATTCTTTGAAGAACCTTATAAAATTATTTAAATCTTCATCATCAATAAAATTATATGTCAAAACCTCATTTAGTCCTATTTCTTTTAAGTCTTTTTTAAGGACATTAACAAATTGATAGTTTTCATTTAATGAGGGAATTTTATGAACTGTTGGGAATTTGATTTTAACCTTGTCGTATCCAAAGATTCTTATAACTTCTTCAACTAAATCAATCTCTTCTATTAAATCTAGCCTTTCTAAGGGGATAGTTACATATATATAATTTGATGTTTTTTTGATTAAGCTACATCCAATAGCTTTTAAAATTCTATCGATCTCTTTTTTATCTATTTCGAAACCTAAATAATCAAAAATTTTTTGATATCTTAAAAGAATTTTTTTTGGTTTTTCTAAGGGTTTTAATTGAAAATATTTTTTAGTCACTTTTCCTTTGGCAAATTTATAAATTAAATATGCTAAATATTCCAAGGCTCTTAATGTATTAATATCAGAGACCCTCCTTTCAAACCTATAACTTGCTTCTGTCTGAAGATTTAATTCCCTGGATGTTCTATAAATAATTGCTGGATCAAATATAGCTGCTTCTATAAAAATATTTTTTGTATCTAAAGTGACCTCTGCAGATTTTGCTCCTTGAATACCAGCTAAAGCTAAAACCTTTTTAGGGTCAGAAATCACAATAGCTCCTTTGGGAAGCTTATAATCTATTTCTTTAAGGGATGTGAAAATCTCCTTGTCTTTTGCTTCTCTTATTATAATTGTTTGTTTTTCAAT
The DNA here is from genome assembly GCA_964655375.1 of uncultured Candidatus Saccharibacteria bacterium. Classification (GTDB taxonomy): domain Bacteria; phylum Patescibacteriota; class Minisyncoccia; order UBA6257; family HR35; genus JAGDVT01. Next base: position 18,974 of record CAZZNB010000002.1, read on the forward strand.
TTTATCTAGATCGAAAATATGTAATGGAGCTCCAAATTTAATCATTACATAGTTGCTTAGGTCTACTAAAAGATTAACTGAATTTAAGCCATAGCTTTCAAGAAATTCTTGAAGCCATTTAGGAGATGGGGAATTTTTAACATCTAAAATTACTCTACCAAAATAATTTAAACATTTATAGGTTTTACATTCTATTTTTACAAAATCGCTATATTTTTTATTAATTTCTTTGAAGTTAAACTTCAAAGGTTTCAATTTAATTCCTGTTAAAGCAGAAATTTCTTTAGCTAATCCTAAAATATTTCCTGCATCAGCAAATCTATTTGGCAAAATGTCAACTTCTAAATATTGGTTTTCTAAAATGGTTTCAAAAGATTTTTTATTTAATAAATTAACAACCGTTCTCCAATTAGGTTTTTTTGTTAAAAGTTCTTCTAAATCTTTTAACCTAAATTTCATTTTTTAGAATTGTTTTATAAATCTTAAATCTCCTGAATGGAATAATCTTACATCTGGAATATTATATTTCAACATCACTAATCTTTCTATACCTAAACCAAAAGCATATCCATAATATTTATTTGTATCTATTAATGCCTGTTTTAAAACAAATGGATGAATCATACCTGCGCCAGCAATTTCTAAATATCCTGAATATTTACAAACTTCACATCCCTTTCCGTTGCATAATATACATTCTATATCAACTTCTAAACTTGGTTCTGTGAATGGGAAATAAGAAGTTCTAAATACTATATCTAATTTTTTCCCAAAAAATTCTTCAAAAAAGATATAAAACACACCTTTAAGTTCTTGTAAATTACAACTCTCACCAACTGCTAAACCTTCTAACTGATGAAATTGCATCTCGTGCCTTGAATCTGTTGCTTCATGTCTATATACTTTGCCAGGAATTATTACTTTTAATGGCAGATTCCTATTTTTTAAAATCTCAACCTGATGAGCAGAGGTATGAGTTCTCAAAAGTAATTTTTCTTTTTCTGATTTTATCCAAAGTGTATCCCACATATCTCTTGAAGGATGATCTTTGGGCATATTTAAAGAATCGAAATTTTCATACTCTGTTACAATTTCTTTTCCTAACTCTAAATCAAAGCCTATTTTTGAAAAGATATTTACTATTCTATCTATAGCTTGAGATAAAATATGTAAATGCCCTTTTTCTATTTTCTTACCGGGATGATGAAGATCAAATTTAATAAAAGGTTTCGATTCTAATTTTCGTTTTAATTCTTCGTAAATATTTTCAATTTCTTCTTTGACAAAATTAAAATAAGCGCCTAATTCCTTTTTTTCATTTTCTGGTAAATTAACAATTTTTTCTAAGATATTTTTTAATAACCCCTTTTTGCCTAAAAATTTAATCCTAAAATTCTCTAAATCTTGCAAATTTTTAATATTATCTTTAACTTCTTGCGCCTCTTTTAAAATACTTTCCAATTCTTCTTTCATCTTTAAAATTCTAATATATTTTTAATTTTATTTCAACATTATAAATTCAGGATAATTTAAACTACAATCCTAAAGCCTCTTTTAGGGTTTCTGGATCTATAAATTCAATTTCGCCTCCTGTTGGTATGCCTTTCTGGGGTGTTTTTATTTTAATTTTATAATTGCTTAAAATTTTTATTATTTCTCTTCTTAAAGGCTCTGCTTCTCTTGTAAATGGTAAGGCTAGTAAAACTTCTTTTATATTTTTATCTTTTTCTAATCTTATTTTAAGTTTTTCTAATCTTTTTTTAACTAATTCTTTATCTTCAAATGGCAAAAGAAGACCACCTATTACAAAATATAAACCTTTATATCTTTTTAATTCTTCTATAGTGATAAGATCTGTTTCTCGAGCTACAATGCATAATTGCTGTTTATTTCTTTTTTCATCAGAGCAAATATCACAAAATTTTTCTTCTAAAATAGGGAAATTACAAAGTTCACAAAAATTTAAATTTTCTACTAAAACCTTAAAATATTCTACAAATTTATTTTGTAAGTTTTTATCTTGTTTCACAAACCAAAAAAATAATCTCCAAGCCTGTCTTGGTCCTATTTCTGGAAAGCTATCTAATATTTGGATTATTTTTTTAAAAACAGGATTTATCATTAATCAAATTATAGAATTTTCTTTAAAAATATTAAAATAGCCACAGAAATACTAAAAATAACAGCTATTAAAACTAAAAAACTCCCTATATCTTTAATTATTTTTATTTTGGGGTGATATTCAGTTGTAATCAGATTGCATATTTCTTCAATGCAAGTGTTTACACCTTCTGTGAAAAAAATTAAAAGAATTGCTAAAATTACAACTAGAAATTCTATAGGAGTGAAGTTTAAAATAATTGAGAAGAAAATAATTATGAGAGAAATAAGAAGATTAATTTTAATATGTTTATGTGTATTATAAATATATAAGAAACCTTCGAAGCTTGCTTTAAAGCTTTGCAAAATGTTATTATTTTTCATATAATTATTATATAAGACTTTTGCCCGGGTGGCGGAATTGGAAGACGCGTTGGGCTTAAAACCCAATGGCCTACAATAGGCCGTGAGGGTTCGACTCCCTCCCCGGGCACTGTAATACCAGGGGTGGCGGAGTGGACAAACGCACCTGGCTGTAAACCAGGCGCCCTCGTGGCTGCGCAGGTTCGAATCCTGCCCCCTGGACAAAATAAAAAAGCCCCCATAGCTCAATTGGAAGAGCGGGTGGCTTCGGACCACCAGGTTGCAGGTTCGAGTCCTGCTGGGGGCTTTTATTTATAAGTCTTTTTGCTATTTTTAAATTAGTAATTCAACTATATAGCTATTTCCTACTTACCCATTCATTATTTTTAATGTAAAATCTCCATAACTTATTTTTATATTCTTTTGCATAATCTATACCTATTCTTTTTGCTTTAATTATTTCATTTTCTTTAATCTTTTCTCCATATTCAAGCCAAATTCTTTTACTATTGCATAAATCTTCTCCCCAAAATGAATTATCTAATTTAAAATACTGGCAAAGTTTTCCTGGTCCTTTAGGAAGTATTTCTATCTGTGTTATATTTGCGTTCATCTGTAGTAAGGGTTCTACGCTTCTAATTAAAACACATTCTGGATTTCCTTCTTTAAAAGTAGTTATATTAAGTTGATAGTAATTTCCATAAACTAAATAAATATAAATATGACCACCTTTTAAATACTCTGCTAAATTTCTTTTTGTAACTTTACAATTTTTGCACCTTAAAATCCTTTTTATGAAAATTTCTTTATCTTCAACATATCTTTTAATTCTATTCCAATTTTCTTCTATTACTTTTAATTTATCTTTAGAAGATTGAATTTTTTTAGAATATGCATGCGAAGCTTTATCTTTTGGCCCTATATATGCTTCAGTTTCAACAATTTTCCCTATCAACAATTTTCCTTTATATTTTCTAACTAAATATTGCCCTAACAATTCTTTCGCCACTATCAATGTATTTCTTGTATAGAAATCTCTTTTTATTCTCATAAAATCTATAAAATCAATAATTTATTTCTTTAAAAAATTATAAATAAATATAAATGTGTTCATACAATTGAAACTCACAAATCTACTATCGGGACTATACGGACATATGTTTTTATAGTCCCATACTAACTTTTCCTCCATAATAATAAAACTAAACAATCTTTAAAGAAGTCTTAAAGGATACTAATTTTATTAAAATAATAAAATATTTGAATTAAGAGAGTACAAATTATATAATTTCTTTTAAAAAATTTAATTTTGTTTACTAATAGTCTAGTGTAATTTTCAAATATTTTGAATAATTGGATGCCAAAATATTTAAAGTGGGACTATGCGAACATATGTCTTTATAGTCCCGGATTAAAATTTTAAGAATAATTTAATTTCAATAAATTTCTAATTTTGTTATAAAATAGCAAGAAGATTATGATATAATGATGATAGATAAAGAAAATTAAATGAAGGACATTGTGTGATAAAGATGGATGAATCAAAAATTTTTATATGGAAACATATTGCGGGGTGGTGTAAGGGTAGCACACGAGGCTCTGGACCTCGTAGTCCTGGTTCGAATCCAGGCCCCGCAGCAGTTTATTTAATTATTAATTCTCCATGAATATCTGTCCGCCAATATTTTTTATTTAATTTTTCTAATCTTTCAATAACTTCGGTATGAGGATGTCCATATTTATTTTTTCCTACTTGAATAATAGATAAGATGTTCCCTGTTATTTTTAGAAATTCATAACTTGATGAATATTTTGAACCGTGATGTGGAATTAATAAATAATCAGAATTTAACAGTTCTCCATATTTTTCAATTAAATATTTTTCAACTTTTTGGTCAATATCTCCTGTTAATAAAAATGTTTTGTTATTCTTGTAAATTTTTAAAACTAAGGAGGTTTGATTATCTGATTTAAATTTTTCAATTTCAGGATTTAACACTAAAATATCTTCATAATTTGTTTTAATTTCGTCTCCCGCCTTTAAAGTTATTATAGGTATCTTTAGCTTTTCAATTTTATCCAAAAGAAGTTTGTAATTTGATTCTTCAGAAATTAAAGGTGAAATTATAAATAATCTCACATTAAATCTGTTTAAAATTGAAAATAGTCCTCCATAATGGTCCTTATCTGGATGTGAGATTATAATTAAATCAATTGTTCTATCATAAAAAGGCATAAATTTATTCAAAGAAGAAATAATTTTAAATCCTTGCGGTCCGGTATCATATAAAATTTGTAATTTGGGATTGTAAATTAACACGCTACTTCCCTGCCCTACATCTAAAAATCCTATAAATGAACTTCTATTTAACAAATCTAAAATCAAAAAAGACAAAGTAAAATTAATTAATAGCAAAATTAAAATCAATCTTTCCATCTTTATTAATTTTGTAAATTAAATAAGCTAAATAAAAATAAATACATAAAACAAAAATAAGAGGAATTGGTAGGTAAATTTTAGGCAATTTCGACAAAAAAGAAAGGATTATTGAGAAAATCTCAAAAGGAATATTTAATATTTGATTAATTGGATAAAAGAAAAGAATCAATAAAGCAATAAAACCTAAAACCATCAAAAATGGTATAAAAGGAATTAATAAGGCATTATTCAAAAAAGAAAATAAATTAAATTCTCCAAATCTATACCATAATAATGGCAAAACCATAATTTGTGCAGAAACTGTTTCTGCGATTATTTTTGATTTTAAAATTTTTTCAAAAAACTCACTTAAATAAAGAATTCCTATTGTTGCCAAAAAAGAAAGTTGAAATCCTAAATCTTTTACCAGTGCTGAAGGAGAAATTAAGGTTATTAAAAATACTGTAAATATTAAAATATTTCTCGTTAAAGGAATTCTTCCTATAAGTTTTGCTAGAATCAAAACAATTGTCATTATTCCTGCTCTTATCACTGAAGATTGGAATCCTGTAAAAATTATAAAAAATATAATAAAAAGAATTGAAAAGAAATTAACCATAAATAAAGATAAGCCCAAATAAGATAGTGTAAAGTAAGTAAGATTAGTAAGAATAGTAAGATTATATCCTGACATAGCAGTAATATGTAAAAGACCTGTTTCCTTTAGAGAATTTCTCAGTTCTAAATTTTTAATTTCTTCTCCATATAAAATTCCAGAAATTATTTCACTGCTATTTATAGAATAATTTTTCTTAATTAGCTGATTAATTTTATCTTTTAAAACAAAAATTGGTTCATATAGAGATCTACTAATATTTTTTATATCTTTTATAAAAATTTTATTTTCTAAAATTTCAAATTCACCATACAATTTTGATTTAGGATGAAAATTCAAATAAATTGGTGAATATAATATATAATTTTCATTTTTATAAGAAACTAAAAACCTTTTAAATTTTTCGCTTGGTGATAACTCTCTTTCAATAATAATTGAATTATCTATATTTTTCAAAAAAAATTTTGTGTAAAAATTTGCATAATAAAAACCGCAGATAAAAAGCAGAATCAAAATAAGTAAAAACCTAAAATTGGTTTTATTAAAAATCAAAAATAGTAAAATTAAAATTGTGATTAATATAATTTCTTTAGCATAATAAAAAATTACTCCCAAAACAAAAAATAGGATAAGAAAAAATAATAAGTTAGCAATCATTAAGGACCACCAAATATAACTCTAACTGCACTAATAATGCCAGTTACTACCAAAAGCAAGAAGTAACCTACAATTGCCCATTTAATATATTCTGAACCTGTTTGAATATGTTGCAAATTTATAGGAGATATAAGATAGAATATAGCACCTATTACTAAAAGTAAGATAAATATAGTTGGTGCTAATTTAAATAGAAAATCTCTAATTTCATTAAATATTGTTTCTGGTGTAATTTGAGCAAAAGTTGGTGTTCCTCTATGCTCACCAGAAAATACTACGGGGGGCAATACTGCAATAGGTTGTTCAACAGCCTCGACTTTAATTTCTGCAGGTTTGAGTTCAATAATAGCTTCTCGTAAATTCTCTCGTGCTTCTTCAACAGCTTCCATTTGAGGATTTAAAATGTCATTAATAATTTGATCAACATCTTTCCCTGCTTCTGTCTTCCCCTTTATAATACCAGCTAAAAGATGTTTACAAGTAGTCTCTTCTCTCACACCTACCATATAATTATTTTTATATCCTTGAATCATCCTATCAACTTTCTGATAGGTATTGATAAATTTATCTAAAGACTCTTCATTATTTATTCCTTTATAAGCTTCATACATGCTTTTTGAAGCTTGTCTAATATCTTTAATATAGCCTTCATATTGTTTAACAAAATTAGTTACTGCTTGAACAAGATGGTTGTATCTTTCTTCTCCTTCCCTTTCCTTAATTTTGTCGATTATAAAAACATAATATTGGTTAACAGTATATCCACTTCCTCCATAACCAGGCCCAGTGTAAGTAGATTCCCAAGTTTTTTTAACTGTCCCCAAATTTAATCCTTCCTCCATCAATCCTTTAATATAACTATCTCTCGAAGTTCTTACCAAACTAACAGGAAATTTATGGTCACCAAATTTTGTAGTACCTATAAAACTTCTTAAAAGCTCCATACAAATATTAGTTTGATTAACAATTGTTTCGAGGGGTTCAGAAATATAAGGATCGCCCCAAAATCTTGAAATAAATTTATCTATTAAAGAATATTGTCTTTGCATAATATTCTTGGCCCAATTAAAAAGTAGAACTAACTTATCTAAAGTTTCTGCTTGTTTTTTTAATAAAGGTTCGAATTTACTATCGAAAGTTTCTTGTGGAATACAATAAGTTTTTACCCCAACTCCTGGCCCACCACCTGGGCCATGTGGAGTATAATAAGTAGTTACTACTTCAACACCTTCGGCTTCAGTCAGCACCTTCCACCAACTCTTCATTTCAAATAGAGCTAGAACTTGATTGTTTATTGCGTTAAGATTGTAATAACCTTCCTTGCAGGGATCTTGGTTTAATTTTTTAGTTTCTTCCAATTTATTAACAAAAAAAATACTGGGTTCCTCGATAGCTTGAAGGTATTCTATATTAACTGATGTTAATATTATTAATATTATTAACCCTATTATCACCTTCCTAACCATTGTATTGCTTTCATAATTTGTTCAGCTGTAAATAAAATTATAAAGCCAATTATTGACCAGATTATAATTTTCTTGGATATATCTATTGCATCTTTTTTAAAGGGAGCGAAAACTAATAGGCCTGCTGAATAAGTTAAGCTGAAAACAAATAAAATAACTGCTAAATATTGTAATGCTTTAGTTATTTTTATTGCACAATTGGTAATTTTTTCTAAAGCTGTATTTCCTTCTAAACAAGCTACATCAGCAAATGGCCGAAATTGAACATAAAAATATTTCCATGCTTCAGTGCTTAGAGGGGAAATACTTGGACCAGGTGGAGTTGCTTGAGAAAATACAAAATTATTGAGATTAATAATTGGAAGTAGAATAATTAAAATTATTAAAATTTTATTTTTCATATTTTATTTATTTATCATATTAAGGAACATATAATTTGGGCCTTAGAAAATCTAACAATAAATCAAACAATACTCCTGCTAAAAGCAAAATAATATAAGTAGTAACTGCATCGATCATCATTTTTTTTCCGCTATTTAACCAATTTTTGTTATATCCTCCTAGCATTACCATAAAAGCACCAATTAAGGCTACAATTACTGCTATCCCATTACCTAAAATTAACATTGCTCTTATAGTCCTTTGTAAAGTAGCAACAAAATCTTGAAATGAACAAATCCCAAATCTACATTCAGTTGTAACTATTGGGATAAATCCTTGATCAATATTACTATCTTGCGCAGAAACAATTTGAATTAACATAAACAAGGATATTAAAGTAAAAAATATTTTTTTCATTTTTTAAAGAAATTTCTAATTTGTTCTACACTAATAAGTTTTTTAATATTTTCTTTATTACTAAGCCAATTTTGAATATCAATTTTAATTGCATTTTCAAAATATTCTCTGTTAAATTCTTCAAAATAATCACCGATTAACAAATCTTTAACAATTTCTTTTTTGTTTTTGTCAACTTTTACTAATAAGTCTTTTTTAACAGGGAGTAAATCTTTATTATTTATAAAATTTTCATAATCTTTATCAAAAAATTCTAAAACCATCCAGGCAAATTTGCTATTACCCTGTTTAGGCACTGCAAAAAAGTATGTTTTAATATAATTATAATTCTTAATTTTATTTTCGAATCTTATAAATGGATAAATTTCCAATTTAATTCTTCTATTGATATTTAAAATTTTTTCTTTATCAGAATAAAACCCAAATACCAAAGCAGACTGACCATGAGCAAAAGCAAGAAATGAATTAGGAAAATGTTCTTGCCAAGAAAAATAAGGTGAGTTTTTATTTACAAATTGAGTATAGAAATCTAAAGTTTTATAAAAACTTTCTAAATCTTTGTATTTTTCTTCATTTAAATTTTTATGAATAGTTACAAAGATTTCAAATAATCTATCAATATTATTACTTCCGCCAAGTGCAATAGGAGCTATTTTAAGATTATAGGACTCATCTAAAATTCTTAAAGAAGGTATAACTTCTCTTAATTCTTCAAATGTTTTAGGTGCATATAATAAACCTGCATTATTAAGGTAATCTCTATTAGCAAAAGTTACTAAAACATCAAAGTAAAGTGGATAAGCTATTAATTTATTTTCGAAAGAAGCCAAGATGCTTTCTGGATATACATCTAATTTTAATTTTTCTCCTTTATATTCTCTAAAAATATTTAAATTTTCTAATAAAAAATCTATGTCTACAAATACAATATCAGGAATATTTCCTTGGGCTATATCTTTTAAAAGATTGTTTTTAATATAATCTAAATCTTTTTGATTAAAAACTAATTTTATACAATAAGCATTAACAATACGAGTTAAATTAGCTAAATCTTTAGAGTCAAATGGCGATAAGATTTTAATAGTTTGATTATAACAAGGAAGGGTTTCTTTTGATGGTTTAGATAATAAATTATTTAAAAACCAAATTCCAGCTATTATTAACAAAGCTATAATTCCTATAAATATTTGTGCGAGTCTGTTAGACTTAATTCTTTCTAATATTTCATCCATATTATTTTTTAACTACTATTAGATAATAATTATCTCCTATAAGCTTTTGAAATTCAATTTTTAAATTTTTGATTTGAAAATAAGATCGAATACTTTCTAGGCTAACAGGTACTCCGTATAAAAAAGGTAATTTTTTAGCAGGTTCTAAGATTATCATATAGCCTTCTGGCTTTAAAATTCTTAAACCTTCATCTAAAATTTTCTCGTAATCTTCATTTTGAAATAAAATTTGGCTTATAAAAACTACATCAAAAAAATTATTTTCATAAGGAAGATTTTTGACATTTCCATTATAAAATACAACATTGTTAAGCCCTAAAAGCTCTATTAATTCTTTAGTTTCTTTAATCGCATCTTCCAAAATATCAATTGCAAAAACTCTTCCTTCGGGCCCCACCTTTTCAGCTAATAAAGAAGTAAAATATCCACTTCCGCAACCAAATTCAGCAATTTTGTCTCCGTTTTTTATAAAGAAATTAGAGCTTAGTTCTTGAATTATTGCCTTAGGTTTTAAAAACATTAAATAATTATAAATCTATTTCTTGATTTTTTGTTGGAATTTCAACTTTTATTCCCAAATAATCTTCTATCTTAGATTTCAGAATGATTTTTGCTCTTTGTTCTCCTTGTACTAAAAAGATTTTTTTAATTTTGAATCTTTGAGGGGAAACCCAATCAATTAAAGCCTTCTGATCTTTATGCCCTGAATAAGCTAATAATTTTTCAATTTTTGCTTTTACTATATATTTTTTATCATCTAAATATATCTCTTTTTCTCCTTCTAAAATTTTCCTTCCTAAAGAACCCTCTGCTTGATATCCCACAAAAAGGATAGTTGTAGTTTCTTCTTCTATAAAATGCTTCAAAATATTAATAATTCTTCCACCTTGTAACATTCCTGAACTTGAAATAATAATTTTAGCCTTAGGATAATTTATAACTTTTTTGAAATCTTTTATTTCATGTATTATTTCTAGATAGCTTAAATCTTCTAAATCTCTATGTACAAAAAATTTTTTTGCTGATTCGTTGAAGTAGTTCGTATATTTATCATATATTCTAAAAATTTTTATAGCTAATGGGCTATCTAAAAATATCTTTATTTCTGGTACTTTTTTATTCTCGATTAAGTCTACAATATCATATAGAATCTCTTGGCTTCTCTCTAAAGCGAAAGCAGGTATAATTAAAGTTCGGTTTTCTTTTAATGTTTCCTCGATAATATCTTCTAAAATATCTTTTCTATTTTCTAAATTCTCATGTAATCTATCGCCATAAGTTGATTCTAGAATCAAAAAATCGCATTCAGGTAGCTCTTCAGAAGGTTTTAGAATAGGATCTATATTTCCCAAGTCTCCACTAAAAACAATCTTCTTATTCCCTTCTTCTACTTTAATAAAGGCAGATCCTAAAATATGACCTGCATCAAAAAATTCTATCTTTAATTCATCAAATATTAGAACTTCATTATAATTTACTGTTCTCCATTTTTTTAAAATTTTTTCTACGTTTTCTTCGTTATATATTTTCTCTACGTTAAGTTGCATTCCTTTACATTTTTCATTAATTACTTTATTAGCATCTAATAAAATTTCTTTAGACAGTTCTTTAGTCGGCAGAGTACTTATTATTTCTCCGTTAAAACCCTCGTATATTAGTTTAGGCAATCTTCCTACATGATCTAAATGAGCATGAGTTATTAGTACAAAATCTATTTCTTTAGGATCGTACGGAAAATTTTCAAAATTTTCTAATTCACACACATTCTCCTTTTGTATCAAACCACAATCTATTAAAAATTTTTTACCGCCACTTTCTATTAAATAGTTAGCGCCTGTTACTTCTTCTGTGCCTCCACAAAATTTAATTTTCATTTCTTATTAATTTTAAATAATTTTTAACTAAATTCAAACCAAAACTTGTAAAATTTATTCTTAATATCCGCTTGGGACTATTCGGACATATGTACTTATAGTACCAAAGATAATTTCAAAAAATTTTAATATCGTATGTTCAAATATTAAAGATGGGACTATAGAGACATATGTTCTTATAGTCCCATATAGAGTAAAATTTGGAATTTTTAGTAAAAGTAAATTTATATTAATAAATTAAATAAAAAATTTACAACTAAACTTAAAAGAGGGAAAGCAAAATAAAGAAAGAGAAAAATAAAGAAAAATCCGAATTGCTCTAAAAACAACATTGTTTGTGGATCTAAGTTTCTAAGAAATACACGTGAACCATCTAGTGGTGGAATAGGAATTAAATTAAAAACAGCTAATAATAGATTTATTCTTATAAGTGGTAAAAGTATTTCTAAAAAAATTCCATTAAAATAAAAAATTTTATATATAGTTGCTAACACTAAAGCTATTGTAATATTGGATAAAGGGCCAGCAACAGCAACTAAAGCCATGTCTCTTTCTGGCTTATTAAAATTATAAGGATTAATAGGAACAGGCTTTGCCCAACCTATTAAAACTCCTCCTGCTAAATATGTAAATAAAGGAACAAGAAAAGAGCCTATAGGATCTAAATGAGGTAAGGGATTTAAGGTCAACCTACCAGCATATCTTGGAGTATAATCTCCTAATTTTTCTGCAACATAGCCATGTGCTAACTCATGTAGTACAATCGAATAAATTAAACCAATGATTAAAATTATTACCTCCATTTAAATTGCTTCAATTAATTCATCTTTTAAGTGCTTAGAGATTGATAATTTCAGCATATTAAAAACCTCATCTCTTAAAATAAATTTACATCTAAATTGAATCTCCAATTCGAGATAGTTTTCTCCTATATTCATCTTATATATTTTTAGTCTTTGAATTTTATCGTTTTCTAAAGACGCTAAAAAATTATTAAAATTTTGCAAAAATTCTTCTATGTTTTCAGGTCTTCTTACTTTCACTTTAAGAAAATTTCTCTTTAGCTCTCTACTTAAATTAAAAACTGTATTTATCTGACTATTAGGTATAAATATTAAATTTCTATCAAAATCTCTTAAAACTACGTGCCTTAAATTAAATTCTATTACTTTACCAATAAAAGTATTATTTATATTTACCCATTCACCCTTTCTCATCTGATCTTCGAAAATTAAAATCCACCCTCTTATTATATCTTGGATTAACCCCTGAAAAATATAAACTATAGCTGCTCCTATAACTCCCGCTCCAGTTATAACATGTATTACTTGAATATCAAATTCTCTTAGTACTATAAGAAGAAATACAAAGCTGAAAATTATTTTCAGAATTGAATTAAAAACAGATGAAAGTGTTATTATTCTATCTTGAGAAAATGGGATCTTTTTAAAATTTAAACTTATTTTTATTATTCTATTAATAATTTTTATAGTTATCAAATATAAAATTAAAATA
>CAZZNB010000003.1:0-8527 GCA_964655375.1 uncultured Candidatus Saccharibacteria bacterium
CCGCTCTTCCGATCTTCTTTTAAGTAATCTCTAATAATTTTTTGAGAGGCCTCTAGGTCTCCATGAGTGTCTCCTACGAAAATTATCCTTTTCGCATTTTTGATTTCTATTAAATTTTGATTCATAGGCTTTGTTAACCAAAAATTTCTCTCACAGGAGTTTGAATGTTTTCTATGAGAATATCGATCAATTTTTTCATCCTTTCGGCAAAATTTTGAAGTTCTTCCTTATTAGTCAATTTAGTTTCCATTACCTTTTGAATGAATCCTTTTTCATCAGTAATTTCTAACTCCCTTGACAAATGTTTAAATTTTTCTTTTCTTTCTATCTTTTCGTATATTCCACCACAAATGATGATTGCTCCAATGACGGATTCGTTTCTTATTATTGGAATCCAGCAAATTGCAAAACCAGCATAACATTCAAGAAATAAAGGAACCTTTTGCATTTTAGTTACTAAAAACCCTAATCTAAAACAGTCCTTACATCTTATTTTTCCTAAAGGATTTGAAAGAATTATCTTGCATGCTGGTTGAATCCCTTCAATATCACCTAATAATTCTCCATCTTTATTCAAAAGAAAAACTTGAAAACCCGTTTCCTTTTTAAAATCGTTTAGGATTTGAGAGAGTTGTCTTAGAAATATTTGAGTTGTTTCTGAAAATGATGTTTCCATTTTAATTAAAGAATTGGTAAATATTCTTCAAGTTCATAAGGACTCACCTCCCTTTGGTATTTTTTGCCCCCTACTTTTTTATATTTTTTCCATTCAATTTCTTTATTTTGTATTATTTTTTGGAAAATGTGATCACCCAGCGTTTCTTTCAATGGTTTTAGGATATTACTAGAGATATTTCATAATTTTTTTCTTATTAGAATTTAAATAATAATAAACAATTAGTATAAACTAAAAAGCACTTAAAGAGACCTGATAAATCTATGAAAGTTGAAATAATTTTGAGTATAATTAAATTATTGATACAACTTCGGTCGTAATTAATTTTAAAAAATTTTTAAGAATGATCAACCCGGAAAGACCTTGGGGGGACAACCTGAAGGACCCGAACCAATAGAACAAGGAAAAATAGAACAAGGAGAAATAGAACAAAACATCAAAAATGAATTACAAAAACTCAAAGAAATAATTGAAAAGGCAAGAAAATCAAAATGGCCTGCTGGTGGGAGTGAATATACTACACAATTGTCAAGAGATTTTGCAGGCGTAGCTAAGAAGATTTGTGAAGAATTAAAACAAGTTACTGATGAAGGGAAGAAAAAAGAATATGCTGAAAATTTGCAGAATATTCTTGAAGAAGCAGAGGAAGCTTTTAGGTGGAAAACAGTTCATTTAGACTTTGATAGGGGTAAACAAGAAATTAGAGATTCTCTAAAGGAGATTTTAGGAGAAACCCAATAAAATAAATAGAAAATCAATTTATATGTTTACTAGTATTTAAATTGAAGTTTATTAAAAGTATGTTTCAAAAATGAAAAAAAGAAAATTTGTAACAGCTTTAAATTGTATGGATGGTAGGGTTCAAATTCCTGTTATTGAGTTTTTAAAGAGAAAATATAAAGCAGATTATGTAGATATGATTACTGAACCAGGAATAGATAAAATATTAGCAGAGAACAATAAAAAGATCTTGCCTTGGATTAAAGAAAAAATAAAAATCTCTGTAAAAAAACATAATTCTAAAATAATTGCTGTGATTGGACATGCAGATTGTGCTGGTAATCCAGTTAGTAAAGAAACGCATATTGAACAGATTAAAAAAGGAATGAAAATCATTAAATTAATGAAATTAAACATAAAAATTATAGGACTGTGGGTAAATGAAAATTGGGAAGTAGAAGTTGTTAAGTAATAAAATGTAAAGTCTGTTATTAAATTTTTATATAATAAATTAAATTAAGTTGTAATAAAATATCTACCTTTTTAATTACTGAAAAAGAAAAACCAACTACGCTTCAGAGGGTTATTATATTACCTTCGCTAATAATTTTCGGTTTAGTTTTCCAGTCTTATTTTTAAATAAAAATGAAGATCTCATTTAAATACATTTTCATTTTATTCTTCTTTGCTTTATTGCTTAGTATTATAATAAGCTGGAATTATTCCAAATATTCGAAAAAAGAGCAAATTTTAGGTTGGGTTGAGAAACCCAAAATTGAGTCTCAAAATAGCAATTATTTTATTGAAAAAAATTCCAAGAGAAAAAAATTATATAGATAAATTAACAATAGAAAAACTTTCAAATCTAGAGTATTATGTAAATGCTTTTAATAAAAAAGTAAAACTAATAAATGGCTTCTATAAAGAAGTAATTTCTCCATTTGATCCAGGTTTACCAGGAAATTATGCCTATGTTATGTTACTTAAAGAATATGTAAGATTTGGTGATTTAAACCAAGATAAAAAAAAGATGCTATTGTAATTTTAACAAGTAATTTTTTGGGCACAGGTGAGTTTAAAGAATTAGCAGTAGTTATAAACAACAATGGTGAAGGATCAAATTTAGATACTATTTTCTTAGGGGATAGGGTAGCGATAAATTTTTTAGAAATTAAAGATAATAAAATAATAATAGAAATGTTAACTCATGATATTTATGATCCATATTGTTGTCCTTCAAAAAAACTTAAAGTAATATATAAACTCGTAGGAAATAAACTAGAAAAAGTATCTTCGCCGCCTTTAGAGTAAAATATAAAATAAATAATTAAATTATCTATACCTTTTAAGGGTAAGTTTGTTAAATTTAAAATATAGATGTAAACTTTTCCTTCCCCAAAACATCAAAATTTAAAATATAAAAATAAAAATTAAATTTTAAAATTCTCCTTCTTTTATAATTTTTTTATAAATTTAAATCAATACCTGAATTTTCATTCGTTAGCCCGGAACCGTATTTTTTCTATCTTGAACAAATGTTTTCCAAATTTGATCATGGATTTTTCGATATTCTGCCCAAGGAGACTTTACGCTTTTTCTAAAATTACCTCAAGGGGCAGCGTATTGCTTTTTGTCTTTCTTTATGGTTTACAATGGACCAAGTCTGAGAAAAATCATATCTTCTTTTATCATAAGCTTGGATTACTTTATTAAAGTAAATTTTTCTTGCTGATTTTTAAAAATTTTCTCTTTTTTCAACAGCATTTTTCATACAATTAATATCAATTTGTTCCCCTTAAGATGGAGTTGTAGTTGTTAATGGTAAAGTTTGTGTTGCTATTGTTGGGGTTATGGTTGCAGTAGTTGGTGTGCTTATCTATTCTTGTGCTAAAACAACTAAAGAAACGGCCAAAAGAGAAAGAATAATTAAAAATAATTTTTTTATTTCCGTTTTTGTTTTAATAACGATCAATCATAATCATTATCTTATAATTTTGTTATAAAATAGTTAATTGAAATTTAGACTTATGTTAAATAATTAAATAATTAAATAATTAAATAATTAAAATAATGTTATAAATGTTATAATTAAAAGTGTCTATAATGTAGAAAATCATATTTAACAAAAATCATTAAATTTAACAATAATTTTTAGTTAATTTGTTTATAATTTAAAATCTTAGATTTTTAAAAATTAATAAAGTTTATAATTAAAAATTAAGGCCGAAATTAAACAAAGCTAAAAAGTATGAAAAAATATATATTTTTTACAATTGTCATCCTGGTCGGAGCTTTAATTTTTAATTTAGCCTCTTTATCTAAAGCTCAAAATATTAAAGAAAGAAAAATTGTTGTTTTTAAAAATGGTGTTGATGAACAAACAAAAGAACTTCTTTTAGGTCAAGCTGGTGCTGAAAAGATTAAAGATTTAAGATTAATAAGAGGAAAGGCTGTTTGGCTTACTCAAAAAGGAGAAGTTGAACTTTTAAGAAGTGGCAAAGTATTAAGAGTTGATCCTGATGTTAAGGTTTATGCTTTAGAAAATTTTGAAAGAAATTTTAGGCCAAGATATATTCAAGCTAAAAAAGTTAAACCACAGCCTCCTCAAACCTTAACTTGGAATATTAATAGAATTGATGCTGAACTTTCTTGGTCAATTTCTACTGGCGATCCAGTAAAAGTTGGTGTTATTGATACTGGTATTGATTTAAAGCATCCTGATCTTAAAGCAAACATCAAGGGTGGGTACAATGCTATTAATCCATTAAAATCACCAAACGATGATAATGGTCATGGAACTCATGTCGCTGGCATTATTGCTGCTATAAATAATGATATTGGAGTAGTTGGTGTTGGTCCTAATATTGATCTTTATGCTATTAAAGTTTTAAATGCAAATGGTTCTGGATACCTTTCTGATGTTATTGAGGGCTTAGAATGGGCGGTAAACAATGGAATCCAAGTTGTTAATATGAGCTTAGGAACATCACAGAATGTACAATCTTTTCACGATGCTATTGTTGCTGCTTATAATGCAGGACTAACTATTGTTGCTGCTGCAGGAAATACAGGCTCTTCAGTAGTTTATCCAGCTGCTTATCCTGAAGTTATTGCTGTTTCTGCAACTGATGAAAATAATCAAATTGCTTCTTGGTCTTCCCATGGCCCAGAAGTTGATTTAGCAGCTCCTGGAGTTAATATTTATTCAACTTATAAAGGGCAAAAATATACTACTTTAAGTGGTACTTCAATGGCTGCTCCTCATGTAACTGGTGCTGCAGCTTTAGTAATTGATACTAAAAAATGTGATCTCAATTTAGACAATATTTGCAGCCCTTCTGAGGTTCAGCAAAGATTAGAAAATACAGCTCTTGATTTGGGGGATACTGGGAAAGACAATCTTTATGGTTCAGGTTTGGTAAATGTTTATAATGCTTTAACTCAATAAAATTTAATACTATAATTAATTTAAGGTCGTAAATTAAAAATTTTAAAATTACTAAAAATACTTAAAGATCATCATAATCTTTTAAGTCAATTGGTTACTGAGCATAGATCACTTTGAAAAATTAATAAGTATTATTTGAAGAATGCTAAAGGTTGCAAACGTTACTAAGATTTTCTCAAGAGATTAAGTCAAGATAAACAAAATCATATTAATGAGCTTTTGAGGTTATGGAAATAGTATAAAATTTAATTGGACCCGTAACCCAGTTTGATTAAAGCGTTGCTATGCCATGCCAGAGGTAAAAAGTTTAAATTCCTTTTTAGTCCACTTTAAGATGGAAAATTTATGTTTATTTTTAATTTTTTTGTTGTTTTCAGTTATTCCCATTACAAGCTACGCCCACTGTCCTTTATGTGTAGCTGGAGCTGGATTTTTAGTTATTGCTGGTTATGAACTTGGAGTTAAAAAATTAGTGGTGGGGTTTTTTGTTGGTGGTTTAGCTGTTTCTTTTGCTGAGTGGTTAAATAGATTAATAAAGAAAAAATTTTTTAAAGGACAAGAAATTTTTATTATATTTTTGACTTTCATTTTCACTTATTTGCCGGTTAAATCTTTTATATCAGATTATTTTTATTTTTCAATTTCAAAATATGGCAAAGTTGTTATGATTGATAAATCTTTATTAACTGCAATTTTAGGTGGAATTTTAGTTTTATTTGCTCCATATGTAAGTAGATGGATTACTAAAAAAAGAGGCAAAACAATTTTGTTTCAAAGAATAATCATTACTTTAATTTTGTTAATTATTTTTGGCTTGATTTTGCAATTTTATTTTTAAATTATTCAATCTTTTTAGTTTTTATTAGTATGATAAATTAGGTTAAAAATGCTAGTTAAAAATTCTGAAATCTTAATAAAAATTTTAACGATTTTATTTACTTTTAATCAAGCGAATTTATTAAGCGAAGAGAAAATACCTCAAATATTAAATGAGATATATTATCAACCCTATCCTGAATTTTCACGACAAGCACTATATTTTAGGTTTCCTGATTTTGATAATTGGGAAAGACCAGAAGGGCCTATAAAAATAGCAATTCAAATAGGACATATGATGGACAAAGAACCTCCTTTAGAACTTAAAAATGTTTCCAGGGTAGGTGCTATTATAGGTTCAATAAAAGAAGTAGAAATAAATAAGTTAATAGGTTTTGAGGTTAAAAAAATTTTAGAAGAAAGAGGTTATTTAGTAGAGATTTTACCTGCTATTTTGCCTGAAGCATATTATGCAGATGCTTTTGTTTCAATTCATGCAAATTCAACAGATAGCTCTGTTTCTGGATTTATGATTTCTACTCCCTATATAGATTATTCAGGTAAGGCCCCAAAATTGAAGGAGGCTATAATAGAAGAATATTTGAAAAATTCAGGTTTAGAATTTATAGATTATGCAACTAAAAATATGACACATTATTACGCCTTTAACTGGTCAAAATTTAAAAGATCTATTCATCCTAAAACTCCTGCTGTAATAATAGAGATGGGGAATATGCGAAATTCTAAAGATTTATTGACTTTAATATTAAACTATAGAAAAATAGCTGAAGGAATAGCAAATGGGATTGAAAAATTTATAAAAGAAAATTACTAGTTAATTTAAGCTGGATTTAATGTTATAATTTAGAAAAATGGAAATAAAAACATCTGAAGAATTGATTAAGAAAATCAACGAATTTAAAGAAAAAGTAATTGATCTTTCGGCTGATGAGGATTTAGCTGTTGGTGTTATGAATTTAATTAGTATGGAAGAGCATCTTTATTTTACTGCTGAGAAAACAGGAAAAAGTGAATATTTTGATTTACTTAATCAAGTAAGAGAAATTAGAAAGAAAATGATGGAAAAATTAATTGGAAAGCCAGAAGGAGAACTTTGGTGTTTTATTAAACACACTCTTTCTGCAACAATGAGGCTTATTGAAGTAGGAACAAAATTTCAAAGTCAAAATAAAAAGGAAGAAGCAAGAGAAGTTTTTGATTTAGCCTATGACCTTTTTAATATTTTCTGGGGAATAAAATTGAATATCATCAATTTAGAAGAGATAAAAGAAGAATCATCTCAGTTAAAAAATATTGCTGAAGAACAAAAAACAGGATTTTCTCTTAAAAAACTAATTGAAAAATTAATTGACTGTTGCAGAGAATAAAAAAAAGAGGGCGAGATTTTAAAAATAAGAGCACAAAGATTCTTAGAGACAGCAAAAGATTTATATAAAAAAGAATATTACGATTTAATGGAATAATTATTAGATATATTCAAGAATGGGTAAATATTTTGAGCTTCTTTTAGAAAGGAAAGAAAAAAGAGAACAATTTTTAAAAAATATCAATTATTATTTAGATTTGATTAAAAAAAGAACTAAGGAGATTTTAGGCGAGACTACAAAAATCTATTTATTTGGGTCTTATATTACTGGAAATTTTGGCCCCAATAGTGATATAGATATTTTAATTGTTACTGAGAAAGAAATTGATCAAAGAGAAAAAGTAAAATTTCGATTAAAATTTTAGAAAATTTTGATGTTTATCACCCATTTGAGATTCATTTTGCTTCAGAAGCACAATTTGAAAATTGGTATAGAAAATTTCTGAAGGGAAACTACAAAGAAATATAAAACTTGACAATAAATACCCCCCTGGGGTATAATATATTTATGATGAAGAAGTATATTTGTCCTATGGGATGTATAGAACCACAAAATCAGCCTGGAAATTGTCCTGAATGCGGGATGAAACTTGTTGAAGTTGAAGAAAAAGAAGAAAAACATGAAAAACATAAAGAACATAAAGACGAAGATCATAGTAAACATGCAGGACACAAAGCTGAAGATTTCTTAAAAAAATTTTGGCTTTCTTTGATTTTAACTATTCCTGTAATTCTTTATTCTGATATTTTTCAAAAAATTTTAGGAATAAGCTTACCTATCTTTCCTGGTCTTTCATTTTTTATTTTACTTTTAGCCTCAATTGTTTTCTTTTATGGTGGTTCTGTTTTTATTATTTCCGCTTACAGAGAGATCAAAGCAAAAAATCCAGGAATGATGACCTTAATTGGTTTAGCAATTTCTTCGGCTTATATTTACAGTATTTTAGCTTCTATTTTTAAATTTGGACAGGAATTTTTCTGGGAACTTACAAGTTTAATTACTATTATGCTTCTAGGACATTATTTTGAGATAAAATCAGTCTCTTCAGCCCAAAGAGCTTTAAAAGAAATTGAAAAATTATTACCCGATAAAGCAGAATTAGAAAATGGAAAAATAATATCACTTAATGAACTTAAAATTAACGATATTGTCTTAGTTCGTCCAGGAGGAAAAATTCCTGCTGATGGAATTGTTATTGAGGGGAAGTCAGAGGTTAACGAAAGTATGATTACTGGTGAAAGTAAGCCAGTTTTAAAAGAGATTGGTTCTGAAGTAATTGCTGGAACAATTAATGGTGATGGGATTTTAAAAATAAAAGTAACAAAAATTGGTGAAGAAACTTTTTTGGCAGGAATAAAAATACTAATTTTAGAGGCTCAACAATCAAAATCAAAACTTCAAGTTTTAGCCGATATTTTTGCTAAATATTTAACTTTTATAGCAATTGGCATTGGTTCTTTAGGTTTTATTTTTTGGTTA
>CAZZNB010000004.1:0-37757 GCA_964655375.1 uncultured Candidatus Saccharibacteria bacterium
CTTCTGCTGTTTTATTCCAATCAAATTTTTTTATAAATTCTTTTCTTTTATTTTCAAATTCATCTTTATTTAAGTTTTTTAATTTCTCTAAAGCAAATAAAAATGATTCATCATTGTTTAAATCAAAAAATATAGCTATATCATTGTATATTTCTCTGTATACAGGTATATCTGATAAAATAACAGGAGTTCCACAGGCTAAAGCTTCTAAGGGAGGTAAACCAAATCCTTCTTTTAAAGAGGGAGAAATTAACGCTATTGCTTTGTTGTATAATTCCACTAATTCTTCATCAGTTACTTTAGGATAAAAAATTATTTTGTCTTCTAGATTTAATTTTTTAGTTAAGTTTTTAAGATAATTATGATATTTAAGATATTTAGGATGATGGCCGACAATTATTAAATTTTCTTTTATATCAAATTTTTTCCATAATTTAATGACATAATCAACATTTTTATAAGGAAAAGTGGCATTTACAATTAAATAGAAATTTTCTTTGGGAATGTTCAAGGGCTTAAATTTTTCTTTATCAATCCCTAAGTATACAACATTAATCTTTTCTTTTGGAGCTTTGAATAGTTGTATCAATTCATTCTTTGTAACCTTAGAGGGTGTTACTACAAAAGTACATTTATTAATTAATTTTTTTAATATTAATTTATGATATAAGTAAGTATCTATTCTTTTATTATAAATTAAAATAGGTATTATATCGTATATTATAGAGATTTGTGGAGAATTTATTTTAAATAAATAACCAACATGGAAGGGATTAAATATAAGATCAGGTTTTATTTCTTTTATTAATTTATTCAAATAAAATTGAGATTGTAAAAAATGTATTGACTTAAAATTTAATGTTTTAACTTTTATTATGGTAATTTTATCTAAATAAAAATTTTTGTTAGTAATTACAAATATTTTATCCTCACATATCTTTGAAAGTTCTTCAATAATTTTATATGCACTTCTAAAGATGCCACTATTTTCAGTACCCCAGTATAAAAAATTAACCAATATTTTTTTCATTTTTTAATTCGCTTAAAGAAAATCCTAAAATTATTACAGTTAAATATAATATAAAAATATTTGTTAAAAAATAATCAACTATATTAGCAAAAAGTAGTATACCCCAATATAATTTCAAGTCTGATTTCAAGTTTAAAGTTAAATATATTACTCCAAAAATAATAAAAAATCCAACCAAGCCAAAATCTAACCAAGTTTGTAAAATAATATTATGAGCATTAAAACCTTTAGTATTTTCTCCAAAAATTTTCATAATAGTGTCATCTTTTTTCAAAATTTCTACCTGAAAGACATAGGGGCCTAAGCCTAGTGGATATTTCTTGATTGCTTCTATTGCTCTGGAGTATATTTTTTTTCTAAAATTAATAGTAGTAATTTCGTATTGAGTTAATTCTTGAATTTTATTTATTATTTTTTGATCATCTATTATTTTTTGATCATCTTCCCGCAAAATTAGATTTAGTTTTAAAAGATTTATAATTTTTAACCACAAATTATAATAAGTTTGTATCCAAAAAATATAAAAAAGGAAACTTAAAAAAATGATGTAAATTAACAAACTTATTCCTATGATTTTTTTAATGTTTTGCAATAGATCATAAATAATCCATAAAGATAAAATTAAAAATACAATGAAGTTGTTTTTACTCCCTGTTAAAACAAGATTAAAAGAATTAATTACATAACTTAATAAAAAAATAGTGGTCGATATATACTTATTTTTAAAAAGAATAAAAGAAATTAAAATAAATATTAAAATACTAAAACCATATGAATTCGGATGACCTACTAAAGATTGCATTCTAGGATATGTAAATGGTCTCTCATAAAAAATATTTTGATATAAATGAGGAAATAAAAATAAAATTATATTAACAATCCCCAAAAATATTCCTATCCAAAATAAAACAAGATAAAAATTTTCTTTATGTTCAAATAAAAATAAAGAAAAAATAAAAAGAGGCAGAAATTCTAATAATTTAATGGTATAAAGGATGCCTGTCTTAGGGTAAGGAGAAAGTAGACTTAGAAAAATGAGATATGTATAGAAGAAAACTATAATCGAAATTTCTTTTTTGAAAATTTTTATTTTTTCTAAAAATCTGACTTTATTAAACCAAAAATAAATAATAGGTAATAACGGTATTACTAAATTACTAAAATTTACATCTAAAAATGGAATATCTATTTCTGGTAATACTACAAAAATTAATGTTACTAAAACAATAAAAATCTCAAACCACTTTTGGCAAATTGTTTCTCTAAAAATATGACCCATTTACTTGGCAAAATTAGTATGAATAAAAAAAATAAAACATAAATAAACGAATTTATATGAGGATTACATTCAAAACCTTTATATAAATATTTTAAACTTTTAACTATATTTCCTGATTTTTTTGAAATTTTACTAAGATGGAAATAAAAAAAACTAAGATTTTCTTTATCAAAATTATTAATATGTTTGGTTAATATATATTCTCTATCTCGCAAAACTTTATCTAAATTTTTTTCGTAAACTCTAAAATGATATTTATAATAAATAACATTTAATGGCTTGAATTGGATATTTGCTTTAATTAATCTAAAATAAAATTCGTAATCTTCTCCATAAAATATATTCTCGTCAAAGTGAAATTTTTCAAATATTTTTCTATGTAATATGCTCCCGCCGAATGGAAATTTTTTTATATCTAATGCCTTATGGATATTATTTGATAAATATAATAATTTTTGATAAGATGGATAAATAAATGTTCTTCCATCAACAATATACAATCTTGGCGTTACATACCATATGCCTTCTTGAATATATTCATTTAATTTAATTAAAGAACCCCTGCAAATTTCATCATCATCATCTAAAAATATAATCCAGTTGCCTCTTGCATATTTAACACCTAAATTTTTTGCATACGGCAAGCCTTTATTAATAGAATATTGAATCAATTTTATGTCCACATTTTTAAAATTATTTACTAATTCTTTTATATCTTCCCCTCCATCATTTACTACAATTATTTCATATTCTTTAAAGTATTCTTTAACAACACTTTCAATAGCTTTTCTTAATAAATATTTTCTATTATATGTTGGAATTATTATTGAAAATTTAGGCATTTAATATGTGGTAATAGATTTTTATTAATTCTTTAATATAAAATTGCCAATCTAAATTTATCTTTAAATTTTTATCTGCCTTTGGTTTATTTAATGCTAAAATTAATTTTTCTTTCAGGTCTTCTGTATCCATCGGGTCTATAAAAAATATTTCGCCTTCTATATAATCTTTAACCCCACAATTGTTAGTAACAACTAAATTACAATCAAAATAGGCAGCTTCTAAAACAGAAAGGCCATATGGTTCAAATATAGACGGATGGCAATAGACTTTTGCATTCTTATACAAATATATAAGCTCCTCTGTGCTAACCTCATTTATATGCACTACATTCCCTCTTTTCTTAATAAGATTATCCAATTCTTGATAATAAAATTTAAAATTGCCAGATGTATTATGTTTGTATCCTACAAGTATAATGGGAATTTCTGGATTCTTAACCAAAGCTTTTATTATTGCTATTTGATTTTTAAGTGGTCCTATCCTACCTACATTTAAAACATAATCTGTTAAATTCAAATTAAAACTTACTTCTCTACAAGAAGAACTTAAAAAGTTATCATCTATTGGAAGAGGAAGAATAAATATTTTTTCTTCTATATGTTTTTTTAATCTTAAAAAATAATTGACCAAAATATTTTTAATTGTTGGAGATTCTATTATTATTGCAGATGCCATTTTTAAGGTATATTCTTCTTTTAAATCTCTTCTATATCTATTTAGTATTTTTAAAGAATTAAATAAAAAGTTACTTCCTACAAGTTTTTCTAGAAAATTAAAGATTTTTTTATACTTTGAATAATCTTTCCATAACAAAAATATTTTATAAAAAATTTCATCAGTTTTATACCAAAAAGGATTTAAAACAAACTTTTTTTTACTTTTAAGGATTTGTTTTACATAAAATGTCGAAGTTTTAAGATCTCCCAAATTAAAAAGATGATATAAATCATAATTTTCTTTAAATTGATTTTTATTCAATATTAACTCTGCATGAATGCCATTTTTTTCTAAAAGCTCTTTAATTTTCAAAATAACGAATGTGTCTCCTCCTTTAATAATATTTAAATTTTCTCTTGCAATTAAAGCTATTTTCATTTAACAAATTTTATTTTTAATTTTAAAAATAACGATTCGAGGTTTAAAATTAGGCTAATTGGCAAAAAAAGCATTAAAATCCTTATTAGGCTTTGTAGAGGAAAGTAAGTGAAAGAAAGGATAAAATATTTAACTGCTTCTTTTCTATATCCAGCTTCTTCATATAATGTTCCTACTCTATAATAAAAATAATTTAAACATTTATTTTCTTTTAATTTTTCTTTATGTTTTTCTAAAATATAAAAATAATCTTTGATCCCTTTCTCTAACCTATTTAAGTTTTTATCAAATATATTTTTTAGATAATGAATATAAACTGGTTGTGGAATTATTACACACTCCTCTCTGAAGTCAACATTTGAAAAAATTCTTAAGCCGAATTCTAGATCTTCTCCAACAGATATATTTTCATCAAAACCTCCGAGTCGCCTTAAAAAAATTTTTTCTACTATCCAGTTACCTGGAGTAAGCCACCATTTTAATATCCAGTATAAAGCTTTTTTCCTATTTACAAGCTTAACCTCTTTATCTGGAGGTAAAATTATTTCTTGATCATAAATTTTTTTAATAGCTTGCCCAATAGCGCATTTAATTTTGTGTTCATCATTAAAAAGATGTTTATTAAAAACCTCTAAGGCATCTTCCAAATATTCATCGTCGTCGTCTAAAAAACCTATCCATTCTCCTTCAGCTATTTCTATTCCTCTATTTCTTGCATAACTTGGTCCTTTATTTTCTTTGTAGGTTAAATACTTTATATTTAAGCCTTTATTTTTATATTCTTCTATAACATCTGAAACATCTTCTCCTCCATCATTAACTATAATTACTTCAAAATCTTTGAAAGTTTGATTTAATAAACTTTTTAAAGACCGTTCTCTTAATAAATCTTTTCTATTATATGTTGGAATTATTATTGAAAATTTAGGCATTATTCATAAGAAAAGATGCAACTTTTTATATTAGTTCCTTGAAACTTCCAGTAATATTCGCAAAAATCGTTAATATTTATTCCTTTTTCTTTTACGTAATTGCATATTTTATATCCTTGATTATAACCTAAATAAGCAAACATTATTTTTTCATAATCATTTCCATTATAATCACATCCTTGTAAAAGAAGATAAATCAAACCATAGCAAATGTTCATTTCTAAATCATTATACAAAAAACTCTGTCTCCAGCTAGCTGCATCGTTTATAAAATCAGGTAAATCACTGAATTTATAATCTTTTTTCAATAGATGAATACATTCATAAAAAATTGGCCTAGTAAAAGGTATCCATTTTGAATTTAGTTGAAATAAGCCTATATCTATATTATCTGGGTCTATTCTAAAATGCTCTGTTGTACAATTACTTTCTGCCATAGCTATTATTTTCACTAATTTTATGGGATCAATTTTAAATTTTTCTTTTATTAAATTAATTTTAAATTTAAATTGATTATTCAAAGCTTTTACTAATTTTTGTTCGTCTTTACAATAACATCGTCTAACTATAGGGCATTTATTTCTATTATTTTTATTTTTTTCTTCTAAATTTTTGATATCTATTGAAAAGCGTGGGATAACATTTCTTAAAGGATAAAAATCATTTCTTATAAAATCACAATCATTCACACATCCCCAAGATTCATATTTTTCACATTTTTTATTTTCATTGCAAAATGCGAAATCTTTTAATTTATCATATTTAAAAATTATTTTACCTTCTTTATCCTTTATTAAAAATGAACCTATATTTAAAAATTCAGGGATATCTATAAAAACAGTTTTTTTTATTTCGAAATTTTTTGTGTAAGCCCAGATTAACTTATTTTTTACTGAGTAAATTTCAACTCTATAGTTTCCTGTTTCATCAAATAATTTATTATTTTTGATATTAATAAAATCAAAATCTAGTGTTTGAAAATATTTAGGTTTTAGCAAAATTAATTTTCCATTATCATTAAAAAAATAAAATCTATAAACATTAATAAAATCTGAAGATTTAAGTAAGTTAGAAATTCTATGGATTTCTTGATTTTGATTAATTTGATGCTTAAAAGAAATTAAAAATAAGATAAACAAAACCAATAAGGTTGGAACAGAATTTATAAATTTTTTAAAATTACTTCCCTGCCCCATACTCCTAAAATAATCCATAAAATATTTATATTAATACCATTCCAAATTATTCCTGTTAAAAATAAAGTTAATAATCCTAAATTCATTAAATCATAATTAGTTTTTTCTTTTATTTTTAATGTTTTTGTTATCATAAAAATAAATATACTCATAAAACTTAAAAAGCCCAAAATACCTGTATTAGCAAGTAATGAACTAAAGAAATCTGCAAAATGACTTCCCCAGCCTATTCCAAATATTGGATATTTTAAAAATATATTAATTGAATAAATAAAGTTTTGTATTCTTATTTCGATTGTTTGCCTATTGAAAAGATAAAATAAGACAGGAATTAAAACTAAGATTAAAAATATTGATAAATAATTTTTATTAGTATAGAAATAAATCAAAAAAACTATTAATGCTCCTAAAACAAAAGTAGAAGATATTGTAAAAAGAAATGATAAGAAAATAATAAAAATTTGTAAATATCGAAGCCAATTATTTTTGAAAATATTTTCGAAAAATAAAGCTATAAATAGTCCTATCGTTAGGTATATACCTAACATGGAAGAGGACGGAATTAAACCGGAAAATCTATAGATATTAAGATCTTTTAAAAATAATATCTGAATAGTTTCGTTTGAAAAACTTAGATTATTTAAAAAATTTGGTAGGGACCCTTTAAAAAAGTAAAGTAAAATTTCAAAAATTTGAAAAATAAAATTTATATTTATTCCCAATAAAAAATATTTAAAGACTTTTAAAATATCAAATTTTGAAACCATTATACTTAAAAATAAAGTTAAGTAAAACAAAAGATATAAAAATTGAGTAATATTTAATCTTGAAAATTGATAAACTTGATGATACGGAAAATTTGGCTTATCTGGCGGTCGCAGGACTAAAACTTCGTATTTGCTTATATAAGCTAAAATTATACTTATTAGAGTTATAAGAACAAAGAGTGAAACTAACAACACAAACATAAAAAGATTTTTATTTTTAATATTCAAAAAAATATTTTTTAATGAAAGTAAAATCAAAATTAGAGCGAAAAAGAAAAATATTTGAAAGCCGAATGTCCAAGGAACATAATTAAAAATAGGAATATTTATAAATATTGAAGTTAATGCTAGGATTGAAATTATATCAATCTTTCTCAACAAAAGAAGTATAAAGAGTATAAAAGTCATAGCAATACCTAAAAGATTTATTTGCAGATTAACTAAATTGATCATATTTTCAAGAAAAAGCTAACTGGTCCTAAATTTTTATTTTCTATTTCCATAAATTCTCCAAAAATTCCTTTCTCAACTTTAAGATTTTTGTCTTTTAATTTCTCAACAAATTCTAAATAAATTTTTTCAGCGACTTCTTTAGGTGGTGAATTTGTAAATTCAGGTTTATTTTCTTCGAAATCAGGTATTAAAGTAATTTCGGAAACTACAAGTAGAGGAAGGGGTTTTTCTTTTAATGAATATTTAAATTTTCCATTTTCATCTTCTATAATTTTAATATTTAGTAACTTGTCAACAGCTTTGTTAATTTTATTTTCAATTGCATTTTTATCATCTTTTTCTATCCCTACAAAAACCAAAAAACCGTTGTCAATTTCAGAAATTAATTTTTTATTGATATACAATTTTGCATAATCCACTCTTTGAATCAATATTTTCATTTTTCAATGTTAAAATTATATCAAATGCCTGCTCAGATTCTTTTTTTAATAGCTTTAATATTTTTATATTTTGCTTGGGGAGAAATTAAAGCTGGCAATAGAGATTGGTCAATAGTTTTTATTATTTGCTTTATGATATTTTTATTTATGTTTTTAATAAGTAGATAAGAAATAAATTTACATTGCACATTTACCAACTACTTTGCCATTTTCCCATCTTTTTGTTCCATATTCAAAATGCCAACATTCTTTATTATATCTTATCCAACCTGCAGTACACATTATATTTTCTAATTCTTTATTACAATATCTAGCCCCATTTTTTATTAAATTAACATCTACTGCTTTCCCATAATTATGCGCTGAATTTCCTGGAGGTGCTACATATTTTTTAGCTATCTCAGGACTTCCATATTTTTTAATAGCATTTTCCCATAATTCTTTTTGGTGGTTAATATCTCTATAAGCAGAAATTATTAATAACTTATATCCTTTTTGATGCGCTAATTCTCCAGCTCGCTTAAGGGGGTCTAAAGCTTCTTTCCATATTTTCATCCCAGATTTAGAAAGTATAATTCCTGGTAAATTAGCCGGTATTATTACTAAATCAGTTTCTGAAAATGTAATTTTTTCTTTATTAACTTCATCAAGCGTTATTGTTGCTTCATCATTACTTTCAATATTAATTATTAATTGTTGAATTCCTAAATTTGTTACTTTATACATAATCAATCTTGCATTAAATATTGATGGGTTGATCCAATAAAGAAAAACTCCAGAAATAAAAATAATAGCCAATCCAATTAGAGCATTTTTCATCCGATTTTTCCCTTGCATTTTAACATCAGGAATTGTAGATAAAAGATTTTCAAAAGCTCCAAACAAAAATGAAAAGAAAGCTACGGCAACTGCAATCGCTACTAAAAGATTGTATATTCCTTGAAGACAAAAATTTAAATTAACTCCACTTCGGCAATATTCTTGGATAAAGCCTACTAAATCTACTGGAGAGGTTATATTTTGAGCAAAAGCAAAATTTATTAAATTCATATTTCTAATTTTTCTTTTAAATAATTAATTAATTCGTTGGCATTTATTCTTATTTGTTCTGTCGTATCTCTATCTCGAATTGTGACTGTATTATCTTCTAATGTTTGAAAATCAATTGTAATACAATAAGGAGTTCCGATTTCATCCTGTCTTCTATATCTTCTTCCAATAGATCCACTTTCATCATAAACAGCTATAAAATGATTTTTTAGGGTGTTATAAATTTCTTTTGCTTTTTCTACAAGATTTTTTCTATTCGATAACAAAGGAAAAACAGCTATTTGGATTGGTGCTATCCAGGGTTTAAATCTTAAAACTATTCTTTTTTCCAATTTACCATTCTCAGACTTCACTTCATCCTCATCATAAACATCACAAAGCAAAGCAAATAAAATTCTTTCTACTCCTGCTGATGGTTCTATTACATAGGGAATTATTTTTTCTTTTTTTTCTTCATCAAAATAGGTTAAATCTTCTTTAGAGTATTCCATATGTCTTTTAAGGTCGTAATCTGTTCTATTAGCAATACCTTCAATTTCATCTTCACCAAAAGGAAATTTATAATAAATGTCTATAGCTGCTTTTGCATAATGTGCTAATTCATCTTCTGTTTGTATATGCTTTATTAAATTTACTTTTTTAATTCCCAAGAAGTTTATATACCAATTAAATCTTTTTTCAACCCAAAACTCAAACCATCTTTCACTTTCTTCAGGCTTTACAAAAAATTCTATTTCCATTTGTTCAAATTCTCTAATTCTAAAAATAAAATTTTTAGGAGTAATTTCATTTCTAAAGGATTTACCTATTTGTGCTATCCCAAAAGGAAGTTTAGCTCTCATTGAATTTAAAATATTTTTAAAATTTATAAAAATACCTTGAGCAGTTTCAGGCCTTAAATAACTTTCTGTACTTAATTCTTCTACTGGTCCTACGTATGTTTTAAACATTAAATTAAAATTTCTAGCTTCAGTAAGTTCCCCTTGGCATAAAGGACATAAGGCTTTATTATCTTTAATTTTTATTTCCCCATATTCTCCTTTTAAAAGATGATCTTCTCTGAATCTATTATGACATTTTTTGCATTCTACTAATCTATCATAAAAGTTTTCTATATGTCCTGAAGCTTCATATAAAATTCTTGGTCCTATTATTGGTGTTTCAATTAAATGGATATTTTGCATATTTAAAATGTCTTTAAGCCATAAATTTTTGATTTTATTTTTTAAAAGAACACCCAATGGGCCAAAATCATAAAATCCCCTTAGGCCACCATAAATCTCATAACTTTTAAAAATAAATCCTCTTCTTTCTGCTAAGTTTATTATTTTTTCTAATTTATTTTCTTCCATTTTATTGATTATTTTACCAAATAATAGTCAATTTGACGGGTCTTAATATTGAATGTTTGCAATGTAAATTTACTTTGGGCATTTACTTCTATAGAAGGTAAAAATACAAACAATCGTGGATCACTATATAAGGGAGGTATTACCTCTATTTGAAACATTATTTTATACGGCTGATAAATATCACCATAGCCTGCAATTAATTCATCAATTTTATAAATAAATTCTCCGGTATCAGGATTGTATTGAAGATTATTAACATTGAAATTTTCTCCAAAGAGGCCTGTTAATTTTACTCCAATAGGGATTTTTGTTTTTATTATTATATTTTCAAAATCTTCTCCGAAGGTTGAAAAATTTAGATAAATAGACAAAGTAGTAGGCTTTCCGGGCTGCAAAGGAAAAGGACCTGTGTTTTTAATATTGGGATCATTATAAAATGCTGAAGGTTCTACTAATAGGTTACCCGCTATTTTCTTAGTATTTTGAGTTTCGATAGTTAATTTTTTAGTTAAAACCTGAACTTCAGGAGGAATAGTTTCTGTTTCTATTTTAGCAATCACTTTTATTTCTAAATTTTTTTGACCCGGAGGGTATTTATTTATTATTGAAATAGTAAAATTAACAAAGCCAGAAGATCCTGGTTGAACTACATATAAACTTGGCTTATTTCTTGCATCCCAAATTATTGAATTTTCGAAAGGATCAAAATATCCATCTGTTTTAATAGAATTAAAATCAAAATTCCCTTCTAAGTTTACTTTCAGTTTTACATTATTTAGAGCTATTGAACTTTTATTTGTCCATTTTATTGTATATGATAAATGTGAGCCTAATTTAACAACATCATCCCCTGGGTTAGAAGAAATTTCTAAAACTATTGGAGATTCTAAAACTTTAACATTAATAGGTAAAGATTTTAAAGAAAATGTTTTATTTTTGAATGTTATATAACTTGATAACAAAATAACAGTATCCTGGGCTTTACTTAAAAATTTACCAGTTATATTAATCTCAAAATTATTATTTGGATTTAAATTTTTAAATGACCAATTTAATTTGTTTTCAGTAGGAGGAGATAAACTAATAACTTCAAAAGATTCTTGGGATGTTAACTCTAAGTTCACATCTATTTCTTGATCTGTATTATTTATTCCTTTTATATAAATTGCAAATGGCTCATTTAAAAATACTTTTGATGGTAAAGATATTTGGAAATTTATAGGTTCTTTTTTAACAGTTACTGCTAATTCTTTATTTAATTCAAATATCTGATTCCTTTTTATAGTAGAGTAATTTAAAGTTGCTTTAACTTTTATGACCTGATCAACATTTCCTAAAAACACTAATTTTACTTTTATTTCTCTTGAGGTATTTGGATCTAAATCTCCTATAGTAAAGGTCAAGTTTTTAGAATCCAAATCATCATAAAAATATGCTCCTTCTTGTAAAAATAAAGTTAATTTAGTATCAGTGATAATTTCTTTAGAATTATTTTCTATTTTTATTAAATATTCATATAATGATAGAGAGTTTACTTCTTCTGGGCCTAATATATTCAATGATATCCTTTTAATATAGGTTGATCTATAATAATAGATAAGACTAAAAAGTCCTACGCTTATTACAAATAATATAAAAGAGAGCCAAAAAAATTTTTTAATTTTTTTTCTGAGAATAAAAGTGTCTTCTATAGTAGCTTCAACTTCTTCCCATGTTTCTGGTTTTTCTATTTCCTTTTTTCTTATACCCCATATTTTCTTAACCCTGCCAACTCTCTTAGATGGTTTAGTACCATATAACTCTTTTTCTAATTCCTCTTCAAAAGATCTATCTTCCATTATTAAAAATTATAAAGGAATTCTTTTAAGATGAGATTTTATTATCTTTTTTAATAAAGGTACTCCCCTATTTACTCTATTAGTTTTTTTATTCTTTAAAAAATTAATAATATCTAAATAATCTTCATGTTCTATTTTCTCATAACCAATTTTTTTACATTTATCACAATATAATCTTGAATTCTTTAAGTAAATATTTTGGGAATTTTGAAGGTTAATATTACATTTTTCACAATTTTCTAAATTAGGTTGGATTCCTAATTCTTTTAATACTTCGTAGATAAATAAAATAGAGAACTCTTTGGGAATCTTTAAAAGAATTTTATCCATATTAAGTAAAAATTTTAAAAATTCATCTGAGATATCTAAAAAATTAAAAAAAGTTAAAAATCTCAGAGACCATAGATAAGTATATGGATATTTTTTGTATATTTTAAAAGGAATCCTATATGGCAAAAAAGAAATTAATTTATATCTAGAATACTCGCCAATTAAATAAAATTTACCAAAATTACCTGGCTGAATAATAGACAAAATTTTACTTTTACTTGCATTTATGCCTTCTGCTACTGTTTTTATAATTCCTAAATTTTTTGCTAAAATATATATTATAGCAGACTTTTCTTTTATATTTTTTTTATGTAAAATTATTCCTATAGTTTTAAAATAGACCATGGAGAGGTTTAAACAATTATTTAAAAATTATAAAATAAAATTAGCTTTTGAAATTATTGTTGCTATTTTAATTTTAACTATTAATTTTAGCTTAGCTTATAACTTAGGACGAGCTTCTGTAGAAGTTTTAGAAAAAAACAATATTCTTGAGCAAAATTTCGAATTTGATCCTAAATATAAATTCTTATTTGATGAAGTGTGGCGTATTATTAAAGAAAATTTTGTTGAGCAACAAAAAATAAATCCAGATAAGGCAGCATTTGAGGCAGTTAGAGGATTGGTTAAATCTTTAAATGACCCTTATTCAGATTTGTACACACCCATTCAATCAAAAATTATTGAAGAAGATTTAAAAGGGAGGTTTTGCGGTGTAGGTATGGAGATAGGAATAAGAAATAATGTATTAACAGTAATTGCTCCTTTGGAAGATACACCTGCTTATAGAAAAGGAATAAAAGCAGGTGATTTAATCTTAAAAATTAACAATGAAGACACTTTCAATATGTCATTAGAAGAAGCTGTTTCTAAAATAAGAGGTAAATGCGGAGAAAAAGTAATTTTAACTATTTTCAGAGAAGGATGGCAAAATGAAAAGGATTTTGAAATTGTAAGAGAGGAAATCAAGATTAAAATGGTGAAATATGAATTCATATCTCCTAATATTGGGCATATTAAGATTTTGAATTTTGGGAATAATACGGTTAATGAATTTATAAAAGCATATAATGATCTAAAATCAAAAGGAGCTAATAGATTTATAATTGATTTAAGAAATAATCCTGGTGGATATTTGCAAGTAGCTATTAAATTATCAGAGCTATTTCTACCTAGAGGTAAAGTGATTCTTAAAGAAATATGGGGCAAAGATCAGAATGAAAGAGTAATAAGATCTAGTGGCTTAGGTAGTTTGTCAAGAATAAAAATGGTTATTTTAACTAATAAAGGGAGTGCTTCAGCTTCTGAAATTTTTGCTGCAGCCTTGAGAGATAATTTAGGAACAAAAATTATAGGAGAAAAAACTTTTGGAAAAGGAAGTGTACAGCAGATATTTGAAGTAAGACCAGGTATACTTTCAATAACAATTCCCATTCAAAATAAAGGTACTAGTACAAAAAAAATGGAATTTTTATCAGATGATAATTATTCTTTAAAATTAACAGTGGCTTATTGGCTTACACCAAAGGGGGTAAAATTAGAAGGTAATGGGATAGAACCTGATATTAAAGTTATAGATCCTAATCCAGAAGATAATAAAGATGAAATTTTACAAAAGGCTATCGAATTTATTAAAAAACTTTAATTAATAAAATGGCTAAAAAAATAAAAAAAGATAAAAATATTCCTATTTTATTATTAGAAGATATTACACAAGTTGGAAATAGAGGTGAAATTAAAAAAGTTAGCAGAGGTTTTGCTTTATATCTTTGGAGAAAAGGACAAGCTATTATTATTACTCCCCAAAATAAAGATCAAATTGATAAATTAATAAAAGCTTCAGAAGAAAAATTAGCTAAAAAACAGAAAGAACTAGAAGGATTAAAGGAGAAAATAGAAAAATTAGTTTTCAAAACCTCTATAAAAGTTGGTATGCACGGTGAAGTTTATAGTTCTATTAATAAACTAGATATTAAAAAATTCTTGGAAAGTCATAATATTTTTGTTAACAAGGAAGATATAGCCTTAAAAGAACCTATTAAAATATCAGGCGAACATATGGTAGAAATTAATTTAGGTTTGAATATTAAAGCTAATTTGAAAATAATCGTAGAGGAAATCAAGTGAAACCTTTTGCAAACTTTGTTGTTTTATGATATAATAAAATTTAATAATGTTTTCATTTAATAGATTTACAATTAAAGCACAAGAGGCTCTACAAAAAGCCCAGGATTTAGCATTGAAATATCACCATTCAGAAATTAAGGGGCTTCATATTTTATATGCTTTAATAACACAGGAAGATACTATTGTTTCAGATATTTTACAAGATTTAGGAGTTGATAAAAATTATCTTATTCAAGTGGTAGAAGAGGAAATTAATAGAATTCCTAAAATATTTTCAGTTACTAATGTTACTCAACTTTATTTAGCCCAAGAAACATTTCAAATTTTAGATCAAGCTGCCTTAATTGCAAGAAGGTTTAATGACGAATTTATTTCTGTAGAACATATATTTTTAGCATTAACTGAAATTAGATCAGTAGCAAGATATGTACTTGAAAGATTTGGATTAACTACAGAAAGAGTAGGAAAAGTATTATCTCAGTTAAGGAAAGGGCAAAAAGTTACTGATGAATCACCTGAAACTAAATATAAAGTTATAGAAAAATATAGTGTAAATTTAACAGATCTTGCAAGGCAAAAAAAACTTGATCCAATCATCGGGAGAGATAGAGAAATTAGAAGGATTATTGAAATTTTATCAAGAAGAACTAAAAACAATCCAATTTTGATTGGGGAACCAGGGGTTGGGAAAACTGCTATTGTAGAAGGGTTAGCTCAAAAAATAGTAGCTAATGAGGTACCTGATTCTATAAAAGGAAAAGAAATTATTTCTTTAGATTTAGGAGCATTAATTGCTGGAGCGAAATATAGAGGTGAATTTGAAGATAGATTAAAAGCAATCTTAAGAGAAATTAAAAGCAATCCAGGAAAATTCATTATTTTCATAGACGAAGCTCATACATTAGTAGGTGCAGGAGCCGCAGAGGGTGCAATAGATGCCTCTAATTTGCTTAAACCATCATTAGCTAAAGGAGAAATTCAAGTTATAGGAGCTACTACCTTAAGAGATTATAAGCTTTATTTTGAAAAAGACCCCGCCCTTGTAAGAAGATTCCAGCCTATCTTAGTTGAAGAACCATCAAGAGAAGACGCTATTTCTATTTTGAGAGGACTAAAGGAAAGATATGAAATCCATCATGGGATTAGAATATCTGATAGTGCTATAGTGGCTGCGGTTGATCTTTCTACAAGATATATTACAGATAGATATTTGCCAGATAAAGCTATAGATTTAATAGATGAAGCAGCTGCTAGTTTGAGGTTAGAAGCAGAGAGTATGCCTCAAGAATTAGAGGAAATTAAAAAAGAAATCCGAAGATTAGAAATTGAAAAAGAAGCAATCTCTAAAGAACCAAATTCTGCTAAGAAATTAAAAATGATAGAATCAAAACTAAACAAATTAAGAGCAGATGAAGAAAAACTTGAAAATGAGTGGAAAAAAGAAAAAGAATTAAAAGAAAGGTATAATCAGCTTAAAAGAAGATTAGAGGATTTACAAAAAGAAATGGAGGAGAAAGAAAAAATAGGAGATTTATCAAGGGTAGCTGAAATTTTATATGGAGAAATTCCTAAAATTAATAATGAATTAAAAGAAATTGAAAAATACATTAACAAAAGTAAATTAAGATATATTAAAGAAGAAGTAACAGAGGAAATAGTAGCTGAAATTGTTTCAAGGTGGACAGGTATTCCTGTATCTAAAATTTTAGAAGATGAGGCTCAAAAGTTGTTAAAGGCGGAAGAAATTCTTAAGCAAAGAGTAATTGGGCAGGATGAAGCTATTAGTGCGGTAGCGAATGCATTAAGAAGAGCAAGAGCAGGATTATCTGATCCTCGAAGACCTATTGCTTCATTTATATTTCTAGGCCCTACTGGAGTAGGTAAAACAGAAACTGCAAGAGCTTTAGCAGAATTTATGTTTAATGATGAAAAAGCAATGATAAGATTAGATATGTCTGAATATATGGAACCACACTCTATAGCAAAATTAATTGGTTCCCCTCCTGGTTATGTAGGTTATGAAGAAGGTGGACAATTGACAGAAGCTGTAAAAAGAAGACCTTATAGTTTAATATTGTTTGATGAAATAGAAAAAGCTCATCCAGAAGTTTTTAATATTCTTCTTCAGATTTTAGATGATGGAAGATTGACAGATAGCAAGGGTTATACAGTTAATTTTAGGAATACAATTATTATATTAACTTCAAATATAGGAAGTCATTATTTCAGAAAAATAGGGTCTATAGGATTTACTCGAAATGAAGAAAGAGAATTTGAAGATTACAAAGAAAGAACTATAAAAGCCCTTAAAGAATTTTTTAAACCAGAATTCTTAAACAGAATTGACGAAATAATAGTATTTAAGCCTTTATCTAAAGAAGATTTAAGAAAAATCGTTGAAATCCAATTAAATAAAGTTAAAGATAATTTATTAAAGAAAGGTATAAATGTTGTTTTTGAAGATAATGTTAAAGAAATTTTAATTGAAAAAGGATTTGACCCTGAATATGGAGCTAGACCTCTTCAAAGAATTATTCAAAAGCTTATATTAGATCCTTTAGCACAAAAAATTATAGCCAATCAGGTTAAGAAGGGGCAAAAATTAACTTTTAGCTTAGATTTAAATAAAGAAATAAAAATCATTAGTAAATAATGAAAGATAAGATTATAAACTACTTAAAAGAATCGATAATAGAACTAAAAAAGGTCAATTGGATATCTTTAAAAGAGACACAACAACTTACTTTGAATGTAATTTTATTTTCTTTGTTGTTCGTGATTATATATGGAATTTTAGACTTTTTATTTTCAAGGTTAATTTTGATTTTAAGATAAACAAATTTCAAAAAATTATTTTTTCAACTATATAATAAGAAATTGAAAAATTTAAAAACTGTGAAATCAATGTAGCAAATATTGCTCCATTTATTCCATAAATTGGTACTAGAATTATGTTTAATAATAAATTTAACAAGGCAGCACCAACAGTTAAATAAAAATTTAGCCATTGTCTATTAAAAATAAAAATTATATTGTCTAACAAAACTAAAGGGAACAAGAAAATAATTATCCAAATTAAGAATTTTATAATTGGAATTGATAAAAGATATTTAGAACCTAATAAAATTCTTACTAAAGGATCAATAAAAATATTTATAAGAATGACCACCAAAAAACTTATTAAAATTATTGCTAAAAATATTTTTTTATAAATTTTATATAATTTTTCTTTATTGAATACTTGAAAAGAAAGATAAGGTAAAAGAGCAATCATAGCTATAGTTGGGATCAAATTTAGATTTAAGATAACTTTAGTCGCAATAGAATAAAGCCCTAATTCATACATACCCCTAAAATAACCTATTATTAAGTGATCTGTTGAAAAAAATATAAAACCTAAAAAGCCATATAACATTAATGGTGTTCCATTTTTAAAATAATATTTTAAATTTTCTTTATTAAAAGAAAACCTAAGTTTCTTTATAAAATTAAACTTATGTGCAGCGAAAAGCACAAAAAATAAGCTTACTAAAGCACCTAAAAAATATGCAATACCTAAATTAAATACTGAAGGTATTTTAACCAATAAGGTAAGTACAATTATTAAAATAACAAAACTTTCTAGAGAAATTGCAATGCTTTCATACTCCATTTTTTGAATTGCTTTAAATAAAGCATTTAAAAATTCTCGAAAAGCAATTAGTACTTGCATAATTAGCAAGATAAAGTAAACATTTTTAGCATTTTCATTGTTTAAAATAAAATAACCTAAAATAGATAGAATAATACATATACTAATTAATAAAGATTTAATAGTAAAAGACGTATTTATGATTTTTTCTCTTTCTTTTGTCTGTTGATAATCTCTTATTAATAAAGATGAAATCCCCCAATCAGATATTAAAAAGAATAATCCTAAGAAAGAAAGTACATAGGTGAAAGTTCCGTAATTTTCTGGCCCTAAAATTCTTGCACTTAATATTATTATTAATATTTTTAAAAGCTTGTTTAAGGCAAATCCAAAATATAACCAAAAGGCATTTTTCATAACAGTTTTTTTAGTATATAAATTTTCTATTTCATATTCAATCATCTTATTTCAAAATATAAATAAATGTCTTTTGGTTTTCTAAACATTATATCTATCTTCGCTACTTTTGCTAAAAATGGACCTATTTTCAATTGCTCAATAAATTTTTGTAAGCTTTCTTCTCCCCCCTGTGCTACTATCTCTACTGTTCCATCTTTTAAATTTTTAGCGTAACCTAAAATATTTAGTTTTTGAGCATTTTTTTCTGCAAAATATCTATACCCTACTCCTTGCACTCTTCCATAAATTTTTGCTTGAAATTCTAAAAAGTCCTTCTCAAAATCTTCAAAAGTTAAAGCAGACTCTAAATCAAAATCATTTATTCTAACTCTCACGAGCTTTTCTAAATATGCTCCACATCCTAATTTTTCTCCAAGATCATTTGCAAAAGATCTTACATAAAATCCTGAACTTACTTTAAGTCTTAAATACAACAAATTTCTTTGAAAATCTAAAACCTCTAAATCATAAACTGTAACTTCTCTTTCTTTAAGATTAATTTTCTCTCCCTTCCTTGCTAATTTATATAATGGCTTCCCTTTTATTTTTATAGCAGAATAAATAGGCGGTTTCTGTAATATTTTACCTTTAAAGCTTTCTAATATTTCTTTAATTTTTTCAAAATCTGGGATTTCTTTATTAGTTTCAATTATTTTCCCTTCCTTATCATAAGTATCTGAAATGTATCCTAATTTTATTATACATATATATTCTTTAATAGATTCTCTTAAAAATTTTGTTAATTCTTTTGTATATTCGCCTATTCCGATAATTAAGAGACCTTCTGCTAAAGGATCTAATGTACCACCATGACCAACTTTTTTATTTGTCTTTTTTTTAAAGAATTCTACAACCTGATAAGAAGTATAACCTGATGGTTTATTAAAAAGAACTAATCCTTCCATTTTATTTGTTTTAATATTTCTTTTATCACTTTATCTTTATCAGTGGAAGAACTAAAGGCAGATGCATTTTTATGCCCGCCTCCTTTAAATTTTTTTGCTAACTTAGAAACATCAAAAATGTCTGATCTTAAATGGAATTCGTATTGTTTTTTTTCTTTTGCTATAAATATATAAATATCTATATCTTTAAAAAATCTAAAAAATTCATATAATATCCCTCTCTTTTCCTTATTAATTTTAAGATTAGATAAGTCTATTACTGCTGTTTTTTTGTTTTTATAAAATTTTATCTTTAAAAATACTTTTTTTATCATTTCTTTATCTTTTATTTCAAAACTAAATAGTATTTTATAAATCTCTTTCATT
The DNA here is from genome assembly GCA_964655375.1 of uncultured Candidatus Saccharibacteria bacterium. Lineage (GTDB taxonomy): Bacteria > Patescibacteriota > Minisyncoccia > UBA6257 > HR35 > JAGDVT01. Next base: position 20,097 of record CAZZNB010000004.1, read on the forward strand.
TTTATATTTTCTTCAAAAACATCATAAATGATTTTCAAAGTTTCTTTATTTTTCGCATATCGTAAAAACAAAGTGTCTGATAATATTCCAACTAAAATAGCTTTCTTAGACTCTAAATTTAGCTCGATGTTATAAATTTTTGCTAATTTATAAATAATAGAAGTACATGCATCTGCCTCAGGATCAAAATATATATAACCATCAAATTGTTTAAAGCTCTCTTGGTTGAATGAATGGTGATGATCAATTACAAAAAGTTTATTGAATTTTGTATTTAATAATCCTAATCTTTCAAAATTAGATGGTTCTAAGGCTATAATTGCATCATAAAATTCTAAAGAAGAATTATTGACATAATTAAGACTAGGTAAGAAGGAAAGAAGATTTTCTATCTGTTTTACATCTCTATTATAAAGATGAACCTTAGAAGCTTTGTTTATTTTTTTAAATATATGCCATAATGCAATTTGGCTTCCTAATGTATCAGGGTCAGGATTTATATGAGATACAATTAAAATTTTTTTATTTGGTATATTTTCTAACAAAAGTTTGGCAAATTTTTTAAGATTTTTAACTATGGTGCTCATGTAATTTATAAATTGCTTCTTCGCCATAAAGTGATTTAATTGTATTTTCTGTAAGAACTTTTTCTGTTGGTCCAAAACATAAAAGATCTTTATTTAAGCATACCACTTTGTTAGAAAAATTGTATACTATATTTATTTCATGAGAGACAAAAATTATAGTTATTTTATGGTCTTTATTTAAATGAAAAATAAGTTCATAAAATTTTTTCTCGCCTTCAATATCAATTCCTGTAGTTGGTTCATCTAATAAAATTAACTCAGGCCCCTCCATTACAGCTTTAGCTATCAAAACTCTTTGTAATTCACCACCTGAAAGATCTCCTATTTTTTTATTTAATAGATTAAAAATCCCAATTTCTTTAACTGTATCTTCTCTTTTATTTTTATCTATTTTTTTTAAAGTAAGGGATAAAAATTCTTCTACTGTAAGAGGTATAGATTTATCAAATTCAAATCTTTGAGGCACGTAAGATATCTCACTGAGATATTTTTTAACTTCATCATTTTTATACTTAATTTCTCCTTTATAAGGTATTAAACCTAAAATAGCCTTTAAAAGAGTAGTCTTACCCGCCCCATTAGGACCAATTATTGCTAAAATATCTCCTTTTTCTAATTCAAAATTTATATTATTTAAAATTATTTTATTATCTAATTCAACTTTTAAATTTTTTATTTCTAATATCTTCATATCATACTTTTATAAATTTTTTCTAAATTATCTTTCATAATGTCGATAATATTTTCTTTTTCTAAATTCATAACTTCTAAAGGATCAATTTCTACAAGCTTTAAATTATAAATTTTAGCAAATTGTCTTACTGATTCTGTAATAAATCCTTTTTCTGCAATTATAATTTTTACATTTTCTTTTTTAATAAGGTTAACTAAATTATAAAATTCTTTAACAGATAAATCTCTCCCTTCTTCAGTTTTTAAATATCCTACAATTTTTAAGTTTAATTCTTGTGCTAAATAGTCAAGTGCAGAATGAGTAACGATTATTTTTTTATTTTTTATATTTTTGAAATTTTCTTCATAATTTTTTAACTCGTCCAATTTAACTAGAAATTTTTGATAATTTTTGAAATAATATTCTGAATAATTTGGGTCTATATCAACAAGTGTAATATAGATATCTTTTGCAATGCCCTTTAAATTTTTTAAAGACAGCCAATAATGAGGATTAACAATATTTTTGCTTTTTATTAAATCCACATTTTTGTCTAACTGTTTAATAGAAATATTATTTTCTTTAGCTAATTTATCTACCCAATCATCTAATTTATATCCTATTTTAAATATTATCTTAGCATCTTTTATAGTCTTTAGATCTGAGGGCAAAATTTGTACTTCATGAGCATGTGCTCCTTTAGCTAAATTTATTATTTCTACTCTTAGACCTCCAATTTCTTTTAGTAAACCCCCTATAGCACCTACAGTTACAACAATTTTTATTTTATTTTCTGAAATTTTTTCTTTTTGTATCTCATTATAATAATAGAATGCTAAAGCAATTATAAACAAAAAGGACAACAATAAAATTACGTTTGATAATATTTTTTTTATCATCTTAGTAATTTTAAATCATTTCAGATATTTTTAAAAGAGCTTTCTTATCAATATTCTTCCTCTACCTCAGGAGTTTCATATTGTTTTTCTTTCTTTTTTTCTGGCAATTCTGCTACTACAGCATGAGTTATTAAGAGCAAGCTTGCTACAGACCCTGCATTTTGTAAAGCAGTTCTAGTTACTTTAGTTGGATCTATAATACCAGATTTAAATAAATTTTCGTATTGCAAAGTAGCTGCATTAAACCCAAAATCATCTTTGCCTTCTTTTACTTTTTCTAAAACTACAGATGGATCTACTCCTGCATTATAAGCAATTTGTCTTAATGGAGCTTCAATAGCCTTTTTAACAATTGTGGCTCCAATATATTCAGGGATATCTTTCTTAGAAAGTTCTTCTATTAACTTTTCTAAGGCTGGTAAGCATCTTATAAGAGCAACACCACCGCCAGGAACTATACCCTCTTCAATAGCTGCCTTAGTAGCGTGTACTGCATCTTCTACTCTATGTTGTAATTCTTTTTGCTGTACTTCAGTTGGAGCACCTACTTTTATAACTGCAACACCTCCAACTAATTTAGCTAATCTTTCTTGTAATTTTTCTTTTTCATACTCTGAGGTTGTGGTTTCTAATTGTTTTCTTATTTGAGATATTCTTTTTTGTATCTCTTCTTTTTTACCTTTACCGCCAACAATTGTTGTATTATCTTTCGTAACTATTACTTTTTTAGCTTCGCCTAATTGGTGAATATCTGTACTTTCTAACTTCAACCCCAATTCTTCTGAAATTAATTGACCTCCTGTTAAAATGGCAATATCTTGTAAAATTTCTTTTCTTCTTTCACCAAATCCAGGAGCTTTTACAGCTACAGAAAGCAAAATACCTTTTAATTTGTTAACAATCAAAGTGGCTAAGGCTTCTCCTTCAACATCTTCAGCAATTATGAATAATGGCCTTCTGCCTGATTGAACAATTTTCTCAAGTAGGGGTACTAAATCATGAATAGAAGATATTTTTTTATCTGTTATCAAAATTAATGGATCTTCTAAAACAGCTTCCATTCTTTCGGGATTTGTAATCATATAAGGAGAGATATAACCTCTATCAAATTGCATTCCCTCTGCAAGCTCATAATTAATTCCTATGGTTTGACCTTCCTCAACTGTTACTACACCATCTTTACCCACTTTTTCGATAACTTCTGCAATTAAATTGCCAATTTCAGGATCTCGAGCAGAGATAGTAGCTACATGAGCATAGTCTTCTTTTCCAGAAACGGGCTTAGAAATTTTCTTAAGTTCTTCTAAAATAAGATTTATTGCTTTTTCAAAACCCTTTTGCATACCTATAGGATCAACACCTGCAGAAACATTTTTTAGCCCTTCATTTATCAAAACTTGAGCCAATAAAGCAGCTGTGGTTGTTCCATCCCCAGCAACATCATTAGTTTTTGAAGCTACTTCTTTAATTAATTCAGCACCCAAATTTTCAAATTTATCCTCTAATTCTATCTCTTTAGCAATTGTAACACCATCCCTAGTAATAGTGGGTGCTCCATAGCCTTTATCTAAAACCACTGCTCTGCCCTTAGGCCCTAAGGTTACTTTTACTGCATTAGATATTTTATTAACCCCCTTTAAAATTTTTCTTCTAGCTTGTTCATCGAATAAAATTGCTTTGGCCATTTTAATTTTAAAGAAATTACAGGCCAACGAAGTGTGACCTGTAATTTATTCTTCTATAACTGCCATAATGTCGTCTTCTCTAATAAAATAATATTCCTTGTCATCTATTTTTATTTCATCTGGGGCATATTTTTTAAATATAATAATTTGACCTTCTTTTACGCTTACAGGGATTCTCTCTCCTTTATCATTTAATTTACCAGGACCTACTGCTATTACTTTCCCTCTTATAGCTCTATCTTCTCTTGCTGTTTCAGGTATTAAAACCCCACCTTTTGTTATTTCTTCTTGTCTTATTGGTTCAACCAAAATATAATCACTCAAGGGTTTTACCTTCATTTTATTTTTTAGAGGCTTGAACAGAAGTGCCAAGCCTCTACTATTAATTATAGCACCCTTAATCTCACGGCGCTAATATTATTATAAATATTATAACATAATTATAGCAAGAATCAACTTTTATCATTGAATTCTCTTTATTATATAGAATTTTTATCATATGGTAGAATTAGAGGTTATATTTATGATGGAAATATAACAACTATTGACAGTATTAATACTTATACGCCTAATAATTGCTAGCATTTGACAATTGTATGGAAAGATATTTATTATTTTAATTATTTATTAACGGAGGACTAGAACCTCAGGCATCTTTTAAACTGTTTGGAAATCAGATAATAAATTTCTATTAGCTAAAAATGTAGGTAGTCATTCTGGATTAACTAATTATTTTTATGGCATTATTGACGATTTAAAGATATATAAGCGAGTGTTAAATTAATATGAAATTGAAATGCAGCGTTCATTATCAAATTAAATTTAAATTATAATAATAATTAGCAAACAACTAAAGGAGGTGAGGTTTTAATGATTGAGGAGTTAGAACTGTGGAAACATATTAATTTCTTCTCGCTTTATCCAAGAAATCCTGGAAGTAAACATTATTATGAAACACAAAAATATATAAAAGAATTCTTCGAAAAATTAGGCTATATAGTAATAGAGGATAAATTTCCTTATATAGATATAGAAGGTGTTAGAAAAATAGGAGTTAATATTATTGCTAAAAGTGAAGAAACAGAAAAGCCTATTATCATAATTGGAGCTCATTATGATACAGTAGAAAATTCTCCTGGAGCAGATGATAATGCTAGTGGGGTAGCAGTTCTCTTAGAAATAGCCAAAATTATAAATCCGGTATATCTTAAAGATAAAGATTACTCAGTATGGTACATTGCATTTGATTTAGAGGAAAGAGGGATGTTAGGGAGCAAATTTTTAGCAAATTATATAGACAAAAGAAATATACCTGTGAAATATGCAGTTATTTTGGAAATGTTAGGTTTTACTATAAATAAAAAAGTTATTACAACAATTCCTAAATTGATTTTAATAAAATATTGGGATATTTTATTGAAATATCTCTTTCTTGAAAATAACTTTATAGCAATAGTAGGCGATGAAAACTCTCAAGGACTTGCAAAATTATTTGAAGATACATTAAAAATGCACACTTCTACTGTGAATTTTATAGCAACAAATAAAGGGTATAATTTCCCAATTACAAGAATAAGTGATGTTTCTCATTTTTGGGATATAAATATTCCGGCTATAATGATAACAGATACAGCGTTCTTAAGAAACCCAAATTATCACAAAAAAACCGATACTTTGGAAACTTTAGATTTTAAATTCTTAACTAAAGTAGCTAACGGAATTCTAGAAAGTATTAAAAAAATTTTAGAAAATTAAGTTAAAATAATAAGACTAAAAGAATAAAAATAGGGAGCTTTTGTAGCTCCCTTATTCTATTTTTACTCCCATACTTCTTGCTGTTCCTTCTACTATTTTCATTGCTTTTTCAATATCATCTGTATTTAAATCAGACAATTTTTCTTCTGCAATTTTTCTTAAATCTTCTTTAGTTAATGTGCCTACAAATTTTCTACCTGTTTCTCCACTGCCTTTTTCTATGTTTAAATATTTTTTTATTAAAGCACTAACAGGTGGTTTTTTCAAAACAAATTCAAATGTTCTATCTTCATAAATTGTTATTTCAACAGGAATTTTCATTCCTTTGAATTCTTTAGAGGCTTCATTAAATTTATTACAAAATTCTCCAATGTTAATACCATATTGAGCTAAAGAAGGACCAATAGGCGGAGCTGGAGTAGCTTCTCCTGCAGGAATAATCAATTTTACTTTTGCTTTTATCTCTTTTTCCATATTTATAATTTTTTAACTTGCAAAAAATCAACCTCGACCGGTGTTTCTCTATTAAAAATCGACACTACTACTTTTAATCTTCCTTTTTCTCTATCTACTTCTATAACTTTACCTTGTAAGCCCTTAAATACTCCTTGTGTTATTTCTACAAGATCATTTACTTTAATATCCATTTCAATAGGAGCTTCTTCAGATTTAATCCGTTTTAAAATTTCTTCCATCTCTTTAGGATCAACAGGCAAAGGAGTAGTCCCAGCTCCTATAAAACCTGTAACTTTTGGAGTATTTCGAACTAGATACCAAGAATCGTCAGTTACTATCATATCTATGAAAACATACCCCGGATAAAGTTTTTTCTCAACTAATTCTCTTTTACCTCCTCTTACTTCCCATACTTTTTCTTTTGGTACTAGTACATTGAAAATTTTATCTTTCATATCGAAAGCTTCTGCTCTTTTCATAATACCTTCTGCAACCATATCTTCAAATCCTATTACGGTATGAATTGCATACCAAGCTCTACCTAAATATAATTTCTGCTTAGGCATTTTGAATTAAATTTAAAAATTAATAAATTTAAAAAAATTAAAATTATACTAAATAAATTATAAATAAAAATCAAAAATGAATCAAGTATATTAAAAAATATTTTTAAAACACACTTTTTACATGTTTGTATCTTTCTTCAATTTCTGCCTCTATCTCCTCTAATGGTTTGCCATATTTTAATGCACTTAATTCTTTTATTTTATCTACCAAAGAAAAGTCAATATGTTTTGGTGGTAGAGTTCTAATATTGAAAGGATCAGAAACATATCCATCTATGAGAAGTTTTATATACAGATTGTAATTAGGGATATTAACTAAATCTACTTTTGTAAATATAGGGGCAAATTGTTTCTCAAGAAAGTCAGCATCTTCAGTTCCTACCCTAAAACACATTATTGTGCCTACATTACCAAAAACCGCAGAAGCTATCTCTTCTGGTAATTGTTTTATATATTGATGGGCTAATACCATTGAAAGTCTATATTTTCTTGCTTCAGATAATATTGAGGCTATTCCTTTAAAGGCAAAATTTTGGAACTCATCTATAAAAAGATAAAAATCTCTTCTTTGTTCTTCAGGAATATCTACTCTTGAAAATGTTGCTGATAATATTTTCGCTACTAAAATCATACCTAAAAGATAAGCACTTGTTTCTCCTATTTTTCCTTTTGAAAGATTAACAATTAAAATTTTTTTATTATCCATTACATATCTGAAATTAATACTTGATTTTGGTTGAGCTATAATAGGCCTTACAAAATCATTAGTTATAAAAGGATTAAGCTTTGAAGTTATCCAAGTAATCATATTTTGTAAAGAGAGTTCTCCTCCTACTACAGGAGCTTGCTTTGTCCAAAATTCTATTACAGGATAATTTTTACATTTCCTTAAAAGCTCTTCTCTAAATCTTTCATCAACAAATACTCTTGAAACTTCTAATAAAGTATATCCCCAAGATGGGTCATCCATTATTAAAAGTAAAGCATTTCTTAAGTATTGTTCAAACATTGGACCTCCGGTAAGCTGTAGATTGTAAATTTTATCAATTATTTCAATTAAAGTATTAATAATAAAAGTTTTTTGTTCAGGAAAATTGGGGTCATATTCTAAAATGTTCAGGCCTATAGGTCTTTTTATATCGCCGGGGCTAAAATAAATAACATCATCAATTCTATGCCGAGGAACCAAACCTAGAAGTTCTTGAGCTACATCACCATGTGGATCAATAAAACATATTCCATCTCCATTTTCCAAATCTTGCATCGCTATATTTTTTAAAAGTGTTGTTTTACCTGTCCCAGTTTGTCCTATCACATATATATGTCTTCTCCTATCATTTCTTTTTATCCTTACTAAAACCCTATTTCCCTGATAAGTACTTTCACCTAAAATTACCCCTTCTGAAGGTAAATTTGCCGGAGGAGGAGCTGATCTGGATGCTAACCAATGAATTATAGGTGATTTAGAATAAGAGGTTGGGAAATGAATAATTGATGCTATTTCTTCAGAATTTAATATTATACTTTGAGAAGGATTAAATAATCTAAAAGAAAATTCGTAAATAAGATTTGAAAGCTTTCTACCTTTTACTCTATTTATAGTAAATTCATTTACCCCTGGATTAATAAATTGGTGAAACGCTGATTCTATAGTCGATATTATTTCTTCTGCTTCAAATACATTATTTGCAGACATTAGAACTCTTATATTTACCTTAAAGAATGGTTTCAGCATTTTATTTTCAATATTTTTAATAAGATGTTCATCAATCATTTTCTTCTTTTCTTCAGCTTCTTGTTTTTCTTTTTCTTCTTTAGTCTTAAAAATTTCTAAATATTCTTTGTGGCTGATAGCTTCTTCAAATGGTTTTCCTTCTTTTAACTTTTCTAAAACCTTTTTAACTTTTTTAGATTCACTTCCTCCTAAGGGTTGTATAATAACTTGATAAGCTAAGCCTTCTCCTTCTTTTTTAAGTTTATTAAAAGCTGCTAAAAATGCATCTAAGGTATCTACGTTACCTATAGCAATTTCTTTATATGTTCTAATAGGCCTAAAATAGTGATTTTTTATTTTTATATAAGAACCTAAAACAACTCCTTCAGGATTAAAAATATTATAATCTTCTTTTACTAATAAAACCTCTGAGCCAGGCCAAAATGCTTTTATTGCTTTTTGAATTTGTTGAATATATTTTTTAGGAACACTTACATAAAAAAATATTTCTTCTCCATAATGAGGTGTCGCAATTTCAAAAACAATTGGATTTTTTATATTGATTAAAGAATTTATAAAATTTTCAAAATTGTTTATTTCTTCTATAACCCTAACTTGGGCTTCTGTTTTAGGCAAATAATGATATTTAGGAAGTTCTACAAGCAACAGAGCATAATTTAGAGACAATCTTATTTTTTGATATTCCATATATCTCTTTAAAAAAAGAATGGTAAAATAGATAAGTAAAAAACCTACTACTCCTGTAATAAAACCACTTAAATATACAAGACTGGGAGGAAATGAAATTTTATGTGTTGTTATAAATTCTTGAATAAAATTCATTTTATCACTTTTAACTTACCATGTTTTACTAATAGATCATAAAAATGACCTGCTAATAAATCATGAAATTGATCTAATAAATATGGATTTTTTAATTTTTTAATAAATGCTAAACCCTCTAAGACGCCTTCTTCGAGTGCTGTATAAATTGCTTGAGCCAATGTAGATGAAATATCCTTTAATGGCTCGTGATGAATCTCTGCTTCTTTTTTTATTTCTGGCAATTCTTCTATTTCTTCTGTTAATTTTCTCAAAAATTCTGAGATTTCTTTTTTTGCCTCCTCTTCTTTTTTTCCTTCTTTTCTTAACGTTTCAAAATGTGGGTGTTCTTCGAAATGTTTTATAAATTCTTTTTCTCCTTTTTTTAGACCTTGAATTTCTTCTACCATTTATTTAAAATTATAAATCAAAATGATCAAAATTTATAATTCTTTAACAAAAAACTATACACAAATTAAAAATAAAAATTTGAAATTATTTGTTTGTGGCCCAACTGTTTATGATTTTAGTCATATAGGGCATGCAAGAATTTATATTTTCTTTGATACATTTGTTAGATTTTTAAGAAAAAATGGTTATAAGGTTAAATTTTTGATGAATATTACCGATGTGGATGACAAAATTATAAATAAAGCGAAAGAGCTCAATAAGTCTTCTTTTTATATTGCACAAAAATATGAAAAAGAATTCTTAAAAGATATCGGAGAATTAAAAATTAAAGTAGATAAATTTGCTAGAGCTTCTCAACATATTGATATGATTATTAAACAGATTAAAAAATTATTAGAAAAATCGTATGCTTATGTTACTCCAAGTGGATCAGTTTATTTTCGAACAAAGAAATTTAAAGATTATGGAAAATTATCAGGCCAAGATATAAATCAATTAAAAGATATAGAAAAAAGCGAAGAAAAAGAAGATCCATTAGATTTTGCTTTATGGAAAGGAAGAACTGAAAAAAATAAATTTGAACCGATATGGAAAGCTCCTTGGGGATATGGAAGGCCAGGTTGGCATATAGAGGATACCGCTATAACGGAAAAATATTTCGGAGTACAATATGATATTCATGGAGGTGGCATAGATTTAATTTTCCCCCACCATGAATGTGAAATTGCTCAGCAAGAAGCAGCTTCAGGCAAAAAACCTTTTGTCAAAATTTGGATGCATGTTAATCTTTTATATGTGGACGGCAAAAAAATGTCAAAATCATTAGGTAATTTTATTACTATTAGAGATTTTGCTAAAAGATATCCTTTAAGATTTTTAAGATTTTTTATTTTGGCACATCATTGGAGAGCAATTATAGATTATAATCAAAACACTGTAAATGATCTTTGGAATAAATACATAAAAATTAATGAGTTTTTAGCAAAATTTAAATTATTTAGAATAAATAAAGAAAGAAACTATAAAAAATTAAAAAAAGAAATTCAAAAAGCATTAGAAATTGATTTTAATACTGCAAAGGTGATTAATCTTATACTTAAAGAGATAAATAAAATTGAGGAAACCCAACAGACTAATATTGAATTTATAAAAATTCTAAAAGAATTGGATAAAATATTTTTATGCTTTTACTCGTGGAATAAGTTAAATAAAAAATTATTGGATCTTATAAATAAGAGGGAGAAGTTACGTCAGCGTAAAAAATTTGAGGAAGCTGATAAAATACGAGATTTCTTAAAAGAAAAATTTATCTATATCCAAGATACTAAATCTGGTCCTATTGTAATAAATTTAAATTAGATTTTAATTTCTTTCGCGTGTTTTTTACGCCACTCTTCTATCATTTTATGATTACCAGAAAGTAAAATTTTAGGTACTTTAAGTTTTTTGCCCTCTTCTGTAATAAAAATTTCTGGTCTAGTATAAACCGGTATACTTACCAATTTATTAAATCTTTTTTCTTCTAAAGATAGTGGATTTTTTAATACTCCTTTTATATACCTTGAAATTGCATCAATTATTACCATAGCAGGTAATTCTCCTCCAGTAAGAATATATTTCCCTATAGATAAAGACATATCAACAAGTTTTTTAACTCTTTCATCTACTCCTTCATAATGACCACAAATGATTATTATTTGTTTTTCTTTTGATAGCTCTTTTGCTATTTTTTGATTAAATATCTTCCCCCTTAAATCAGTTAAGATTATTTTTCTTCTTTTAGTTTTATATGATTTTTTAATTTTTTGTAAGGCATAGTAAATAGGTTCAATCTTAAGCACCATTCCTGGACCTCCTCCATAAGGATAATCATCTGTTGTTTTATGTTTATCTAAAGCAAAATCTCTTAAATTCCAGATTTTTATTTCAATAATATCTTTTTCTTGTGCTCTTTTTAAGATAGATTGGTTTAAATAGGAAAAGGATTCAGGAAATAATGTTAATATGTCAAAACGAATTTGAGGCATTTGATTAAGATTCTTTAAGTTCTTCGATTATCTGATCTGTTGAAGTTTTCATTTGAGAAATAGGTTCTGGTTCTTCAATTTTTATATTAATCCTAGCGTAATTTTTAATACCAATAGCTCTCATTATTGTTTTGATAGCTCTGATCATCTCACCTCTCCTACCAATTAAAAGACCCATATCTTGAGGATGTACTTTTATTTTTAACAGTACTCCTAATTCATCTAACGACCTTGTTATCTTTACTTCATCTGGATTATTGACTAAATTTTTTACTATTGTTTCTAAAACTTCTACATATATTGGTTTATCCATTTTTTTCTGAGGCAATTTAATACGACCAATAACTTTCTTTTATTTTATTTTAACATTTATTTTAGAAATATCAAAGGGTAAACTATTTATCCAGAAAGGTTTTATTGTAAGTTCAGCCTTTTCTATAACAGGATAATTATCAAATATATTTTTAGCATCAGCTAAATTTTTCCCGGCTAATTCTTCAACCAGTTTTTTTGTATTTAAATAACCTTGGACCGTCAATTCTCCTTCTACTAAAACTGTAGCTGATTTTGATTTCATTTCTAAATTTAATAACTTCATTTTATTTATCTTTACATTAAGTATATTAAAATCTTTATTTTCTTTTAAATTAGCTTTAGAAAGAAGGTCTTTAATAAACTCTTCAAACCTAGCTTTTTTCACTCCTATTGACTGCAATTTACCACTACCAGTAATTACAATTTCTTTAGCTGGCTGACCTATAGAATGAGAAATATCTAATATTTTAATATCAACCAAATTTAAATCGTCCGGGAATATATAATCTTTATACTTAATTGCTAGTTCTTGAAGTATTACTTCTTTTAATTCTTTTTCTAATTTAATTTTCCCCTCGTTAATATCATCTACTGTAACAACCTTTATATCTTCTCCAGCTATTATTGGTTCGACTAATTTAGCTTGTATTAGGTTTTCCCATCTCGTACCTATCAATCCTGGTATTGTAAATTTAGTATTAAGATCTGTTATTTCATATTCAGAACCAGCTTTTTCTGAAATTACATAAACTTCTTTTGATGATTTAGGTTCTAAATATACTCTTTCTGTAGTTCTGTAGATATTGCCTTTTTCTGATTGTATTCTCGTTCCTTGGATAATAGAAATAGAATTTTGTGGATCTTCATTGATAAGTGTAATCTTACCAGAGGGTTTTGGCTTAGAAGCTTTTGTACCTGAAGTAGGTTGTTTTACTGTATGGTTTTTAGTAATTTCTACAAATTCCGCTGGAAGTACTCCTTTCTCTAAATCAGGTGAGGTAGAATTTGGATCTAAAATAATAGTTTCTTCAAATGGAATTTTTTGTTTTTTAAGATAAATTTCAATAGTTGCAGAGGCATTTAAATTAGATACAAATATTACAGTTCCAGTAACTAACATCAATAAAATAACAATAGTTAAGATGCTTTTTTTATAATTTTTCTTTCTAGAAATAGGCTTAGTTTTAACTTCTTCTTTTACAACTATTTTAGGCTTAACTTTTGAAGGAGGTATAATGTCTGTAACGATTTTAGATGCCTCTTCGTATTCAAAATCTTCAAGGAAAATTTCTATTCCTACATTTTTTGCTAAACTAGACAATCTATTATCTTCTGTACTTATATATATCTTCTTTCTATGTTTATTAGCTTCGTGTTTTAAAATTTCTAAATTAGTAGGATGAAGTAAGCATTTAGTATTTGGGGGGACTACTAAAATTATTTCTTTTGCTTCTACATTTTTTAAAGCATCTACAACATCACCTAATTCTTCTGTTCCTTTTAAGTATAAGTACTCTCTTTCTTCTTGGGCCATTTTATATATTTTGACTTTTTGAAATTTTTTGATGTTTTTTGAATAAATCGTTGAATACCTCTACCGTTTTTGTTGAAATTTCCATATTTATGTTCTTCAAAAGTTCTTTAGAAATATCTAAAGGTAATCCATAAGATGTGTATAACAAAAATAACTTTTCTCCCATTTCTTCTTCTGATTCATTTCCTTTTATTTTTTTATTAAACTCTCTTAAGCCTCTTTCTAATGTTTTTTGAAATTCTTTAAATTCCTTATCCATTACTTCTTTAATTTTAACATAATTTTCTAATTCTCTATAGGTATTTTTAAATTTTTCAATTACAGCTTTAATAAAAATATCTTTTTTATCCAAAATTTTCCAAATTTTTAGTTTTAACATTAATCTTCTTAAAATTCTTCTTAGCACATAACCTCTTTCTAAGTTACTTGGTCTTACTCCATCTGATATTAAAAAAACACTTGCTCTTGTGTGATCTAAAATTATTCTTAAATCTCTTTCAATGATATCAGGATTTTCATTTAAAACATTAGTTCTTAGAGGTTCAAATAAATCTGTTTCAAATATAGTCGGTGTTTTTTGTAAAACTTTCATCAATCTTTCAAACCCCATACCAGTATCTACTCCAGGATATTTTAACTTTTCTAATTTTTTATTTTTATTTTGGTAATACTCATTAAAAACTAAATTCCAAATTTCAATATTATCTGCATAAATTTCTGTAGTAGGACCACAAGGGCCTTCATCTCCTGTTGGACCCCAAAAATTATCTTCTTTACCAAACTTTCTTATTTTTTCATCGCTAAAACCTAATTCTTTCCAAATCTTATAGCTTTCTTCATCAAAAGGAATATTATTTTCTCCTTTAAAAACACTTACAAAATCTATAATGACCCCCAAAGATTTTAAAAATTCGTAAGCCCAATAAATAGATGCTTTTTTAAAATATCCACCTTTTCCATAATCATTTGGATTATCATTAATTATTGGGCCAAAAGAAAAATTACCTAGCATTTCAAAAAAGGTTAAATGTCTTTCATCGCCTATTTCTTCTATATCTGTTGTTCTAAAACATTTTTGAATTGAGGCTACTCTCTGAGTACCAAAATCAATATTAGGATCTTTTTCTCTTATAAAATATTTCTTAAACTGTTGCATACCTGCTGTAGTTAAAAGCACAGAAGGATCATCTTCTGGAATCAAAGATGAAGATGGAATTATTTTATGCCCTCTTTTTTCAAAAAATTCTAAAAAATATTTTCTGATATCTTCTGATTTCATTTTAATTTTTATTATACCATAATTTATACCCTAAATAGTTTATTCTAATCTTTCAGCTATAACTCCGCCTCCTAATAAAATATTATCATAATAGAAAACTGCATTTTGACCTAAGGCTATACTTTTTATTGGAGCTTCGAATTCTAAAATTTTATTTTTCAAATCAAAAAAGGACTTAATTAAAGGTTGCCTATATCTACATCGAGCTAAAACTATTATTTTGTTGTTTTCTATAATTTTTTCTAAAAAATTTTTGCTTACTAAAAAATTCACATTTTTTAACCTAATTTTTTTAGAATATAAAATTTCTTCATTTTCTTTGGCTACAATTAAATAATTTTTTCTAGGATTCTTTAAAGCTACGTAATAAGGACCATCTCCTGTTTTAATATTTAGTCCGTGTCTCTGTCCTTCAGTAAAGAAATAATAACCATAATGATGACCTAAAATTTTTCCTTTAGAATCTAAAATTAACCCTTCATTTTCCGGTAAAAATTCCTTTAAAAAATCTATCAACTTTATAGAGCCCAAAAAACATATTCCTTGACTATCTTTTTTTTCTGCTACTGGCAAATTAAATTCTTTAGCAATTTTTCGGACTTCTTCTTTTGTTAAATCGCCTAGGGGGAATAAAATTCTTTTTACTCTTTGCTTCTTTATCCACCACAAAAAATATGTCTGGTCTTTATTTTTATCTTTAGGTATTTTAATTACTTCTTCGCTATCTATCTTATCCTTTTTCGCATAATGACCTGTAGCTATATAATCCATTCCTAATTTTTTTAATAAATCAAAAACATAACCAAATTTTATTAATCTATTACATAAAGCATCAGGGTTGGGAGTTAGCCCAATGGCATAATTTTTAATAGTATCTAAAACTACAGTACTTTGATATTCTTTTGTAATATCAATTACATAAAATGGGATATTCAAAATATTAGCTACTGCCCTCGCATCTTCTTCATCTTGAGGATTGCAATATCTGGAAACTTTTAAATGAACCCCAATTACATCATATCCTTCTCTTTTTAAAAGAGAAGCTGCTACAGAAGAATCGACTCCTCCTGACATTAAGACAAAAACTTTTTTCTTCATAATTAAATTATAAAGATTACACTTCAAAAATATATTCTATTAATCCAATTTATTCTTTGTTCTTATCCATCTTTTATCTTATAATATACTTAATATGAATAAATACAAATCCCTCACTTTCTTAGAAGTATTAATTACTCTAACAATCTTATCTATTGTTTCCATATTAGTTGTAGGCTTATTAAAACCTCAAGAAACATTTAAAGCTGCAAGAGATACTAAAAGAATAACTAGTATAAAACAAATAGAAAAAGCAATAGAATTATACTTAACAGAAAATCAAAGTTTAGATTTAGGTTCATCTACAATAATATATATTTCTTTACCAGATAATTCACCTACTTGTTCAGCTTGGATAAGTCAACTTCCTCCTTTACCTTCAGGCTATGAATACAGATGTTCAGCTAATCCTCAAAATATTGATGGTACAGGTTGGATACCTATAGATTTTACTAAATCATCAATAACTAATATTTCTTCTTTATCTACTGATCCTATAAATAGTCCTCCTTATTACTTTGCATATGTAGCAGATAACAATAAAAAATCATTTGAAATTACAGCATATTTAGAAAGTGAAAGAAATAAAGGAGAAAATTCAGTTTCTGCTAATGATTATGGAACAAATATATATTTATATGAAGGAGGAAGTGATAAGGGATTACATCCTTCAGATTATGAAACAGCAAGGGTAGGAATATTGCCCTCTGGTGTTTTAATATGGTTCGCTACATCTAGCAGGGGTAAACCATATTCAGTAGCAACAGATATTACCGGAGTTTATATAGGAGGGTATGGATCAACTTATAGGGGTCGATTAGAAAAAAGAAATGTACAAACAGGTAATTTAGAATGGTTTTATGATTACCCAATATCAACTAAGGTATATGAAATTTACTCAATATTAATTGATGATAGTTCAATATATATAGCAGCTAAACATTCTACTGGTACTGCCCCAGGAGATAAAGAATGGATAATAGAGCGTAGGAATAAAACAAATAATTCTTTAATATGGTCTGTTGTTTCTAACCCTACTAGATATGCAGATGATATCCCTTACACAATGGCATTGGATAATTCTGGGATATACATAGGAGGTATGCAAAATTATGGTGGTAGATGGAGAATAGAAAAAAGAACAACTTCTACTGGAGAATTAATTTGGGTTAATACATCTACGAAGGCATCTTTTAAGGGGGTGAGCTCTATGGCAGTAGATGAAGAGGGATTATACATCGTGGGAGACCATACTTCAAATACAATAAGAATAGAGAAGAGAGATAAAAATACTGGCAATTTGATATGGTTCGTTACGTCTACGGGATACGTTCCTTCTTCATTAGCAGTTACCAACAACGGAGTCTACATTGCATTTTCAGAAAACTCAGGTGATACTAGATGGAGAATAGAGAAAAGAAATAAAAACAGTGGCAGTTTAGATTGGTATATTATCTCTGATCCTAGTCCAAGTGTCGATGTACCTTATTCGATAGTAGTAGATGATATATCTTTATTTATTGTAGGATGTGAAAGTACATCAGAAGGCTATAAATGGCGAATAGAAAAAAGAGATTTAAATGATGGCGATTTGATATGGCATTTCACTTCTGTTAAGGGTTGTGCCTATTCGGTTGCGGTAGACAGTACAGCTATATATATAGTAGGAGCGAATGATACCCAATGGCGTATAGAAAAAAGAGCAAAATGATGTTATAATTTATTTAATGCCTCGGTAGCTCAGTGGTTAGAGCGGGCGTCTCATAAGCGCCAGGTCGTGGGTTCGAATCCCACCCGAGGCAAATTATTCAGCTATAATTTTTCCTTTCATACCTTTGTC
>CAZZNB010000005.1:0-13141 GCA_964655375.1 uncultured Candidatus Saccharibacteria bacterium
ATATTGAAGATGGAGGAGGTAGAGATAAAAGTTTAGTAGGCTATTGGTCATTTGATGAAGGAACAGGAACTATTGCTTATGATTATTCAGGAAATAATAATCATGGAACATTATATAATGGTCCTCAATGGGTAGATGGTAAAGTAGGTAAAGCTTTAAGTTTTGATGGGGTGGATGATTATGTGAATTGCATTCCTAGTCCTTATCTCCCAGCCGGATCTTTTAGCAGAACTATAATTGCCTGGCTAAATCAAAGCGGTTATACGGCTGGTATTAATCATATTTTTCATTATGGAAATGGAAGTTACAATCAAGCGTTTGGGCTAGCTGTTTATAATGATACTAAATTTGGTGCTCATGAATGGAGTATCTATACAAGATATGGAAGTGTACCTCTTAATCAATGGATATTTTTGGCAATCACATTATCAGGAAATACAATTAAAAAATATTACCAAAATGGCACGTTAATAGCTATTCATACAAATGATCCTGCCCCTAATACTATTTTAAACTCGTGCAAAATCGGTACTAGAATATCGCCGGCTGAATATTTTAGGGGTCTCATCGACGAGGTTCGTATCTACAATCGTGCCCTCTCTGATGAAGAAATTAAAGCATTATATGAGGTTACGAAGTAACACGCGAACTTATGCAAACTTGAAACGAACCTAGCGAACGGCCATACAGCGAACCCATACAAACAATAAATCAGGACGTCGTACATCCCGATATTAATCAAATTTAAACATTTATATTTCTTAAACAGCTCTATAAATGACGATAGTGAGTTATGCAAACATTTAAATTTCTATCAAACGTACATATAATTAGCGATCACTTTTTATACGTAGGTTACTTTTATTAAATTTTTAAAATAAAAATAAATTTTTTAATAAGCTATCCCTTTTATAAATTCTTAATATAAATTCTTAATTGATAATTCTTCACCTATAATTAGTTTATGACAAAAACTAGCGTAAAAATAATAAATATACCTTAGTTTATAAAAACAGTATTAATACTATTGAATAAATAAGAAAAATTTTTTATAATTTTTTAAATAAAAGGGCCGGTAGTTCAATGGTAGAACACCGGTTTTGCACACCGGAGGTTGTGGGTTCGATTCCCACCCGGTCCAATTTTTTAATGCCCCGGTAGCTCAGCTGGTAGAGCAACTGCCTTTTAAGCAGGAGGTCGGGGGTTCGAATCCCTCCCGGGGCAAATGGATTTAATAAAAGCTTTTGAAGAAAAATTTAAAAGAAAAGATCTACCTGAGCTTAAACCAGGTATGATTGTTAGAGTTTGGCAGGTTTTTCAAGAAAAGAACAAAGAAATAGTATCTCCATTTGAAGGTATTATAATTGCAATTAAAAATAAAAATCGTTTAAATATGACATTCACTGTAAGAGGAAAAGTAGCAGGTCAATATATTGAAAAGATTTATCCTTATCACTCTCCAATTATTAAAAAAATTGAGATTTTAGGAGAATCTAAAACAAGAAGAGCAAAATTATATTTCATTAGAGGGATTTCGGATCATAAAATTAGAAAGAAGCTCAAGACAGTTTATAAATGAAAAATAAATCTAATCTCTTATTTTTAATAGCTTTTTTGCTTATACCTATTTGTGCAAAAGCCCAAATTTTAATTACTGAAATTATGTATAATCCTGAAGGCAATGATGATGGAAGGGAATGGATAGAAGCAATTAATTTAGGAGAAAGTATAAATGTTAAAACTAGTAAAAATGGATGGAGAATATTTGATGGGAAGAACAGAATTTTAAAAGGAGAAAATTTTACTTGGAATAAAAATGAAATAATAATTTTTGTTCAAGATAAAAATAAATTTTTAAATGAATATACTCAAGTAAAAAATAAATTAATCGAAGCATCTTTTTATTTAAAAAACAAAGAAGGGACAATTAAAATTATTGATGAAAATAAAAATGTACTTATTGAATTTAATTATAATTCAAGCTTAGGTGGTAATGGCAATGGATATTCTTTAATATATGAAAATGGACAAATTATAGAAGGAAGAATATATAAAGGCTCTCCAGGAATTTATCCTGAACCTTCTCAAAAAATAGAAAAACCTAAAGAGAATGAAGACAATTCAAACAATCAAGCTATAACAAATTTATCTACAAAGACACAAGAAAGTACAACCCAAATAAATACATCTAGTGAAGCTAAAAATGAAAATCAAGCTATTTCAAGTTTTCAAAATTCTTCTGTTACTACGTCAGTTGCTTTAGAAGAAAGATATACTCTTTTAATTACAGAATTTTTACCAAACCTAAAAGGCAAAGATGAAGGTGAATTTGTAGAAATTTATAATTATGGAGATAAAAAAATCAAACTTAATAACATTTACTTAATTGTTGGCGATAAAAAATATAGGTTATATGGAGAAATAGAGCCAGAAGAATATAAAGTTTTTTATAATACAGAATTAAATTTCAACATTAAAAATTCCGGTGATGTACTTAAATTAGTTGATAATAAAAATAACATTATATTTTCAATTTCATATCAAGGAAAAAGTAAAGAAGGTAAATCTTTTGCAAGAGATAATAGTGGAAACTGGCAATGGACAATACCAACTCCTGAAAAAGAAAATATTTTTATTAAAGAAACAGCCTCCTTGGATGAAGGAAATAATAAAGATAAATTTTTAGAAACAAATTACATAAATTATGAAGATAAAGAAAATCTAAATTTTCAAAATTTAGCTAATGTTAATAAGAATGTGTCAAAAATAAGTAATTTACAAGTGCTTTTAATTGGTTTAGTTTTAGCTATAATTTTTTCTGTTATTTTTCTTTTATTTTTTAAATAAAAGATAAAAAGATAAAAAACTATCTTTATTTAAATTTTTATATCTTTTATTTAATTTTTCAATTAGCATTTCATCTACTGTTTCTAAAATATTTAAAGCCTGATCCCATTTTATTTTTATCCCCCATATACCTATTTCAAAAATTCCCATTTCATCAAAATGCTTCATAATTAATGTAGAAACTTTAAAAGAAGAAGATATTCTTTCTTGTAAAATCAAATAAAGTCCTAATAGTATGAATACTTTTTTGACATTTTCTTTACTATTTGGATCTAGCTCTTTTATTAGTTCTAATGCTTTTAGTTGAGATTCTACTTCCTCTTTTACTACAGATCTAGCTAAATTATATATAGCAAGATAAATTATTAAGGACTTTTTAATTGCCTCTTCTTCAAGATCAATGTTTTCTATTACAGAAAAAATATAATCTAAATTTTTTATAAAATCTAAATAAGCCTCCAGTTCGTATGAAGGTATATTTAAAAATTCATTTTTTAATCTTTCTATGTTTTTTTCTTTTATTAGCTCTTCGAACTTTTCTATAATCTTCGGATTCATTTTTAAAAATTTGTTAAGACCCCCTTTTGTGGGGGCCTTTTTTAAAAAACTTTTAATTAAAATTTAAATTTAAAGACCCCCACCTTCTTTCTTAGGGGCTGTGACCTTAATCAAATATTTAAAACAAATTATCGTTTTATCCATTTTATTATTTTATTATATCATAACAATTTTGAAATTTCAAATAAGTTATCCACTATTTTTATTCAAAATTTTTAAATAAATATTATATAATTATAAATAAGAGCACTTGAAGGTGCGAATATTAATAAATTTTTTATAAGATACCTAATTACCAAATGGTTAATTAGGTATCCACGTCTTTTTAATCACCAATGCCTACATATTCTTATCAGGTCGCTCCAAATAATCCAGCTGGATTACTTTATTACTATACTTTTAGGTTCACAGACAAACTATTTCAATTTCTAGCAGCTTTCATTGTCGCTTTGGTTTTAGTTATTTTAGGTTATTTTGTAGCTAAATTACTTGAATGGCTTGTAAAATGGTGTGTTGAAAAATTAAAAATCAATGAAGTATTAAAATCGTTAGGTTTTGAAAGGTGGTTGGAAAAAGCAAATATTGAATTGAAAACAGAAAACTTTTTAGGTGCGTTAACTTTTTATGTTGTATGGGTTTTATTCTGGATGCCTGCATTTGATATTTTAGGATTAAGCAATGTTAATGATTTCATATATAAAGCAATTAATTATTTGCCTACAGCATTAGTTGGTGGATTAATTTTTGTTATTGCAATTTTCTTAGCAGAATTTCTTAGAAAAGTGTCATTTGTATGGTTTAAGGGATTAGAATTGAAAGGTGCTAAATTAGCTTCAGAAATTGTCTTTTACGCCATCACCATTTTTGGTTTAGTAGCCGCATTAAACCACTTAGGGGTTGCTCGAGACATTCTAAACATAGTTGTAGGAGGAATAATTTTAGCATTTGCTCTTGGAATTGGTTTATCTTTAGGATTAGGTGGGCAAGATCTTGCTAGAGAATTCTTAAATAAAATTAAAGATAAAATAGAATAAAACTTGACTTGATAAAATATTAAGCTTATAATTTTTAATATAAGATTCTAGAAATAAGAAATTTTAAAGTTGTATTAAATTTGATTGATGAGAATTTATGTTATGTTGTAATTTATAGTTCTCTATAAAGCTAATTTTAAGAGATTAGAAATTGTTAAAAGCACAGTTTCCCGCGTCCTAAAAGTTTAAGGGTCAGGAGTGGATGCCTCGGCACCTGAAGGCGATGAAGGACGCGCCTAGGCTGCGATAAGCTCGGGGGAGGTGCCTAGGAACCTGTGATCCCGAGATTTCCGAATGGGGAAACCTGGTCTCGGTGAACCGAGATCATCCACCACTTTGTGTGGTGGAGGCGTACCCGGGGAAGTGAAACATCTCAGTACCCGGAGGAAAAGATACCAATAGGTATTCCCTGAGTAGCGGCGAGCGAAAGGGGAAGAGCCCAAACCCCAGATTATTCTGGGGGGTTATAGGACAAATCCGTTTGTGGTATAAAATGCTGGTGCATGGTATTTTATACCACAAAGCAGAGTTACAAAAGAGGCTTTTAGCCGAAGGACCCTGGAATGGGCCGCCATAGAGGGTGAAAGCCCCGTAGGCGAAAAAAGCCTCTCTCTGCTGGATTTGTTCCTGAGTACCCCGACGGCAGGTATCGTTGGGGGAAGTAGGCGGAATTACCCGCCAAGGCTAAATACTTCAGGTGCCCGATAGTGCACAAGTACCGTGAGGGAAAGGTGAAAAGCAGGGCGGTGAGCCCGGT
Source organism: uncultured Candidatus Saccharibacteria bacterium (assembly GCA_964655375.1). Taxonomy (GTDB): domain Bacteria; phylum Patescibacteriota; class Minisyncoccia; order UBA6257; family HR35; genus JAGDVT01. The sequence continues at coordinate 5,197 of CAZZNB010000005.1, forward strand.
GAAATAGAGCCTGAAACTCCTGACTCACAAAGAGCAGGAGCCTTGGTTATTACCAAGGTGACTGCGTGCCTATTGAAGAATGAGCTGGCGAGTTCAGGTCCTCTGCAGGGTTAAGGCCGGTCAAGGCCGAAGCCGAAGGGAAACCGAGTCGAAAAGAGGCGGTTTTCAGTAGAGGGCCTGAGACCCGAAACCGAGCGATCTTACCGTGGCCAGGGTGAATCCCATCGAAAGATGGGAGGAGGCCCGAACCCGTCGGTCGGGCAATACCGTGGGATGAGCTGCGGTAAGGAGTGAAAAGCTAATCGCGCTCGGTAATAGCTGGTTCTCCCCGAAATAGCTTTCAGGCTAGCGGGAGGTAATACTCTGCAGGAGGTAGAGCACTAATTGGTTGGTAAAGGGCTTTGCCCAGCCAGCCAGTTAACCTCCGAATGCCTGCAGAGGTTTCTCCTAGTCAGCCCATGGGGGATAAGCTCCATGGACAAGAGGGGAACAACCCAGATTACCAGCTAAGGCCCCTAAGTGCTAGCTTAGTGGCGAACGCTGTCCTTCACCTAAGACACTTAGGAGGTTGGCTTAGAAGCAGCCATCCTTTAAAGAGTGCGTAACAGCTCACTAAGCGAGGTGAGGGGCGCGGAAAATTTAAGGGGCTAAGCTAGCCGCCGAAGCTGTAATCGTGTACCTAATTAATTAGGTACACGAGGTAGGGGAGCATCTTTTACGCGACGAAGGAACTCCGCGAGGAGTTCTGGAGCGTAAAGGAGAGAGAATGCCAGCAGGAGTAACCGCAATCCCGATGAAAACTCGGGACGCCGTAAGCCCAAGGTTTCCTTGGCAATGGAAATCAGCCAAGGGTTAGGCGGGACCTAAGGTCATGCCGTTATGGCGCAGCCGATGGACAGCCGGTTAATATTCCGGCCCCACTTTTGTCTTTTGCCGATGGGGTGACGGAGGAAATAAGCCTCCGAGTCTTAATGGTTTAAGGCTTTCTTCTCTCTAAGAAGTGTGGTTCAGGGAAATCCGAACCACAGGGTTTAAAGCCCGAACTTCGTGAGAGAAGAGGAGATAAAGCTTCGGCTTTATCAACGGAGGTGAAGAGCCTTCCAAGAAAAGCCTCTAAGGTTAAGGCAAAAGTGCCCGTACCGGAAAACCGACACAGGTGGGCGAGGCGAGTAGCCTAAGGCGAACGGGTGAGGTCTCCCCAAGGAACTCGGCAAAAAAGCGGGCGTAACTTCGGAAGAAGCCCTCCCAGTGTTTTTAGCACTGGGCGCAGCGAAAGTTCCCCTGGCGACTGTTTATCAAAAACACAGCTCCCTGCTTAACTCGAAAGAGGATGTATAGGGGGTGACGCCTGACCGATGCCGGAAGGTTAAAGAATCGGGGTAATCCTGCGTTTAAAACGCAGGATTGCTCGCGGTTCTAAGCCCCGGTCAATGTCGGCCCTAACCCTGAGGGTCCAAAGGTAGCGCAATTCCTTTCCGGGTAAGTTCCGGAGCGCATGAAAGGCGTAACGACTGGGGGACTGTCTTGGGGAGATGCCCGGTGAAACTGCGATCCCCGTGAAGACGCGGGGTAGTGGCCACGGGACGGAAAGACCCCGGGAGCTTTACTGCAGTCACCTATTGTGTAACGTATTTGAGTGCACAGCGTAGCGGGGAGGCTATGAAGCCCTCTCTCCGGGGAGGGTGGAGCCGCCAATGGAACACCCGCCATTCAAGTACGTTATACTAATGGATAGGATAAACCTATCCAGACAGTAGGTGGCGGGCAGTTTCTCTGGGGCAGAGCCCTCCGAAAGAGTATTGGAGGGGCCCAAAGGTCAGCTTGTCCTGGATGGAAACCAGGATGGACGTGTAAAGGCATAAGCTGGCCTGACTGCAAGGCTGACAGGCCGCGCAGAGGCGAAAGCCGGGCTTAGTGACCCGACGGCTCTTTGTAAGAAGGCCGGAGACACCGGATAAAAGTTACCCCGGGGATAACAGGCTGGTGTGGCCCGAGAGTCCACATCGACGGCCACGCTCGGCACCTCGATGTCGGCTCGCCCTAGCTCGGGGCTGAAGAAGGTCCCAAGAGTGGGGCTGTTCGCCCCTTAAAAGGGTACGTGAGCTGGGTTCAGAGCGTCGTGAGACAGCTCGGACCATATCTGTGGCCACCGTTTGGAGGCTTGCGGGGAGCTGGTCCTAGTACGAGAGGACCGGACTGGGGTAGCCAATGGTCTACGGGTTGTCCTACCAAGGGCATCGCCCGGTAGCTAAGCTACCACGGGATAAGCGCTGAAAGCATCTAAGCGCGAAGCCCACCCCTAGATAAGGCCTCTTAGCCTCCTGGAAGATCACCAGGTTGATAGGCCCCAGCTGGAAGCCGGGTAACCGGTTAAGGCAAGGGGTACTAATAGGCGTTTTAGGACGCGGGAAACTGTGCTTTATTTTAAAAGAAATATTTAGGTTATTAAAATGGCAGGACATTCACATTGGGCCCAAGTAAAACATAAAAAGTCATTGTTAGACAAAAGAAAAAGTCAATTGATGGGCAAGTTGATAAATGCAATTCTAGTTGCTGCAAAATCCGATCCAAATCCTGAAACTAATCCAAAACTAAGAAACGCTATTGAAAAAGCAAAAGAGTTCGGTGTTTCTCAAGAAACAATTGAAAGAAATATTAAAAAAGCCCAAGGTTTATTAGATAAAACTATAATTGAAGAAATCATTTTAGAAGCTTATGCTTCTAATGGTATTGCTCTTTTGATAAAATGCGCAACCGATAATAAAAACAGAACTATAAGCGAGATAAAAAGGATATTAAATAAATACGAAGGGAAATTAGCAAAACCAGGTTCAGTAATGTGGTTATTTGAAGAAAAAGGTGTTTTAACTATTGATAAAGCAGATTTTAAAGAAGAGTTAATAGAAAAACTTTCTGATTATTTACAAGATTTTGAAGCAAAAGAAGATAATATAGTTTTATATACTTCAGTTGAAAATTTATTTAAAACAAAGACTATTTTAGAACAATCAAATATTCAAGTATTATCCACAGAAATACAATTTATTCCTAAAAGTTATGTTAATATAGAAAATAAGGAGTCGAAGGAAAAAATAGATAAATTAATTGATGAATTATTAGAAAATAATGATGTTTATGAAGTTTACACAAACACTAAATAGGTCGAATTAAAATCTTAGAATTTTTATGATTAAGAAATTGTTACTTTTGCAAGATGATGAAGAGCTAGAAGAAAACCTGGATGAAGAGGAAACATTTGAAGAAGAGTGGGAAGAAGAAGAATGGGAAGAATGGCCAGAGGAAGAGGAAGAAGAAACAGATGAAGATTTCGAAGAAGAATTAGAAGGCGGAGAAGAAGTAGAATAAAAATCTCGCGCCCTAAGGGGCGCGAGATTTAATCTTGTTTTAAAATATTTTTATATGATAATAAATAATTTAACAGAAACAAAAATTTTTTCAAAATCTTTTACTAATTTAATTAAAAAATATCTTAAAAAAAAGAAAAGATTAGTAATATTATTTAAGGGACATTTGGGATCGGGGAAAACTACAATAATAAAAGAAATAGCAAAAAATTTAAAAATTCCTTATGAAATAAAAAGTCCAACATTTATTTTGTGGCAAATGTATCCTTTTAAGTTGTTTAACAAAAATTATGTTCTGCATCATATTGATCTTTATAGAATAAACCCTAAAGATATTCTTAAAATTAATTTGAGGGAACATCTTAAATATCCTTATAATTTATTTTTGATTGAATGGGGCGAAAAAATGGTTAAATTTTTAAAAGAAAATTTTTTATTAGTAGAAATTAAAAAAATTAAAACAACAGAAAGAGAAATTAAAGTACAATTTTATACTAAAAATGAAAGAAAAACTATTATTGATTGATATAAATTCTCTCCTTCATCGATTATATCATGCCATTCCTATTTTAAGATCTCCTCAAGGGATCCCAACTAACGCCCTATATGGTTTAACAAACATTCTTTTAAAAATAATTAACGAGATTAGAGCTAATTATATTGTAGCTTGCTATGATACACCGGCTTTAACCTTAAGACATATAAAATTTAAAGAATATAAAGCACAAAGGCCTAAAGTAGCTGATGATTTAAAAAAACAAATTAGCTATTCTAAAAAACTACTTCAAGTTTTCAACATTCAAATAGTAGAAAAATCAGGATATGAAGCTGATGATTTAATTGGTACATTAACAAATAAAAATAAAGATAAAGAAATTATTATTTTGTCTGGAGATTTAGATGTACTTCAGCTTGTTGACGATAATATTAAAGTATTTTTTCTTAAAAAAGGCATAAAAGAAGTCGAAATTTATGATAAAGAAAAAGTAATAGAAAGGTTTGGTATAGAACCACAATTCTTACCCGATTTAAAAGCTTTGATCGGAGACCCTTCTGATAATATTATTGGTATAAAAGGAATAGGAGAAAAAACAGCGAGTAATTTAATAAAAAAATTTGGAAATATTGAAAAAATAATTGAAGCTGCTGAGAAAGGATTGATAGAATATTCTTTAAGGAAAGCTATTTTGGAAAATAAGGATAGGTTAATTTTAAATAAAGATTTAGCAACCATTATAAAAGACGTAGATATTAATTTACAGTTAAAAAAATATCAAAGACCATTAGATAAACAATTAATTTCGGTATTAGAAGAATTAGGGTTTAAAAGTATCATTGCTAGGTTATTTAAAGAACAAAAAATTAGTTTGTTCACAAAATCTTTCCAATATAAAAATGATTTACCCCCAAATTTAGAGGAAATATTTATAATTTTGCATCAAGATAAAATTTATGCTTCTGTTAATAGCGAAGCTGTTAAGATAGATATTACAAAAGATAATTTTCAAAAAATAATCAACGCTGATAGAATTTATGTTTTTGATCTTAAACAATTATTTAAAAAATTTTACGAAATAACTCAGAAAGAACTTCCTTTAAATAAATTTTTTGACCTTAAAATAGCTTTTTGGCTTGTAACTCCCTATAACAAAATAACTTTAGAAAAATTAACAAATTTTTATTCCACTAAACCCTTATTAACCTTAAAAGATTGTTTAGATTTTATTTTGCTTAACTATAAAACTATCGCTAATGAATTAGAGAATAAAATCAAAGAATTTAATTTAGAAGAAATCTTAAATCTAGATCAGCAAGTAAGTCAGATTTTAGGTATAATGGAACTTAATGGCATTTTGTTGGATAAGAAAAAATTAAAATCTTTTAAAGAATTTTTAATTGAAGATCTAAATAGATTAAAAAAAGAAATTTCTGAATTAGCTGGAGCTAATTTTAATGTTAATTCTCCAATTGAATTAAGATATATCTTGTTCACTAAACTTAAGCTTCCTACAAAAGGATTGAAAAGGACTCCTAAAGGAGAAATTTCTACACAAGAATCAGAACTTATCAAAATAAAAGATCAACATCCTATTATAGAGAAAATTCTAGAATATAGAGAAAAAACAAAAATGCTTTCGGCATTTTCAGAAAATCTTCTAAAATTTGTAAGAAATGATGGAAGAATAACTACTAATTTTGAGATTACTGGTACAGCCACAGGAAGAATTTCCTCTGAAGAACCAAACTTGCAAAATATTCCTGTAGAAGGAGAGTTAGCTAAAAAATTAAGATCATGTTTTGTTGCGCCAGAAGGCCACAAATTTATTTCTTTTGATTATTCTCAAATAGAACTTAGAATTACTGCAGAAATTTCTAAAGATGATAATCTTATAAGTATATTTAAGCAAGATTTAGATATTCATTCAATAACTGCTAAATTATTATTTATGGAAGAAAATGAAAAAACTAGAAGATTAGCGAAGATAATAAATTTTGGGATTATTTACGGAATTTCGCCTAAGGGATTAAAAGAAAGAACTGGATTATCTTTAACAGAAAGCAAAAAAATAATAGAATCTTATTTTAAAAATTTTCCAGGTGTTCAAAAGATGATCAAAGAATTAATAGAAAAAGCAAAAACATATGGCTACGCAGAAAATATTTTTGGAAGGAAAAGATTTATCCCTGAATTATTTTCTAGAGCTTATAGCGAAGCACTAAAAGGAGAAAGAATTGCTATTAATACACCTATTCAAGGGACCGCAGCAGATATTATGAAAAAAGCTATGATACAAATTTATAAATTTATAAAAGATAACAACTTAGAGAATAAAGCTAAAATAATTTTACAAATCCATGACGAATTAATTTTAGAGGTTTCAGATGATATAATTAATTTAATAAAAGATGAAGTTAAAAAGATAATGGAAAACGTTGTTAACTTCTCAATCCCTTTAAAAGTAAAAGTGAACATCGGGAAAGATTTAGCAGAAATTAAATGATGAGTAAAGATAAGTTTAGTATAACCTCTTATTTTATTTTACTGCTTATTGCTGGTTTTTTGCTTTTTATCCCAGAGTTTAACCAATTAAAATTAGGAATTTTATTTTTAATAGGTGCGATTATAGTAATAACTGCAATATGGTTTTATTTATCAAAAGAAGAGCTATTTAAAAAGAAAAAACCATTTTTTGAGGAATTAGAAAAATTTTTGAACTTCTTAGATACCCCTATATGTTTTTATGACGATAATTATAAATTAAAATTTGTAAATACAGCTTTTACAAAATTAGTAGAACTTAATAAAGAAAATCTTTTGAATATAGAATTAGGAACATGGATTGTTAAAAATCCTGTTTATTTTAATTTATCATTAGTTTTTTTTCCTTCTATTACTGCTAGTTCTATAGAGGTTTTAGATTCTGGTGATGATTATGAAGTTATTAATATAGGATGGCAAAATAAATTTTATTGGACTGTTATTACTACTAAAATATTATTTAAAAATGAGAAGTATAATTGCAAAATAATAATAGATAGAACACCATTAATTTCTAAAGAAAAAGAAGAATTGGAATTTTTAAATCTTATAGCACATCATTTAAGAACTCCATTAAATCAAATCAAATGGATATTAGAAAGTATAGATAAAAATAAATTAGACGATCCATCTTTGATTGACAATGCTTTATTTATTATAGATAAAACTATATTTTTAGCAGAATCAATATTAATTGCCAATAAATTAGAAACTAAAAAATTAGAATTGAATGTTCAAAAAAATGATATTGAAAAATTAATTAGATCCTCTTTAACTTTACTAGAATATTCTATAAATGAAAAAAAATTAAAGGTTCAAATAGAAATTGATGAAAATGCTAGAGAGTTTTACTTTGATAAAAATTTATTATTTTTTATTATCTTCCCACTTTTAGAAAATGCAGTTGATTATAACAAAGAAGGTGGAGAAATTTTTGTAGAAATTAAAAAAATGGAGGAACGCCCCTATATTTTAATAAAAATAAAAGATACAGGGATAGGGATAAATGAAAAGGAGCTAAACAAAATATTTGCAAAATATTTTAGAGGTGAAAAAGCTAAAGAGCTTAAACCTACTGGTTTTGGTCTAGGAATGTATTTAGCCTATAACCTTCTATTGTTGCATAAAGGAAAAATTGAAATAAAATCCAAAGAAAATGAAGGGACAGAAATAACTTTAGAACTACCTGCTTATAAAGAGATCTACGATTATAATTTAATTAATGGTGATAAGAGTTAGATTTGCTCCTTCACCAACAGGAAGATTACACTTAGGTTCTATAAGGACTGCTTTATTTAATTTTGTTTTCGCAAAAAGCCAAAAAGGTGTTTTTATTTTAAGAATAGAAGATACAGATAAAGAAAGATCTAAAAAAGAATTTGTTGATGATATTATTGAAAGTTTAAAATGGCTTAATTTAAATCCTGATGAGGGGCCTATATTCCAATCTGAAAGGGTAGAGATTTATAGAAAAGTAATCGAAGAATTACTTGACAAAGGAAAAGCTTACCGATGTTTTTGTACCAAAGAGGAATTAGAA
>CAZZNB010000006.1:0-14186 GCA_964655375.1 uncultured Candidatus Saccharibacteria bacterium
GTTATTGTTATAGAAGGAGCAGAGAGATTTGGTCTTTCTCAATTACATCAATTAAGAGGAAGGGTTGGTAGATCTATTCATCAAAGTTATTGTTTTTTAATTCCAGAGATTTATACTCCTCTTTCTTATAAAAGATTAAAAATTTTAGAAGAATCACAGGATGCATTTTATATTGCAGAAAAAGATTTAGAATTAAGAGGTCCAGGAGAGCTTTTAGGGGAGAGACAATCAGGAATTCCAGATTTGGCAATGAAAGCATTAGAAAATATGGAAATAGTAAAATTAGCTCAAAAATTGGCTGAAGAATTAATAAATCAAAATCCAAAATTAGAAGGATACCCACTTTTAAGAAGGGAAATAGAAAAAAGAAGTAGTTTTATAATTAGTTAATATGCTTTTCAGTTCAAATAAAGAGTTAGTTAATTATCTTATAAGACATGGAGTTTTAAAAAGCCAAAATATAATCGATGCTTTTTTATCTATTGATAGAAAAAATTTTGTAAGGCCTGATCATGAATTTGAAGCTTATGGAGATTATCCACTTCCTATAGGAGAAGGGCAAACAATTTCTCAGCCTTGGACTGTTGCTTTCATGCTTGAGCTTTTGAATCCACAACCTAAACAAAAAATTTTAGATGTTGGATTTGGCTCTGGTTGGACTACATCATTATTAGCTTATATAGTTGGTGAAGAAGGGAAAGTATATGGAATTGAAATCCTTCCTCCTATTTTTGATTTTGGTAAAAATAATATTGCTAAATTTAATTTTATTGAAAAGAAAATTGTAGAACTAAAATTAGGTGATGGCTCTAAAGGTTGGAAGGAATATGCTCCTTTTGATAGAATTCTTGTAAGTGCTGCTGCAAAAAATATTCCAGAAAAATTAATTGAACAATTAGCTAATAATGGAATTTTAGTAATCCCTGATCAAAATGGTATATGGAAAATAACTAAAATAGACGAGAAATTGGAAAAAGAGTACTACCCAGGTTTTTTATTTGTGCCATTAGTAGAAGAATAATTAAATAATTTTTCTCCTGAGTTTTTTGATGTTGCTTCTTATCTTTTTCTCTTTAATTCTCCTTTCTTCAGCTAATGGTGGTTCTTTTGATTCTGTAATTCTTGGTTTAGGATATAATGAATCTAAAATTTGTAAAATTTTTTCAAATAATCTTTCTCTGGCAATTTCTTTATTTTTCAATTGAGATCTTTCATCTTCAGAAATAGCATTTATTACTCTCCCCTTGTCTATAAGAGAAAATTTTTGATTAGTACTTAATGGAAGTTCTAAATCTTCAGTTATTAATTTTATTAGATTATCTGTTTTTATTTTAGCTCTTACTTTTGACTTTGTTGCATGAAGGTATTGCCCACCATGTTTTGATGCTGTCATAAAATCATATTCTATATATTTATCTATTAATTTAAAAATTTTCTTTTTATTTTTTAAAATTTTATCTACTTGTTGTCTAATTTGTTCTTGTTCATAGTAATCTATTGGCATATTGATTTTTATTTCTTAATTCCGACTTTAGGTTATAATTATAAAATAAAATGATTACAAAAGATCAATTGAAGCACTTAGCAGAGTTAGCCAAAATAGAATTTGATGATGAAGAATTGGAAAGTTTTTTAAAAGATATCAATCAAATATTGAATTATGTAGAAGAAATACAAAATTTAGAGCTAGAAAAATTTGATCCAATGATAGGTGGAATATTACAAAAAATTATTTTACGAGAAGATGAAATAAAAAGAGTCGATATTGAAACTAAAGATTTGATTAAAGAACAATTTCCTGAAAGGAAAAATAATTTTTTAAAAACTCCTCGCATAATTACTAAAGACTAAACTTTAAGATATTTTTGAAGAGCAATTAAAGTTGAAATTAAAATTGAAATTAATATGAACCCTAAAAGATTTAAATTTATCATCCAGAAATTCTCTAAATAATAACCTAATGGATTAAAAGAGTATAAAATTTTAGGCCAAAACTCTTTTGTCCTTAATAAAGTAATAAATATAAAAATTTCTGCTAACATAAAACCTACAAAAGAGGAAATAAAGTTTGAAATAATAAATGGAGTGCGAATAAAAAAGTTTGATGCTCCTATAAGTTTAAATATTTCTATTTCTTCTCTTTGTGAATAAATTGCAAGTAAGGTTAAATTGAATATGATTAAAAGGCTAAATAATAAGATAATACCAAGAAAAATTGCAACAAAAAACTTTAAGTAATTTGAAAAATGAATGAATCTTAAAATAACGTTTCTGTTTTCTGAATAAGTCAAAAAATCTATAATAGCTCTATAAGGTGAACTTTCAACATAATTAGCAATCTCATCATAAGCTTCTGGAGTTTTTGCTCTTACTATTATATAATCTACAAAAGGATTTATTTTTAATTCATTTAATGCTTTTACTAAAATTGGATTAGAAATAAATTTTTTCTGGAAATTTGCAAGGGCCTCCTCTTTAGTTACATATGTAACTCTTTCTACATTTTGAAAATTTTCTATGATGTTTTTAAGTTTTAAAATATCATTTTTATCTGCCTCATCTTTGAAATAAATTGAAAAATCAAGCCTATCTTTCACATATTCGATGCTCTCATTTAAAAAATAGTAAGAAAAAATTCCTATAAAAATAAAAATACACATTAAAAAAGTAACAAATATATTCGCAAAAGTTATTATTTTTTGTCTTTTAAAAATACCCCACCCTTCTTTAATAATTCTTATCAAATAAAGCATTTTGAAATTTAAACCAAAGTATATTTACCTGGATTTTCATCTCTAACTATACGACCTTGATGAAGAGTGATTACTCTTTTATTTAAATAATTTACAATATCTTTATGATGCGTAGCCAAAATAACAGTTATTCCTTGGTCGTTAATATTCTTTAAAAGTTCAACAATTTCCATAGAAGAAATAGGATCTAAATTCCCTGTAGGTTCATCTGCTAATAAAACTTCTGGGTTTACAGATAAGGCCCTAGCTATGGCTAATCTTTGTTTTTCTCCTCCCGAAAGATACTTCGCTAAAACAGTTTTATGACTCCACAAATCAACCAATCTTAACATTTCTTCTGTCTTTTTAAAAATTTCTTTAGGTGATAATCCGAGAATTTCCAATGGTAATCTAATATTATCATAAACAGTTCTATCGAGCAATAATTTAAATTCTTGAAAAATTACAGCTATTTTTCTTCTTAATAGAGTTATTTCCTTATTGCGCATTCTATGATAATCCCAATTTTTATAAAAAATATGTCCTTGAGTTGGATTCTCTTCTTTTCTTATTAATTTTAAAATAGTGGTCTTACCTGCTCCAGATCTTCCTACAAAAAGTACAAACTCACCTGCTTTAATTTCAAAACTTACTTTATCTATTGCAGTTATGTTTGGGAAGTAGATTTTTGTTACATTCTTAAAAACTATCATAGTAAAGCTCCTAATGGATGAATTAATTCTAAATGACCTTCTAAAATTTCTTCCAATTTATTCGTTTCATAGTTATATTCGTGATCTTTCACTAATTTATAAGGATCAAAAACATAAGATCTTTTTTGATGCCCCCAAGATATTTCAACTTTCTTCCCTTTTAATTCTTCAATTTTTTTAAGTTTCATCTCTTTCAATAAACTTTGTATTTTTGATTTTAATATTTGTAAAGCAATTTGTTTATTTTGATGTTGAGTTCTTTCACTTTGGCATGTTACAACAATGTTTAGGGGTTTATATTTTATTCTAACGGCTGTTTCTACTTTATTTACATTTTGCCCACCTTTCCCGCTTGCTCTGAAAGTTTCAATTTCCAAATCTTCATCCCTTATTTCGATCTTAGGATCTTCTATTAAAGGCAAAACTTCAACATATGCAAAGCTTGTATGCCTTAAACCTTTTGCTGAAAATGGAGAAATTCTAATTAATCTATGAACACCCTTTTCAAATTTCATAATTGGATATACAAAATTTCCTTCTAAGTTTAAGTCAACATATCTATAACCCCCATATTCATTTTGGTTTGAATCTGTTATTTTGTAGTGAAATTTTTGTTTTTCAAAAAAATTTACATACATTTTCAATAGAATACCAACCCAATCTTCTGCATCTTTCCCTCCGGTTCCAGCATAAATACTCATTATAACAGAATTCTTTTTATATTCATAATCTTTTAGACAATAATCAAAGTATATCTCTCTTAAAACTTTTTTAGCATTATTATAATCTTTGCTTTGTAATAATTGATTCAATTTTTCTAGTTTTTCTTTTAAGTTCTCTAGAAATTCATATTTTTCTAACAATTCCAAATTTTCTTCTTTATTCCAAAAATCTGGTTCATTAAGTTTATTTTCTATGATTTCGAGATTTTTAACCTGTTCAAAAACAGCCCTCCAAAAACTGGAGGGTTCTTATCCAAATAGGGTTATTTATTTCATCATAATTAATAATCATGTTATAATTATACCATATTGGAGGGTTGTGCCGAATGGTAAGGCGACGGCCTGCTAAGCCGTGCTCCCGTTTTAGGGAGCTTGCGGGTTCGAGTCCCGCACCCTCCGCTTCATTGAGAAATTAAGTTATCCTTAATAATAATATTAAAAAACCCGGCACTTTTGTTAGTGCCGGGATTAAATTTTAAAAAACCTCTGTTTCTACTTTTATTTCTTCTATTTCTTTACGAGTCTTTTTAACATTCTTATTTACCTGATCTGCTATCATGTTTTTAATCTCTGCACTATCTAATTCACTAATATGGCATATCAGATAATACGGTACATAACCAAATAAAAATCTTATTAAATCATATTCATATAGTTTATATTCTAATTTTATATTTATAGTTATAACACGCGGGGAACAAAGTTTAGTTCTAATAACCATTATATTCTCAACAAGTTCTATTTCTACTATTCCCTTTTTATCTATCATACTTCTTACCTTAATTCCCCTTACTTCACCTCTTTCTTTTATATCATTGTAGAAACTTAAAATATCTTTTAATATTTCTATAGCTCTTTTTTCTATTTCTTCTCTGCCTAAATATAAATCTGCATATTCCAATAATTTTGTTGTTTCTTGTATATATATTAGGCCTCTTCTTAATTGTTCTAATATTCTATTCAGCTCTTCCCGTCTTCTTCTTATATTTTCCATTTTTCATCCCCTCCTTTGATTTTAGCTTGCTTTCTAAATTATAATCTATTTATTAAAAAATAGTCAACCTTTTCAAATTAATAAAATTAAAATCTAATTATAATATTTTTATTACTTTTATTTTGATTTAGTTATAAGTTAAAGTATAACAATTTTCAAGTTAATACTTCATCGGCTAGTGTTGTTTCTTTAATACTCATAAAAAATAATTATCAGATTTCTTATATCCTAGAAAATATTTTCCGATTGTTTCAAAATTAAAAATATCCATTTAGAACTATTAATTTAATCTTTCTATTATAATTTGCTCTGCGCCTAGAATAGGATAAACTATATAAGTATTACCATCTGCACTAAAGAAAAGATTGGGAATTTCGAAATATTTGCCATACTCTTTTTCATTTATTTGGATATAATAATAATTATCTTCTTTCATGCAAGCCCATCCAAACTTAGTATAATCTGATGAGAATTTAATATCTGTACAATATGGATATCTATAAGGACCATAATCTTTACCATTTATAGAAAAGAAATATTTAGTTCCTTCAGGAAAGTCCATTCTATATTGCCACCATACATATTTTCCATTAGGGGAAATTTTTAATCTCTCAATAAAATCGTATGGTCCATATATTTTATCATTTACATTAACATACCATCCGTTTTTTTCTCTAAAAGTATAAGCATAGATGAGGCCATCTTTTGAAATATCTAAATGAAATATATTTTCATAAGGCCCGTATTCCTTTTGATTGATTTTTAAATAGAATCTTTGTTCACGAGAAAATATTATTCCTATTTTATCTCCATTTTGTGAGAATGCAAAATTCCATATATAATCATAAGGCCCATATGTTCGCCCATCTTCTATTGATAAATAATAATCTTTTTTAACTTTAATATATTTCCATACAAATTTATTTGCACCTTCAATTTCTTCTAATGAAGCAATCAAGGCATAAGGGCCATATTGTTTATTATTTATCTTAAGATAAGTTTTGTTACCTATCTTAAAAGACCAACCTACTTTTTTACCGTCCTTAGATATTGTTAAATCATTAGCAAATTCATAGGGTCCATATATACTATTGTTGATTTGAACATAATATTCTTTATAGCCATTAGAAAAAATCCAACCAAATTTAGTACCATCTGCTGAGAATTTTAAGTTATCTGCAAGATTATAGGGCCCATAAATATTGTTATTTATTTGAACATACCAAGAATCTTCTTTTTTAAATCTAAAACCATAAACATAAGATTTTTCTGAGAAATGAATTTCTTTTATAAATTTATAAGGACCATATACTTTTTCATCAATTTGCAAATAATATTCATTATTTTTATTATCTTTAACAATAAGATAAGAACTGCGTCCATTATTAAATAGGCCTACTTCTATTATTGCCTTTTGGAACCAAATTTCAGGTATTTTAACCTCTACGTATCTAAATAATTTTTCAATATTTTTGAAATCTCCTTTAACTAATTCATTATTATTTATATATACTATAAGTAATCTATTATCAGAAGTGAAAATAAATTCTAACTTGCTAAAAGGACCTAATCTTTTTTCTGGTGTTTGAATATATTCAAAACTACCACTTCGTAGTTTCCAAGCAACCTTTTCTCCATCATTAGAAACTTTAATCTCTGAAATAACTAAAGTTGATTCATATTTTGCATTGTTAATATGAATAATATCTAAACCCTTTTTAGAAACTCTTTCTAGAATTACATATTTTGTAGGCGTTAAAATAAATTTCTCTATGCTTTCATAAGGGCCATATGTTTTATCATTTATTTGAACATAATATTTCTCATCATCTTTTGAAACAAATGCCCAGCCAATCTTCGATCCATCTGGAGTATAAACTATTTTTTCAGAAGGGATATAGGAATATGGCCCATATTTCTTGTTATTCACATAAACAAAATATCCATAATTAGGATCCCAGATTATAACAGCAAAGTTATTTTTAGGTAATAAAATAATTTTGGGCGAAGATTTGGGTAAAAAAGTAATTGTTGATTCAATAAAATCACTTACGTCAATAAAATCAACTGTTAAATAAGGACCATATTCATTTCCATTTAAATTAATATAATATTCATTAATTTTAAAATTCTTTTTGATAAAAGCCCATGCATAACTTAATCCATCTTGAGAAATAACTATAGCCGTAGCAAATTTAAAAGGCCCGTAAGTTTTATCATTTATTTGTACAAACCATTTATTTTCTCTCATATATCTCCATCCTACTATGTTGCCATCAAAGGAAAAAATAGGATCATCTACAAATTCGTAAGGGCCAAATATTTTATCTTTTATTCTAACATAATACTCATTATATTTTTGAAATTTCCATCCATATATAGGGCCTTTATTTGTGAATATTATATGAGGAAGCAAGCCTGAAATATCTGAATAAGGGAAATATGGTTTTTCATATGGCCCTAATATTTTATCATTAATTTGTATATATAATTTATGGTCTTTCAAAAAAGAAAACCCAAAATCTTTACCATTTTCAGAAAAAACTATATTCCCTACTTCATCATATGGCCCTAATATTTTATCATTAATTTGTACATATTTATTAAAATCTTTTGTAAATTTCCATGCATAATTTAAATCATTATTAGAAAAAATTATTTTATCTACTTTGAAATCATAAGGCCCGTATTCTCTATCATTTATTCTTAAATAATAATTCCCTTTTGTATCTCGGTAATTTAAGTATAAGTATTTTCCGGTAGGAGAGATTCCTATGTTTTCTATTTCATAATAATTTCTTAAAGCAAATCTTTGAATTTTTGTTATCCACTCGTCTTCTAAAAGCAATGGAGGTAATTTAACATTCAAATATTTCTTTGTTTTGTAACTTATATGTTTCTCAATCTTTAATATATTTCCTTTTTCTGTTTTACCTATAAATCTTCCAGTAATTTTATTCTTTTCATCATCATATTCATAAATAATTACTCTATTATTTTTTAATATTTTTCCTTCTAATCTTAACCATTTTCCTACTTTGTCATACATATATCTTCCTTTTATCTTATCCTTTCCTTCTTTATACACTTCTATAGTAATAGGATAATTTCCTATTTTACCTTTATATTGAGGTATTGTTGATTGAGAATAGGAAGGAGAGATAATAAAAAACCAAATTATGCATAATGATAATAGGGAGACTAAGTTACTAAGTTTTTTATAAGGCATTTCTTTTTTAAGTCTTTTTATCTTAATATTATTTAATATTATATTTAAAATACAAAATAAAAATAAATATTCTAAATTTCAAAAATTTTATTACACTTCTCTAATTACTAATTCATTCCCAGAAATATAGGCTATATATGCTTTCTTGTCTTTTGTAAAAGTAAAGATGGCCCAATTATAATAAGGCTATTTTATCGTTTATTTGGATATATTTTTTAAAATCTCTAATAAGTTCTACATAACTATATTCTCCATCAGAAGATATATTTAAATAATTAATTCTATCATAATTCATTAATTTGATTCTTTTTATTATTTTTAAAGCCCCATCTCCTGTTTTTGTAATAGGTTGAGTTCTTTTATTTAATAATTTTTCCTTAAGTTTAAGTATGTCTTTTGAATCTATATTGTTCCCACTCCATTTTCCATACCAATCAAAATAAAATTTTCTAACTGCTTTTTTAGTTTGAGAACCATAATAACCAGTAATTCCTGTAGATATATTATATCCTGCTTCAATTAAACATACTTGAAGATTTTTAACTAATAATCCTTTTTAACCGTATTTAACCGGCTTTAGAGTATTGGGATTACAAATGAATTTGCCTGAGAAAGTAAAATAGGAAGGATAGAAAATAAAAAAGATAATTTGTGATAGTATCGTTTATTTTTATATATTTTTTATGCATCATTATTTTTTACTTAAATAATTAAGTATTATATCAGATTTTTAATGAAAAAGATAATATATTCAAATTTCTTATAAAAGTTTCTGATTTAACATAGATTAACTAAAATTTAGTATTGTTTTGGATCAGAAAATTTTTATAATTAATAAATAATGAAGAGAAATTTTTTTATATTTATTTTTGTCTTAGGAATCTTTGTAATTTTATTTTTGATTATTTTTTATAATAAACAAAAAGTTAACCAACCTAATTTCACTTTTGAAACAAAAGAAATACCAGTGCAAATTGAAGAAATTCCGATTAAAGAAAAAAATATAGATCTAGAAGTAAAAGAAATTGAACCACAAGAACTTGAAAAAAATTTAAATTCTAAAAACACTAATAGAACAATAGAAAGCACTTCTTCTTTAAATTCAACCTCTACGTCAAATTCTTTAGATAATTTCGCTAAATGTTTAACTGAAAAAGGGGTCGAATTATATGTATCTAAAACATGTCCTCATTGTACTAAACAAAAAGAAATGTTCGGCAACTCATTACTATATTTAAAATATTTTGATTGTTTAGAAAATCCTGAGATTTGCATTAAAAAAAGCATAGAAGTAGTGCCAACCTGGATTTTACCTAATGGTGAAAGATTATTAGGGGTTCAATCTTTTGAAATATTGTCTCAAAAAACCGGATGTAAATTAAAATAAAATAATAATTTATAAGATGTTTTGAAAGATTATATTTTTTTACTTTTTTGTTGTTCTCTAAGTTTTTTCATATTTTCCTGATGTTCTGGAGTATTTAGCATCCCACATTTTTTCCATTTTTTACCTGAACCACAAGGGCATGGATCATTTCTTCCTATTTTAGGAGTTTCTTTTTTTACAGTCATATTCATTAGATATTGAATTAAATTAATTCTTAGTAATCTATGAAAATTTTCAAAACTTTCTAGGGCTTCTTTTTTATATTCAACTAATGGATCTCTATGAGCATAGCCTCTCCAGCTAACACTTTCTTTTAACTCTTCTAAATAGCTTAAATGTTCAGCCCATAAATAATCATAAATTCTCAAAATAGTAATTTTCAAAATATTGTACCAACCTCCTTCATCGAAATTTTCTTTTAAGAAATTATAGTGATGCCAAAATTTTTCTTGTGCTTTTTCTTTTATTTCTCCATCTCCCTCTATTTTCAATGAATATCTAATCAAGCTTTCATCTTCTTCCAAAAATTTTTCAAACTCTTTTTGAATGAATTTTTCTAAGTCAATATTATCAAATAAAATTTCTCTTCTTTCGCTATATATTTTTTCTCTTTGTGCATTGATAACATCATCATATTCTAAAAGATGTTTTCTTATATCGAAATTATATCCCTCTACTTTTGCTTGAGCTTCATCTATAGCTTTTGTAATTAATTGATGTTCTATTGGTCCTTTTTCTATTTTTAATTTTTCTAATAATTGCTTAATTTTTTCTCCTCCAAAAATTTTAATTAAATCATCTTCTAAAGAAATAAAAAACTGCGTTTCTCCTGGATCACCTTGCCTTCCTGCTCTTCCTCTTAATTGATTGTCAATTCTTCTTGCTTCATGTCTTTCTGTTCCTATAACAAAAAGACCTCCCAATTCTTTTACTTTTTGAGACTCCTCGGGATTTGGAGGGTTTCCTCCTAAAATTATGTCTACTCCTCTTCCAGCCATATTTGTAGCTACAGTTACTACTTTCAATTTCCCTGCCTGAGCTATAATTTTACCTTCTTCTTCGTGGTTTTTAGCATTTAAAACTTGATGAGGAATTCCCTTTTCTTTTAGTTTCTTTGATAAAAGTTCATTTTTTTCTATTGAAGTAGTACCTACCAAGACCGGTCTTCCAATTTCATATAATTCTTTTATTTTTTCAACAACAGCATCCCACTTTTCCTTTTCAGTTAAAAATATTTTATCCGGATGATCAATCCTTATACAGGGTTTATTAGGTGGAATTACAACAACATCTAACCCATATACTTTATAAAATTCTTCTGCAGAAGTTGCAGCGGTTCCTGTCATTCCAGCTAATTTTTTATACTTCCTAAATAAATTCTGAATAGTAATTTCAGCAATAGTTTTAGTTTCTGGTTGAATAGGTACTCTTTCTTTTGCTTCAATAGCTTGATGTAATCCTCCAGACCATCTTCTGCCCCACATTATTCTCCCAGTAAACTCATCAATTATTAAAACTTGATTATCTTTTACAATATAATCTCTATCTTTGAAAAATAAATAATTAGCTCTTAATGCTTGTTCTAAATGATGAATAGCATGCAAATCTTCAACTTTGTAAGGATTATATTTTAAAATACTTTCTAATCTATTTTGCCCTTCTTCTGTCAAATATACTGTTTTCTTCTTTTCATCAATAACGAAATCTATATCTTTTTTGAGCATCTTAGCGATAGCATCAAATAAATAATAAGTTTCTGCAGGCTCTTGTTGATAGCCAGAAATTATTAAAGGAGTTCTAGCTTCATCAATCAAAATACTATCAGCTTCATCAACAATTGCATAATTAAATCCTCTTTGGACTACATTAAATTTATCTATTTCTAAATTATCTCTTAAATAATCAAAACCAAATTCATGATTAGTGCCATAAACAATATCAGCTCCATAAGCTTCTTTTCTAGTAACAGGCCTTAAATATTCATAAAAAACTTTAAAACTTGCAGTTTGGTCTCTTATTCTATCTATTTCTTCAGATGTAAAATAAGGATCATATAAATAACTTGCCTCATTTACTATACAACCAACAGTTATTCCTAACAAATTATAAATTTGCCCCATCCAAACAGTATCTCTTTTAGCTAGATAATCGTTAACAGTTACTATATGAACCCCTTCTCCTGTTAGTGCGTTTAAATAAGCTGCTAATGTTGCAGTTAATGTTTTACCTTCTCCAGTCATCATTTCAACTATCATTCCTTTATGCAAGCCTATCCCACCTAAAAGTTGAACATCATAATGCCTTTGCCCTAAAGATCTTTTACTAGCTTCTCTTACAAGAGCAAAAGCTTCTGGCAAGATATTATCTAAACTTTCTCCTTTTTTTAACCTCTCTTTAAATTCTATTGTTTTTTCTTTTAATTTATCATCAGTTAATTTTTCAAAATCTTTTTCTAAAGAATTTATTTTTTCAACAATAGGCATCCATTCTTTTATGTAATCTTTTTTTAGAAAAGAAAAAATTTTGTGTAACATTTTCGAAATTAATTATAAAATATTTTTTTAGTATTAATGAAGCTCAATTTCTTCAATTGTTTGTTCAGTAGAGTAGAATGAAGTAGTTTCAGGATCAAAATATAATGTAACTACACCTAATGGACCATTTCTTTGTTTAGCAATAATGATATCTGCTTGATTAGAAGGCGCAATTTGCCCCACCTCTTTCGGTCTATGAATAAACAAAACAACGTCAGCATCTTGTTCAATTGAGCCAGATTCTCTTAAATCTGAAAGTCTTGGTATTTGAGAAATTCTCTGCTCTGGAGCTCTTGAAAGTTGAGAAATCGCTAAAATAGGAATATTTAATTCTCTCGCTAATTCTTTTAAGCTTCTTGAAATTTCTGTAATCTCTTGTACTCTACTATCATAACTTTTATGGCTTTTAAGAAGTTGTAAATAATCAATAATGACTAATCCAATTTCTCCTATTTGGTGTCTTAATTTTCTTGTCATTGTTCTTATTTGTAAAGGAGATAAGTTAGGTGTGTCATCAATATAAATTGGGGCTTGATTTAGTCTGTCTAATGCTTCAGAAATTAATGCTAATTCATTTATATCTCCTTCATACATCAATTTGCCTGTTCTCAATCTCCATAAACTTACCCCTGCTTCTCCAGCAATTAATCTATCTATAATTTGATCTTTAGACATTTCCAAACTAAAAATAGCTACGGGTATATTTTCATTAATAGCGATATTTCTTGCAATTGTTAAAGCTAATGCAGTTTTTCCTAAAGAAGGTCTTGAAGCTAAAATAATTAAATCTGATTTTTGGAATCCTCCTAAATATTCATCTAACAAAGGAAAACCTGTAGATATTCCTCTTAATTTTCTTTCTTGTGTGTGCAATTCTTCAATTCTTTGATAAGCTTCTTCTAAAAACTTAGAGATATGAGAAAATTCTTTAGGATAAATTTTCTCAGCTACTTTAAATATTTTTGCACCTAATTCATCTATTAATTCCTCTGGGTCCTTTTCTTCATCAAATGCTAATTTTTGAATTTCATATGACATTTGAATCATATCTCTTCTCGCTTTTTTATCTTTAATGATTTTTGCATAATGAACAACATTCATTACTGAGGGTGTTTTATTTATAAGCTCAAAAAGATATGATGGCCCTCCAATATTATCTAATTCATTTATTTCTTTCAGCCTATTAGTAACAGTTAAAATATCAATAGCTTCTCTTTTTTCGAACAAATATAAAATTGCAGAATAAATTATCTGATGAGCAGGCTTATAAAAGTCTTCAGGAGAAATAATATCAGCAACTTTATAAATTGCTTCTGGATCAATTAAAATAGAACCTAGCAGAGCTTCTTCTGCAGAAATATTATGAGGTAAGGTTTTAATAATTTTCTCATCCATTATTAAATAAGTTTATAAAAAAACTTATAAAAAAATCAAATAACAAAAAGTTGATAAAAAGTGAAAATAAATAAAAAATGCCCCTGGCAGGACTCGAACCTGCAACCTCCTCCTTAGGACGGAGGCGCTCTTCCAATTAAGCTACAGGGGCTTATTAAAAATTATAAATAAAAATAGGAAGCTGGAAGTTAGAACCCTCTCGTGCCCTTTAAGGCACTAATTTATATGATCTCCCCAGCCTCCTGAATAAATTATAATTTAACAAAGTTAATTTTAATACAAATTAAAAGGGGGTTAGACAATAGAAGATAAATTTAAAGAAAATATAAAATAAATAAAAATAGCGAGCTGGGGGATAAAAACCGGGGCTCTCGAGCCACAAAGGGCTCCAAGTAACTCAAAATCTCCCCCAGCCCGCCTAATTATGTTATAACATATTTTCAAAATATTTTTCAAACATGTAAGTTAGATAATATTTTA
>CAZZNB010000007.1:0-19418 GCA_964655375.1 uncultured Candidatus Saccharibacteria bacterium
CCTACACGACGCTCTTCCGATCTCCTCATTTTAATTAATAAGATTATTATAAAAGATATATAAAAAATTAAATTAAAGTCTGATTTTAGCACTGAAAATTATTAAAAATTAAGAAAAAATTAAAGCTATATTTAACTTCTTAAATTATGTTTAAAATATAGACATATGACGTCTATTAACTTTTCAAATTAAATAAATTAATTTATAATTAAATAAATGAAAGTATATTCAATTGGAACAGCGACTTTAGATATATTTTTTATATTTGATGATCTAAATTTTTTAAAGAATCCAACTTTATTAAAAGAAAAAAATGAAGCAAAAAAGATTTTTATAGACATAGGTGGAGGAGGCTTAAATTTTTCCTACAATTTCAAAAATTTAGGTTTAAACTCAATTGCAATTATAAAATTAGGTAATGACTTTATTGGAAGAATAATTAAAAAAAGAATAGAAGAAAAAAATCTAAATTGTTTAATAAGGTATACAAAAGGAAACTCTGCGCTTTCTTTTATATTTCTTTCTAACAAAGGAGAAAAATACATATTTACTTATAGAGGAGCTGAAATTTTTAACAAAAAGGATATTATCTATGATAAAAATTCAGCTTATTTGATCTCTACTGGCAATACTTCCTTAAAGACGTGGTTATATATTATTAATAAGCTTAAGAGAAACGACAATATATTAGGGCTTGCCCCATCTAAATATTTCGTTTCTAAAAAAGAAGCCATAGATATTTTAAGAAAAGTTAATTTTTTTACTTTGAATTTGGAGGAAGCTAAAATTTTGTTAAAAACAAAAGAAAATAATGGTATAAATATAGCCCAAGAACTAAAAAATAAATTCAACCAAAATGATGTGATTTTATTAACATTAGGAGAGAAAGGAAGCATGTTAATTACAAAGGATAATATTTATTTCTGTGAAGCTTTTAAAAAATTTAAAGCAATAGATACAACAGGAGCTGGTGATAGTTATGCTAGTACATTTTTTGCCATTTTATTAAAAAATAATTGGAAATTAGAAGAAAATGTATTATTTTTAGCACTCAAACTTTCTAGCGTAAATGTAGCTTATAATTTAAAAGAGATAGGTGCCCAAACAGGTTTATTAAAAGAAAAAGATCTGATTAAATTTAAAAATATTAAGTTAAATATTAGAAATATTTTGTAGTAAAATTAAATAAAATGATAGAAGTAAAGCTTAGAGATCCCCTTAAGAAGGCAGAATTTTATAGAAAACAAGGATATATTCCAGGAGTTATTTATGGTCCAGAAATCGAAAGCCAAGCTGTTATTATTGATAAAAAAACTTTTGAAAAAAATTTAAAACAGATTCATCAAAGATTTATATTTATATTGAATAATAAAAAATTAATGGGAATTCTACAAGAAATTCAAAAACATCCTATTACATTGGAAGCTATCCATTTCGATATATATGTGCCATCATTATTGCAAGAAATAACTACTACTATTCCTATTATTTTTAAAGGAGAAGAAGTTATAACAAAGGAAGGTTATATATTAAATAAATCATTAACAGAATTGGAAGTTGAAGGAAAAATAACAGATCTCCCAGAATTCATAGAAATTGATGTTTCTAATTTAAAACCAGGTGAGTCTATTTACATAAAAGATTTAAAATTACCAGAATCGATAAAGATTTTAGTAAACCCTGAAACTCCGATAGCCACAGTAATACTCCAAGAAGAATCTCAAGAAGAGACTGAATAATAAATTATGACTAAAATAATTAAAGATATAAAAAAATATACTTATAGAGATTTAACGCCATCAAATAGAAGAAAATTTTCAATTTTATTTGGTTATAAATCTATTATCTTGTTCTTTTTTATGCTCTTTCTTTTTATCTCCCATTTGAATGCAGGTGCTCCCATATCTAATGTGATAAATGTAAAAATTAACAGCAATTTATTAGCTCAAAATACCCAAAATATTAAAGAGTTAAAAGAAAGCTTAGAGGGTGAATTAAAACAAATTCTTAAAGAAATTGAAGTTTATAGAGCAGAAATAGATCGTTTATCCAAACAGAAAAGAAGCTTGGAACAAGAAATAAGATATTTGAACGCACAAATTAGAAAAACTGAATTAGAAATTCAGGCAATTAAATATGAGATAAATATTTTGAATAAAAGAATAAATGATACTAAAAAAGCTATCGAAGAAGCAGAAAAAAAGATATCTTCTTCAAGACTAAATTTGACAAGAACTTTAAGAACCTATTATCAACTTTCTCAAAAATCTTTTATTGAAGTAGTATTAGCAGAACAAAGCTTGTCCGATTATTTTTCTAATATTGTTTATTTAAATAAACTTCAAAATTCGATTAATGAGCAAATTAATGAGCTTAAAAAATTGAAGCAAAATTTAGATTACCAAAAACAAAAACTTGAAGATGCTATAGAAGAGCAAGAAAACTTATTAAAAATTGCAGATATGAAAAGAAATGAATTGACGAACTTACAACAGGAAAAAGATAAACTTTTAAGTATTACTAAAGGGCAAGAAAGAAAATATCAACAAATCCTTACAGAAAAAGAAAAAAGAGCTGCAGAAATAAGAGCGCAACTATTTAGATTAGCTGGTGGAGTTTCACCTATTAATTTTGGAGAAGCCTTAAAATATGCCGAGCTTGTAAGCAAATTAACTGGTGTCAGACCAGCCTTTTTATTGGCAGTTTTAAAACAAGAATCAGATCTTGGAAGAAATGTTGGGCAATGTTACTTAACTGATCCTCAAACAGGATCAGGTATAAATGCAAAGACAGGAAATAGAGTGGAAAGAGTAATGCATCCTACAAGAGATGTTCCTGTGTTTTTAGAGTTAACTAAAAAATTAGGATTAGATCCTTATAATACTCCAGTTTCTTGTCCTATGAGCTTTGGATGGGGTGGTGCAATGGGGCCTGCGCAATTTATCCCCTCTACATGGAAAGCTTATGAAGATAAAATATCAAAATTAATTGGAGGAACTCCTAATCCTTGGAATATTTACCACGCTTTTGTAGCAGCTGGTGTTAAACTTGCAGAAGCAGGAGCTAACCTTCGTACTTATAACGCAGAATGGAAAGCAGCAATGATTTATTTTGCAGGATCTAATTGGTCTAATCCAGCATACAGATTTTATGGAGATTCAGTGATGTCAATTGCTGAAAGATTTGAAGAAGATATTAAAATCATAAAAGAATCTGGAGGATAAAGACTTGAATTATAATTTCATTTATGCTATAATTTTAATAAGGTCCTAAAATGGACTATTTTAAATTGTTTAAGGTCGTAATTAAGTTATTAAATAAAAAATGGCAAGGGAAGAGATTTTATTTGTAGATGGCGAAGAAGAGCAAAAACAAACAGAAGAAACAAACGTTACCACAGAAGATAGCAAGGGAGGAGATAATGAAGAAGAAAGCTCTTCTTCGTCGCG
This sequence comes from uncultured Candidatus Saccharibacteria bacterium, assembly GCA_964655375.1. Taxonomy (GTDB): domain Bacteria; phylum Patescibacteriota; class Minisyncoccia; order UBA6257; family HR35; genus JAGDVT01. The sequence goes on from CAZZNB010000007.1 coordinate 3,450, forward strand.
TATTTAAATAGCCCAGGGCGAGTTAATTGTTGTGTATAAAAAGCTCTGGGCTATTTGATTTTGCTTTTAAAATTTGCTTTGCAAACTATAATATGTTAAAATTAATTTTTCTCTTAGAAATTTAGAGAAATGGTCGCAATTTAAAGTAGCTCTAAAATGAGCGAAAAATTAGAAGAAATCAAAAGTCGATTGAGAAAACTTTTTTCTTTATGGGTCGATGAAAGTAAGGTTAATCAACTTCAAATTGATGCAAAAATTGATGAAAGAGGCGTTTTGGTCGAAATAAATGGACCTAAAGAAGTATTAGCATTAATAATAGGTAAAAAAGGTCAGACAGTTAATGCAGTAAGACAAATTTTAAAAAGCATAGGTGGTGCTATAGGAGCTGCTATATCGTTAAAAGTTCAAACAAAAACATTGAAATAAATTTAAATTAACTTTTTAAGTTCTTTTATTGAATTAATATATTTATTTGGAGAAAGATAAATTTTCCAATTATTTTTGTATTTCTCAATCAAAAGTATTATTATTTTAGAATTCTTGAAGGGCTCTACATTTTTCCAATAATTTTGAAAGAATTTTTTGGGAATTTTACCTCCTTTTATTTGCCAAAAAATAAATTTTCTCTTTTTTCTAATAAACGTTAGGCCATCAAATAAACCCCAGAAATCTTTTTTTATATTAATCACCCTTGGCTTTATTTCTGTCTCTGCTGAAGAAAAAAGTTTTTTCAGTTCCTGGGCGAAATATTTTTCCAACCTTTTACCTTTCAAACTTCTATTTCTTGCCTTTCGCATTTTTAATTAAATTATATTAAAATTAATAAGAAATGTTAGAATTTTTAATGTTATTAGAATTTTTAAAAAGTATACTAAATCAACCAGCGAATATCTTAAATAATAATTTAAATTCTATAACCAAAGAAAATGCTCTATACACCGCAGAATCTTTTGTAGAAGTTAAAAATTTCAAAATAGATCCTCAACAGATTAGTGCTCAAAACATTTTAATAAAAGAATTAGAAGGCCCTGTTCTTTATAAAAAGAATTCAGAAGAACAAAAATCTATTGCTTCTTTAACTAAGTTAATGACTGCTTTAATTGCTTTAAATATATATTCACAAAATGAGCAATTTGAAGTTAAAACAAATTATTCTGAAAATCAAACAAAATTTAAAAAAGGAGAGATATTTTATCTTAAAGATTTATTGAAAACTTTATTAATTTCTTCATCAAATTCAGCAGCAGAAATTATTCAAAGCAAGATAGGGAAAGCAGAATTTGTTAAATATATGAATAAATTTGCGGAATTATTAAATTTAAATCAAACAACTTTTGAAGATGCTACAGGTGTATCTCCCGATAATAAATCTTCTTTAAAAGATTTATACAATCTATCTAAATTCATTCTCAAAAATAAACCAGAAATTTTTGAATATTCTCGTGAGGCAAGTTTTGTATTAAAAGGTAAAACTATAAGACACCTATATAATACAAATAAACTTACAGAAAAATATCCAACGATTATATTCGGAAGTAAAACAGGATTTACTGAAGATGCTGGTCAGTGTCTGATAATGATTCTAAAATTTGAAAAAAGCCCTCTTGTATTTGTTGGTTTATTAAATTCTAAAAATAGAGAAGCCGATGGAGAATATATAATAAAAGCATTAAGAGAGTATTATAAATAAATGGATACATTTTTATTATTAAAAATTTTAACCTTAGGTATTTTAAGTATTTTTATTTCTTTATTAATCTTCCCTTTAGTGATTTTATTTTTAAACAAAATCAAAGCAAAAAAAGAAGTATTTAAAGAAAATGCTCCTATATTTCAATCACTGCATGCTAAAAAATCTGGCACTCCCACAATGGGTGGTTTAATATTTTGGATATCACCCCTTGTTCTCCTTTTATTTATTTTAGTTCTCTCTTTCTTTAATTCAGAATTCGGTAGATGGATAAATTTTCTAAATAGAAGAGAGACTTATTTACCCTTAGGATTTTTAGTTTTAGGTGGTATTATAGGAGCAATTGATGATTTATTGGGGATTTTTGCCTTTAAAAATAGAAGGGGATTACAGATAAAGGAAAAATTGTTAATCTATCTTGCTTTTTCTTTAATAGTCGTTTGGTGGTTCATTACTAAATTAGGAATAAAGTATATTTATGTACCATTTTTAGGAAGATATTATTTAAGTTTTTTTTGGTTTGCTTTGTTTATGATAATTTACATTATAGGAGTGAGTTTTTCAGCTAATGAGACCGATGGTTTAGATGGTCTATTAGGAGGAGTTGCGCTTTCAATTTTAGGTGTTTTAGCAATCATCTCCTTTATAAATGGTAATTATAATTTAGCTAGTTTGACAGTAATATTAATGGCTTCTATTTTATGTTTTTTATGGTATAACATTTACCCAGCTAAAATTTTTATGGGCGATACAGGATCAATGGCAATAGGAAGTTATATTGCAGTGGTCTCTTTATTAGAGGGAGTTTATTTTTTAATCCCTATAATTGCTCCTATTTTTGTAATTGAATCAGGTTCAGTTATCTTTCAAACTTTGTCTAAAAAAATTTTTAAAAAGAAAATTTTTCTATCAACACCCATTCATCATCATTTTGAAGCTAAGGGCTTGCATGAAGCAAACATAGTTTTTAAATTTTGGGTTATAAATGCAATAGGGGCAGGTATAGGGTTTATTATATTTTTATTAGATAAATTAATATGAGTTATTTAATTATAAAAGGAGGAAAAAAATTAAGAGGAGAGGTACAAATATCTGGATCAAAAAATACTTCTCTAAAAATCATTGCAGCTACATTATTAAATAGGGGGATAAATATTTTAATAAATGTTCCACGCATTTCTGACGTTTTTGTTATGTTAGAAATTTTAAAATATCTTGGATGCAAAATAACTTGGGAAGATAACAAATTAATTATTGATAGTAGGAGTGTAAAAAACAAATCTTTAATTATAGATGAAGTAAAAAAATTAAGAGCATCAGTAATTTTATTAGGTCCGATGCTTTCTTTGTTTAAAGAAGTAGAAATAGCAAGACCAGGAGGAGATATTATCGGAGCACGTTCTATTGCAGTCCATCTAAACGCCTTAAGAGATTTAGGCTGCGATATAAAAGAGAATGAAAATGTTTTTGCTAAATTTAATAGGATTTTAACAAATGTAGTTATATTAAAAGAAATGAGCGTAACAGCTACAGAAAATTTACTTCTATTTCTCTCTTTAATTCCTCAAAAAGTAAAAATAAGATTAGCTGCTACAGAGCCTAGTGTTTCCTATTTGTGTAAATTTTTAAAAAAATTAGGAGTAAAAATTCAAGGAGTAGGAACTCCATTTTTAGAAATTGAAGGAAGAAAAACTTTAAAGAAAAAAATTATTTTTAAAATACCTCCTGATAATATAGAAACAGGAACTTTTATAGCTTTAGCTGGGGCTACTAAAAGCCATTTAATAATAAAAAATACTCTGCCTGAAGAACTAGATGCAGTTTTTATGACTATGAAAGAGATGGGTTTTAAATATAAATTAAGAGATAAAAATATAGAAATTTTTCCATCAGAATTAAAGGGCACAAAAATACAAGTAGGGTTATATCCCAAATTTCCTTCAGATTTACAACCTTTATTTGGTGCTTTAGCTACACAAGCAAAAGGAGTAACATTAATTCATGATTGGATGTATGAAAATAGGTTCTCTTATATTAATGAATTAATTTATATGGGTGCAAATGCAGAAATTTTAGATCCACATCGGGCTATTATTATAGGACCTACACTACTAAAAGGAAAAGAAGTGAGATCTTTAGATATTAGAGCAGGAGCAGCTTTAATTATAGCTGCATTAGCAGCTCATGGAGAGAGTATTTTGTATGAAGCAGAAAAAATCGAAAGAGGTTATGAAAATATTGTAAATAAATTACAAAAAATAGGAGCAAATATTAAAAAAGTAGAAGAATAGCGCCCTTGAATTTATGGCGCTAATCTGGTATAATTTTTATTAGAAAGAATAAGGTCGAATTAAGTTACCATAAATTAGCATGGCTATTATTAGATGGGACCCATTTAAAGAAATTGAAAGAATATTTTCTGAAGAATTTTTTCCTGCATTAGTTCCTACCTTTACTGTTTCTTCTGTCCCGGTCGATATTTATGAAACTGACAAAGAATTAGTTGTAGAAGTAGGATTACCAGGTTTAAAGCCTGAAGATATAAGAGTTGTAGTAGAAGATGATAAACTGATAATTGAAGGTAAAAAAGAAGAAAAAAAGGAGGTTAAGGAAGAAAATTATTATCGAAAAGAAATTAAAAAGGGAGCTTTTAAGAAAATTATTTATTTGCCATATGTTGTAGATGAAAATAAGACGAGAGCAAAGATGGAAGATGGAATATTAAAAATAGTTTTCCCCAAAGAAGAGAAGGAAACAAAGGGTAGGGAAATTAAAATTGAGTAAAATTTAATGACTAATCAAAACCTTAAAAATTTAATATTTAATAAATTGATAAATTTATATATTAAAAAAGCAAGCCCTATAGGTTCGAGAATATTGAAAAGAAAATATTTTAATAATTTAGCAGAATCTACTGTCAGGTTATATTTAAATAAATTAGTGGAGGAAAAATATTTAATTACTATTCAAAAAAGCGTTGGAAGAATTCCTACTGATAAAGGATGGAAATACTATTTAGAAATCAATAAAGAGAGCATTAAATTAGAAAAATTGTACGAAAATATAGATAAACATAACCGTTATGATTTGATTGATTATATCGCTAATAAATTTAATTTGTATTACATATTAAAAAGTAACGATAAATTGACCGAAGGAGGTTTAGAATATGTATTAAAAAATGCAGAATTCGAGAATAAAGAAATCCTTTTAGAGTTTGCTCAGTTTTTAAGAACAATTAAAGAAAGATTTTTAGATAGATTACAATTAAAAGATGAAGAAATTAAAATATTAATAGGTCGAGATATTAGCTTGGAAAATTCTGAAAAATTTTCTCTTATTGCTACGAGAAAAGGCAAAAATACTCTACTTTACTTAAATGTGAAAAGAATGGATTATCCTCTTATTTATAAAATCTTTAGTAAAATAATTATGAAAAGATTATAAGTAAAATAGAGAAATAAAAATGGCAGAGGAAAATCAAATTGAAGAAAAATTACCATCTGAGCCAGAAACAATTAAAGAATTTCAAGAGATTATTAAGAAATTAGAGAAGGAAAAGGAAGAATATTTAGAAGGCTGGAAAAGAGCTAAAGCTGACTTGTTGAATTATCAAAAAGAAATGGAAAATAAAATGAAGGAAATTGTAGCTTATGCTAATGAAAATTTAATTCTCGACCTATTGCCAGTTTTAGATAGCCTAGATTTAGCCCTTAATTCTTTATCAGAAGCAGATAAAAATACATCTTTAGGTAAAGGATATTACTTAATTCAAGCTCAGCTTTTTGAAATTTTATCTAAACATGGGCTTGAAGTTATTTCTTCAGAAAACAAAAAATTTGATCCTTTATTCCATGAAGCTGTTGCTACAGAAAAATGCTCAAAAGAAAATTGCGATAGAAGTGATGATAATTTAATAGTAGAAGTTTTAGCCAAAGGATATATATTAAATGGTAAGCTAATAAGACCCGCAAAAGTAAAAGTTTTAGTTCATTAATCATGCCCAAAATAATAGGGATAGATTTAGGAACAACTAATTCAGTATCAGCAATTGTTGAGGCTGGAGTACCGAGGGTGATAGAAAATAGAGAAGGGAGTAGAATTACCCCTTCTGTTGTTGCTATTTCTAAAAATGGCGAAAGATTAGTCGGGATTTTAGCTAAAAGGCAAGCTATTACAAACCCTCAAAACACTATTTTTTCAATAAAAAGGTTAATAGGACGAAGATATTCTGATCCAGAAGTTCAAAAAGCAAAACAAAAATTACCTTACGAAATAAGAGAATCAGAAAATGGTGGTGTTGAAGTTAAAATGGGTGATAAATGGTATCGACCAGAAGAAATTTCTGCAATGATTTTACAAAAAATCAAGATGGATGTTGAAGAAAAATTAGGAGAAAAAATAACCGATGCTGTTATTACTGTACCAGCTTATTTTGATGATTCCCAAAGATCAGCTACAAAAGCCGCAGGAGAAATTGCTGGTTTTAATGTAAGAAGAATATTACCAGAACCCACAGCAGCTGCATTAGCTTACGGATTAGATAAGAATATAAATCAAAAAATATTGGTTTATGACTTTGGAGGGGGTACATTTGATGTTTCCATATTAGAGATAGGCGATAATGTAATAGAAACCAAAGCTATAGGAGGTGACTCTTATCTTGGTGGAGATGATTTTGATCAAAGAATAATAGATTATTTAATAGAAGAGTATAAAAAACAAGAGGGTGTAGATTTAAGCAAAGATCCACTAGCGTTGCAAAGATTAAAAGAAGCAGCTGAGAAGGCTAAACAGGAATTATCATCTCTTTATGAAACAGAAATTAATTTACCATTTATAACTTCAGTAGGTGGAGAAGCAAAACATCTTTACTTTAAAATTACAAGATCTAAACTTGAAGAACTAACAAGAGATTTAGTTGAAAGATCCATAGAAATTGTTGATAAAACCTTAAAAGAAGCTAATTTAACTCCTAAAGATATTGATGAAATCATTTTAGTAGGAGGGCAAACAAGAATGCCTTTAATCCAACAAAGGGTTAGAGAATATTTTGGTAAAGAACCAAGAAAAGATATTAATCCTGATGAAGTTGTTGCAATTGGAGCTGCTATTCAAGCGGGTATTTTGCAGGGAGATATAAGAGAAATATTGCTTTTAGATGTTACTCCTTTAACCTTAGCAATTGAAACTTTAGGAGGTATTGCTCACCCAATGATTCCTAAAAATACACCTATTCCTTATTCTAAAACAGAAATTTTTACTACTGCAGAAGATAATCAAACAGCGGTTGAAATCCATGTAGTTCAAGGCGAAAGACCAATGGCAAGAGATAATAAAACATTAGCGAGATTTATTTTAGAAGGTATCCCTCCAGCCCCAAGAGGAATTCCACAAATTGAAGTTACTTTTGATATAGATGTTAATGGTATTTTAACTGTAACTGCTAAAGATAAAGCAACTGGCAAGACACAATCTATAAGAATTGAGGGTTCCGCTAATTTGTCTAAAGAAGAAATTGAAAAACTTAAAAAAGAAGCAGAAATGCATGCAGAAGAAGATATGAGGAAAAAGAAATTAGCAGAGACAAGAAATCAAGCAGATAATCTTATTTATCAAGCAAGAAAAATATTAAATGAATACAAAGATAAAATTTCTGAAGATTTAAGAATTAACATAGAAAATAAAATTAGAGAATTAGAAAATGCTAAAAACGGAGAAGACATTAATTTCATTGAAGAAAAAATCAAAGAACTTTCTATGGCTTTATCTCAAATAGGGCATCAATTTTATGGTAAACAAGAAGGTCAACAAATTTAATAAAAAAAATTGATTAATGGTAATTACAGAAAAAGAATATTTAAAAATTAATTTACCTAGAATAAGATATTCAATTACTTTTTTATTAAGCTTATTTTTCTGGATTATAAGTTTATTTCTAATTTATCGAATTTTTACTTTTGATCTTAAGATAATTATTTACTTTTTTTTAAGTTTTATATTTTACTTAATATTCCTTACAATAATATTTTTTTCAGATTATTTAGCTTTAATTCTTTCTTTAATTTTCACTATTGCCGGTAGTTTTTATTTATTCTTATTTTATAAATTCCCTAACGAATTTTCTGTTTATATATCTATTATTTATGGACTTTTTCTTTTAACTTCTTATTTTCTTGTAAAAAATTTCGAAAGAAATAATTTAAAAATAAATTGGTTTCATGCTTTTAGAATTTTATGGAATACTAATTCTTTCTTTGTCTTATTAACTCTTTTAATATTTTTAGCAATCTATTTTGATTTTTCTCAAATAACAGAACATCAAATTATTACTTTAGTAGATAGAACAAAATTTATTTTTGAAATTTTAAATATAGGAGTAACCCCAGACACTAAAATCGAAGAAATTATTTTACGGAATGTAGCCTTTCAATTAGATGAAGCTACAAAAAAAGAAGCTATAAATTTGTCATTAAGCGAAATAAATAAACGATATAATTTAGATTTAAAACCTGAATCAACATTAAAAGAGGCAATAGCTCAATATTTAAAAAATCAAACTGCAAATATAGCTGAACAGAAAAACAAATTAAACTTTAATAAAATTTTTATCATTATAATTTTATTGTTAATACTAAATTCTCTGCTTTACATTTTAGGATATGTTTTTAGCATTTTTAGTTTAATACCATTTTATGTTATAAAAAAAATTAGATTATTTGAAATTGAAAAAGAACCAACTTATAAAGAGAAAATTAAATTTTAATTTTTTATTTAAAAATGGAAGATTATTATCAAATATTAGGGGTACCAGAGAATGCCACCGAAGAGGAGATTAAAAAGAAATTTAGAGAACTTGCTAAAAAATACCATCCTGATATGGGAGGAGATCCAGAAAAGTTTAAAAAAATTTTAGAAGCATATAGAGTCTTATCAGATAAGAAGTTGAGAGCAGAATATGACCAAAAAAGAAAAATGATGAAAGAAGGATTTATTTTTGATACACCATTTAATTTTGCTGATCTTCATTCATTTTTTAGAACACAAGATTTTGATGATTTATTATCTAAACTTATTGAAGAATTTTTTGATTTTTATCCAGAAAGAAGAGAAGTAAAAGATATTATTTTAGATTTAGAAATTGAATTAGAAGAAGTTATAAAAGGAACAGTTAAAAGTATTTCTTATAAAAGAAAAGTGATTTGCACCGTGTGCAATGGGACAGGTAGTCAAACAAAAAATTTAATTAGATGCAATGTATGCAATGGAACAGGTAAAGTTATTTCCCGATCATCCTTCTTTACAGGTTTTATATTTGAAAGTAGTAAAATTTGTAAGAATTGTGGAGGAAGAGGGAAAATCCCGGAAAGAATATGTTTAAACTGTCAAGGAAGAGGCTATGTTATTAAAGATGAGATAATAAACATTAATCTACCTCCACACTTTAATACTAAAGAAATTATCAAAATTCCAGGTGCAGGCGATCAAGATCCAATTTCTAAAAAATCTGGCGATTTATATGTGAGAATAAGAATAAAACCTCATCCTAAATATAAAATTAAAGGCAGGGATATTATAGGAGAAATAGAGATTAGTATTTTTGATTTGCTTTTAGGAAAAGATTTGATTTATGATTATTTCGGAGAAAAAATAAAAATTCATATTCCAGCTGGCTTTAAAGAAGATTATATCAGAATTCCAGGGAAAGGACTTAAGGGTGGTGATTTAATACTTAAAATAATACTTAAAATACCCCAAAGACTTACTCGAAGAGCTAAAGAGTTGATAGAAGAACTAAGAAAAGAATTAGAAGATTAATTTTTATCTTCATACTCCTCAATTTTTTGTATTCTCTTTATATACTTTTCTTGATTTTTGAATGGAGTATTTAAAAAAACTTCTATTAAAGCAAAGGCTTTGTTTTCATCTACAAAATCTGCCGGAATACAAAGGATATTTATATTATCATCTTCTCTTGCTTTTTTAACAATTTCTATTTCTTCACCTAACCCAGCTCTAGCTCCCCTTACTTTGTTTGCAGCTATGCAAACTCCTATTCCTGAACCGCAAAATAATATTCCTTTATTATTTTTATTTTTTACTGTCTCTTCGGCTACCTTAAAAGCAATGTCGGGATAATCATCAAGGGGATTATATTCATAAGCTCCTAAGTCTAAAAAATTATATCCATGAGAAACAAGCTTTTCTTTTATTTTCTCTTTAAGTTCAAATCCCCTATGGTCGGCTCCTAATATTATATTGACCTCCTTCATTTTTTAATATTATAAGACCTTTAAAAATGTTCATCAAAAGCGGTAATTATTTGCTAAAGATTTTTTAAGAGAAGATATATTTTAGTTAAATCTTCCCAGTTATTATCTTATTCAACACTAATCTTTTGTAGTTAGTTTATAAAAATTCAATAAATAGTACTGTTTTATGATTTATGCCCTCTAATCTTTATATAGTTTAATATTGATAAAATTTATAATTTACTCCTGTGATTCAAAATAGTATGATATGTTTTTTTAGCTTTTAATTTATAAAATAACTCTTAATTAAAAGGATCAGGAATAATAAGGCGACACCTTTTAATGTCGCTGAGAGCATAATAAAGAGTTGAAAGTTTATTTGAGTGACGTATCATACCTCCTGAAAAAGAACATCTTCGAGCTCTGAAAAACATTTTACTGGTCCTGGGGGAAATTTTTTCTGGTGACGATAATGCGTAGTGGTGAAGAAACAGCAGTGAGAGGATTAAATGTAAATACTAGCGCATAATAATGTTTTTTAACCTCCTTATCTATATAAACAATGTTGCCAATAGCACCAATTTGGCCATTTTTGAAAAGGCGAAGTTCATTTATGCCACCATATTCTTGATCTCTAAATTGTTCTTCAATGGTTTTTGCATATCAAATTAATTCTGGTTTTAAATATTGCTAGATTTGGAATTTTCATAAAAGCAATTTTACCCTGACCAGTTCCAACCACACAAGGCTCTTAAGATCTGGCAAAAAGTTCGATCTCACCTCTTGGCAAGGAAATTAGACGAATATCCTTCATGAAGTCAAGTCCTTTGGTAAGAAGCCGAATAGATTGAAAAATGTTGCCCCGATAGAAAACCATTCGGTAACTGGCTCTTTTGAATTAAAAAATATTTCTACTCCTCCAAAAATAAATTCCACTCCGATTTTATTGATAAAAGTATCTTCTAAACGAAAAAGGGGGTATTAAGCACTGGTAACTAAACCTCGTTCTTTCTTAAAAAATCGAACTTATGATTCATCTTCCTTTTCTATGGATTCTACTCTACCTGCAATATAAGTTTTGCTATTCATTGAAAAAGCCGCGGTGATGTTATAAAGGTCTTTTTCGCAAACTCCTTCAAAAACAAAGGATTCTCCTTGAAGGTTCGACTGGGGTGTTTTTAGAAATTCTTCAAATAATTCTTTTGCGCTTTGGGGCATTATTTTTTCTAATCTCTAAAAAAGTATCTTTTAAAGAAAGTTTAACTGTTAGATTCCATTTAAAACCAATTAAATAGTTTGGCAATAAAAAGAATATATATAGAAAGATAGAAAAAACCTTCCCAAATATGAATTCTTCTTGAAATGCCTGAAATTATAAAAAGGAAAGTGGCAAAAGCCATTGTTGGTACACCAATAGCAAAAGTTTGATTATCTACTGATAAGAGACTAAATAACCCCGGAAAACCGATAACAACAAAAGCATTAAAGATATTTGAGCCAAAAATATTACCAAGAGAGATTTCTGATTTTTTTTGAAAAGCAGCTTTAGCTGAAACCAGGAGCTCTGGCAAAGAAGTACCCAAAGCAACAGCAGTAATCGCAATAACTCCGGTGGCGACATTCAATATTTCCGATAATTTTACTAATGACTCAATAAGATATTTCGCACCCAAAAACAGTCCGATAACCCCCAGAATAAGCATAATAAAATCTTTACCGGCTAATTTGGGACGAATGAATGTTTCTTTTTTCTGGACAGCAATATGTTTTCTTCTCTCTCTTCGCGAAGGTAAAACTTCATAAATTTCATCAGTATCCTCAGTGTCTTTATGTAAAACAGTGTAAAGCAAATAAACCAGATAGGTAGCAAGCATCAAAAGCGATTCGCCAAAAGTAATTTTTTTATCCCAAACAACTCCCAAAAATAAAACCGTGGCAATAGCTAAAAGTGGCAAATCCAAATCAATTAAGCTTTTAGTTACAACCAGACGACGACCAATAACAGCAGAAATGCCAACAATAAGCAGAATATTGGCAATATTAGAACCGATGGCGTTTGCCGCAACTACCTCAGTCACTCCTTTAAGGGTAGCGGCAAGAGATGAAATAAGTTCGGGGAAAGACGTTCCGATGCCGACAATGGTAACTCCAACGATAAAAGGCGAAAGTCCAATAGCAAGCCCAATTTTCTCAGCGCTGGAAATGAGCCAATCAGACCCTTTCACAAGAGCAATCAAGGATATTACAAAAATGACTATCCAAAGTATGAGCATTTGTTAATTAATTATAAATCAATTATTTATTTAAAAAGAAATAAAAATTTATCCTTTTAAATTCAAATTGGCCAACGACAGAATTCCCAACTGGCGGTGTGTATTTAAAAAAATACGAACCGATTTTATTAACGGGCTTAGCGAGCGGAAGAGCAAAGACCAATTCTCTCTTCCGCCCGCCTCGCCAAGAAGCGGAAGCAGAAAGGCAAACTACCAAAGAACCAGGAAAAATATCAGCTCGAAAATCAGCTCGAAATTCATTGTGAAAGACAAAAAAAATAATTTTGCGCCTAAAATTGGTTGGCGAACTTTAGCTTAGAACGCTCCAGCAATCTCTTTTTCTAACTGGCGGAGGGGGTGGGATTCGAACCCACGAGGCCTCGGAAAAGAGGCCACGGCTCTCCAGGCCGTCCCGTTAGTCCACTCCGGCACCCCTCCGGCTATTTTATTAACTATTCCTGATATAAATTATAAAAACTTTAAATTGTAATACAAAATTAAGGGTTGATATTTAAAATAGCATTCAATTGTGATTTCAAATATAAATTTATAATAATTAAAAAAAAGATGACAGAAGAAAGAAAAAAGAGAATAGAAGAAGTATACAAAAAAAGAGATAAAAATTTCATAGTGGTTTTGGAAGATATTAAAGATAAACATAACGCTGGAGCAATATTGAGAAGTTGCGATGCCTTCGGGGTATTATATGTTTATTTTATTTTTAACAAATTAGAACAAAACTATACACCTCAAGAATTAACATCAAGTTCTGTAGGTTCAAGTAAATGGTTAGAATTTAAAATATTTGATTCAAAAATTTTCTCTAACCCAACAATTGCTTGTATCGAAGAGTTAAAAGAAGATAATTTCAAAATTGTAGCTACTGTAATAGATGAAAGCGCTATTAAACTTCCAGATTTTAAATGGCCTGAGAAAGTCGCTTTGTTTTTAGGAAATGAAGTAAATGGGTTATCAGAAGAAGCTATCAATTTAGCTGATTATAAAATTTATATTCCAATGTATGGAATGGTGCAAAGTTTAAATGTTTCTGTTTCCGCAGGTATTTTTTTATATGACTACGTAGCAAAAAAGAAATTTTTTATTCGTTAAAAATTTCTAACCCTTCTGTTTTTAATTGTACAGGAATAATTCCTCGAGGTAGATATTTTAGTAATAAATTTAAGCGTCCCCACAATTCTTCTAAGTCTTCCTCAGTAATTAATTTAATTTCTTGAGAGGTTATTTCATCGTAAATTGTACCTTGTAGGCCTAATTCTTGTATTTTATCTAGAAATTCCGTCCAATTGTCTTTCAATTTCTCAAGTTCTTGTATTATCTTGTTGATCCATATACAATTGCCTTGTATAATAGATTTAACAATTTCATAAAGAGCTTTGATATTTTTAAAAGCCTCTTCCCGAACGATTCCCTGATACTGGGGATTATACCTAATAAAGTCTTCATAAGAATGATATTTTTCTAAAAGCCTCTCTATTAGATTTAAGCGTGCAAATAAAATCAAAAATATGCTCCTTACTAATTTAGGTGAATCTGGTGATGTATGTAACATAGAATTTCCGTGGTCAATTAATTTAATATCTAAATTTTTAGGATTTACTAAATAATCATCTGAATGTCTACTTTGTATCCCAACAAGCAAATCAAAAATTGCACATCTAAATAACAATTCGGGATTTTCAAAAATAAGTTTTATGACAGGCTCTTCGTTATATTTTTGAAAATATTGTCTTCCAGTTGGGTAAGGTAAAAATAATTGTAGAGCACCTATGCTATCGCGTTCTTCATAAGTTATACTTTTTAAGTTTGTTAATTTTGGGTGTCGAATAGGATAACTGCCTTTTATAATACGGGTAACCGTAGGAGGAACTAATCCCCAACCTAATTTTTCACTTAATATATATGCAAATACTTCACGTGGATAATATGCTATATTTTCGAATAAACCAATCTTTCCGGGTTTTATTTCTTTGGTTATTTTTTGATGTAACCCAGAACCAGGAGAAATAAGTAATGTGTAAATTTCTCCCCATCCTTCTCCTAAATAAGGTTTAAAAACACCATAAAGTTGAATGTTATTATATTTAACAGATACTAAATAAAAAGCAACCAAATTTTGATGTTTTTCTATGTTGGGTAATACAGAATCTATCGAAGCTATATATGTTACCTCTCCATTTTTTAAAATTTCTATGATTTTTTCTGGATCCAAAATCTCCGTAGTAAACTGAATTTCAACTTCATTTGTGTTAGGATTCCTGATTAAATCAAATGCTGTTGCTGCTTCCCAGTTTGAACTTTTTCTTTGCTCCTTGTTCCGACTACTCTCTTTTCCAAATGGAGTTTCACCCATAATTCTCTATTTTTTTAATAATATAAATAATAAATTTTATAAAATTTAAAATTATATTAAAAATTATCTTAAAATTATTTTAAAGATGAATAATATACTCGTATTAAATCTTTTGTTAAGCCTAGGAACAATCTTTGCGATATTGTTTATATATTTCTTAATTAAAAAAGAACTAGAGGTAAAACTCAAAGAAAAAGAAATTAAAGAATCACAAGAAGGAATTTCAGCTCTCGAAAAATTATCAACACTTTTTCAAGAATTAAGAAAAGAATTAGAAACAAAATTAGATACTACCCAAAAAGAAATCCAAGAAAAATTAGAAAGATCTGTAGAAAAGACCGCGAAGATTGAAGAAGTAGCTAGGGTTTTAGAAAGCTATTCGGGTGACCTTAAAAATCTTAAAGAAGTTTTAGCAGGCACAAAATCAAGAGGAACGTTTGGAGAAAAAACTTTAGAAGAAATATTAAAAGAACTACCTAATAGTGTTTATGAAAGGCAGTACAAAATAGGATTAAACATAGTTGATTTTGTTTTGAAAATCAACGATTCTATTATTCCTATTGATTCTAAATTTCCTTATAGTAGCTATGTAAAAATTTTAAGTATTGAGAATGAAAGCGAAAAAGAAAAACTTAAAAAAGAACTATCCCGAGCATTAATCAATCATATAAAAACTATTCATGAAAAATATATAATGCCACTTAAAACATCTGTAGAGTACGCTATTATGTATATTCCCGGAGAAGGTTTATTTTATGAAATTTTAAGTAATAAAGAATATAATGAAGTTTGGGATTTTGCAAGGGAAAAATATGTTTTAATAACCTCACCTAAAACCTTCGAAATTTTATGTACACAATTAGGATTAATTTTAAGAAAACAAGAATTTGCTAAAAATTTAAATGAAATAATAAACAATATCACTCAGCTTGAAAAAGATATCTTAGAAATTACAACTTTACTAGAAAGGGCAAGAAATCAACTTGCAAATAGCTCTACAAATTTAGAACAAGTCTATAGAGCCTTTAATAGGTTCGCTTTTAATTTTAAAGAACTTATCAAAAAAGAAGTAAAATTAACTGAACCAGAAAAAGAAAAAGAGAAAACTTTGCTTTAATTTTTTATATTGATTTTTCGATTCACTTCAACACAACGGCGTATTATCAAAGAAAAAATAATTCTTATCTTCTTTATTTAACTTAAAAAATTTATTTTCTATAATTTAAAGATAGAACCATAAAAAAACATATACTCCTTATTCCCCTAATTTTCTTAAAAAAATCCTTGAAATTCATAAAATTCCTACCTTATAATAATATAAATGCCAATAAAGAAAATCTATAATAATCCTAATTATCAGATCGGAAGAGCGTCGTGTAGGGA
>CAZZNB010000008.1:0-3929 GCA_964655375.1 uncultured Candidatus Saccharibacteria bacterium
TTTAGTTGGTGGAAAGAATGCTAATTTAGGTGAAATGTATAATAAATTAGCTGATGCAGGTGTTCCTGTGCCTAATGGTTTTGCAGTTACTGCTGAAGGATATGATTACTTTATTAAATTTAATAATTTAGAAGAAAAAATTCATAATATTTTAAAAGGTTTAGATACTCATAATATTGAAGATTTACACAAAAGAGGGGAAGAGATAAGAAATTTAATTAAAAATGGTGAATTCCCGGAAGATTTAAAAAATGAAATTTTAGATGCCTTCCAGAAATTAAAAGAAGAATACGGAGAAGATTTAACAGTAGCAGTAAGAAGTAGTGCTACAGCCGAAGATCTTCCCAATGCATCATTTGCAGGACAGCAAGAGACTTATTTAAATGTTTCAGAAAAAGATTTGCTTGAAAAAATAAAATACTGTTTTGCTTCACTTTTTACTGATAGAGCTATTTCTTATAGAGAAGATAAGGGATTTGATCATTTTAAAGTTAAACTCTCTGTTGGAGTACAAAAAATGGTAAGATCAGATGTTGGAAGTTCTGGTGTTATGTTTACTATTGATCCAGATAATGGCTGTCCTAATGTGATTGTTATCAATTCAGTTTTTGGTTTAGGGGAGCTTATTGTTCAAGGAAAAGTTGTGCCTGATGAATTTATTGTTTTTAAAGATAAAGAAAATTTTCCAATAATCTCTAAAAAATTAGGAGAAAAGATTAAAAAAATTGTATATGCTGAAGAAGGTGGAGTAAAAGAAGTTGAAACTACCCAAGAAGAAAGAAAAATATTTTCTTTAACTGATGAAGAAATTAGTTTACTTGCTAAGTATGGTTATTTGATTGAGAAGCATTATGGTAAAGCGATGGATATTGAATGGGCGAAAGATGGAGTTGAAAATAAGCTTTACATTGTTCAAGCAAGACCAGAAACAGTTCACTCTGTTAAGCAAGTTTGGTACGAATATAAATTGAAAACAAAATCAGAGCCAATACTTAAAGGAATTGCTATAGGAAGTCAAATAACTTCAGGAAAAGTAAGAGTAATTAAAGATGTAGAAAAAATAAATGAATTTCAAGCTGGCGAGATTTTAGTTACAGAAATGACAGATCCAGATTGGGAACCAATAATGAAAATTGCTAAAGGGATAATTACTGAAAGAGGATCGAGGACTTGTCATGCGGCCATAGTGTCTCGAGAACTTGGAATTCCAGCTGTTGTTGGAGTAAGTGGTGCCTTAGAAAAATTGAAAACAGGAGATGAAATAACAATTGATAATTCTCAAGGACTTGAAGGAAAAATTTATAAGGGAATTTTAGAATACGAAGTAATTGAACATAAATTAGAGAAAATTCCAGATACAAAAACTAAAGTTTATGTAAATATTGGAGAACCGGACGAAGCATTAGAGAAATGGTATTTACCAGTTAAAGGCGTTGGTCTTGCAAGAGAAGAATTTATTATTGCTAGTGAAATTAAAATCCATCCCAATGCATTAATTGACTATCCAAATTTACCAGAAGAAATAAAACATAAGATTGATGAACTTACAAAAGGTTATGAAGATAAAAAACAATATTATATTGATAAACTTGCAGAAGGAATTGCCAAAATTGCTTTAGCATTTTATCCTCACGAAGTTATTGTAAGATTTTCTGATTTTAAAACTAATGAATATCGAAATTTAATTGGTGGAGATCTTTATGAACCTAAAGAAGAAAATCCAATGATTGGTTGGCGAGGAGCAAGTAGATATTATCATCCTAATTTTAGAAAAGCATTCGAACTTGAAGTTTTAGCAATTAAAAAAGTAAGAGAAGCAATGAAATTAAAGAATATTGTTGTCATGGTACCATTTTGTCGAACACCTGAAGAGGGTAGAGAAGTAGTAGAAATTATTAAATCAATTATTCAAGACCCAGAGTTAAAAATATACGTTATGTGCGAGATCCCTTCAAATGTCATTTTAGCAGATGAATTTTTAGAAATTTTTGATGGTATGTCAATTGGTTCAAATGATTTAACTCAGCTTGTTTTAGGTATTGATAGAGATAATGAGATTCTTGCAGGAGTAGGCGATGAAAGAAATAAAGCAGTTTTAAAAATGCTTGAAGAAGTAATTAAAAAATGTAGAGAGAGGAATAAATATGTTGGAATTTGTGGTCAAGCTCCGAGTGATTTTCCAGAAATAGTTGAATTTTTAGTTAAGAATGGGATAACTTCGATAAGTGTTAATCCCGATGCAGTTATAAGAACAATAGAATTAGTTCAGAAAACTGAAGAAAAAATTTAAATTTAACGATAATTAAATTTTTTAATAAAAAATAAAAACTATGCCAGTAGTCGATAATTAACAATATATAAAAATATGAACTTTTTATTTGAAATGCAATTTTATATATTATTTTTTCTCCTATTTTTAATTTTCAGTTCACTAAAAATAATTAAAGAGTATGAGAGAGGGGTTGTTTTAACATTAGGTAAATATAGCTACACCTTAAAACCTGGTTTAAAAATAGTTATTCCTATAATTCAACAATTAATTAAAGTTGATATGCGATTAAGAGCAGTAGATATACCAAGGCAAGAAGTTATAACAAAAGACAATGTTACTATAGGAGTTAATGCAGTAGTTTATTTTAAAGTTGAAAAAGCAGAAGATGCAGTTTTAAAAGTAGAAGATTATACTTATGCAGTTTCTCAATATGCTTTAGCAGCTTTAAGAGATATTATCGGAGGTGTAGAATTAGATACTCTGCTTTCAGAAAGAGAAAGAATATCGTCAGAAATTAAAAGAATAGTAGATGAAGAAACATCTTCATGGGGGATAGATGTAGTTTCAATTAAAATTCAAGATATTGAACTTCCTGCAGCAATGAAAAGAGCAATGGCTGCTCAAGCTGAAGCAGAAAGGGAAAAAAGGGCTATTATTGCTAAGTCAGAAGGAGAAATTGTAGCAGCTGAGAACTTGAAAAAAGCAGCGGAAATTTTATCTAGTGTTCCCGGCGCATTAAGTTTAAGAACGTTAGAAACTATTGAAAAAATTCAACCTGATCCATCAAAAACTGTAATTTTTGCTGTACCTGTGGAAATTTTTGAAGGAATAAAATCTTTAATAAAATCAAGGTCGCATGAATAAATTCTATATTAGTTTATCAAAATGAATAAAGCTACTTTTATAATCGACGATATTTTCAATATTCCAGGTCGAGGAATAGTAGTAACAGTTAGAGTACAGAATGGTGAAATTAGGCCAGGTATGAAAGGAACAATTAATGGTAAAAATGTAGAAATTGTCTCAATTCAAGCATACAATGTTGAACTTTCTGTAGCGAAAGAAGGAGAAAGTTGCGCCCTTCTCTTAAGGGGTTTATATGAAGAAGATAAAAAAAATATACAAGCTGGAGATTTAATTTTCTTTGAATAAGAAAATTTGAAATTAAAAATTATTATTGAATGTTGATTATATGAACTTTTAGATAGGAAGTTTTATATTTTGGTGTAATAAGCAATTAGAAGATAAACGTAATAAATTGCGATAATTACAATAATTATTTTCCAAATTATACCTTTAATACCGAAGTAATTTTTAATTATTTGAATAAATCTTTCCAACTTACTTTCGTCTATAAAAACTAAATCAGTTTGTACATTACTTTGGAAATTTTTTATAAATATGTTCAAAATAAGACTTGTAAAGGCGAAGAAGAGAAAACTAGCTACTATGAAAAAGGTAATTAATGAATTAAATAAAGTTAAATTTAAATGTAATTCAAATGAATCTGCTTTTAAAAAAAGCGGTACGACTATATAGTAATAAATTACCCAAATAAATATTATTATAAAACTGCCATAAAATAATGAAGCCTTTAATCCTTCGATTAAAGTTGATAATAAATTATTTAAAACGTTTGAGAATTTTTTAAAATTCA
>CAZZNB010000009.1:0-9690 GCA_964655375.1 uncultured Candidatus Saccharibacteria bacterium
AAAGATAAAACACTCCCAACTTTCAATTCTACACTAGTTCAGTGGAAATTTTAGCATTTTCAACTACCATCTCAGCTTTTTCAACCTTTCAATTCTACACTAGTTCAGTGGAAATTATACATGGGAAAGTAGTTAAAAAACATTCTCTCTACTTTCAATTCTACACTAGTTCAGTGGAAATCCAATTTGATGAAACTTTCTGTGTGAAGCAAAATAGCTTTCAATTCTACACTAGTTCAGTGGAAATCTATAACAAGGTTTTGGTGGAATTTCATCATGAAAACCTTTCAATTCTACACTAGTTCAGTGGAAATCTTGTTTTGGGTGCTGATGCTTATAGAATTGCTTATCTTTCAATTCTACACTAGTTCAGTGGAAATATCTTTCAAATTCTTTAGGAAGATAGGATTTTGTTTCTTTCAATTCTACACTAGTTCAGTGGAAATGGTTTTGGTTCAACCCAGATAAATTCGTCTTGTTCACTTTCAATTCTACACTAGTTCAGTGGAAATTTTTTTTAATGATTTTTTTATTTGAACTTATTTAAACTTTCAATTCTACACTAGTTCAGTGGAAATAATAACAATTTAATACATTTAAGCACTGGTATTAACCTTTCAATTCTACACTAGTTCAGTGGAAATCCGTCCAAATAGGACAGAAATTGTAGATTTTATATTTAAATTATACAAAAATAATTGGTGAACCTTCAATGTTGAAAAATACCAAAGGGCTTCACTAATTTTTAAATTATATTTGATGTATCTCCTTTTTCTAAACCTAAAATTTTTCTTTTTATCCATTTTGGACGTTCAAAGGTAAAGATAATAATAGAATCTTTGCCTTTATCTATAATTTTATCTAACTCAAGTTCAAGTTCCAATAAACTGCTTTCATTAATATCCCCTTCAAAAACAGAATTTTGAACCCAATTTAAATATTTTCTTAAAATTTTATTAATTTTATTTACCCTTTTAATATTAATATCGTATACTAAAATACAATACATTTTACCACAACATTTTAAAACTTTTATAAATCTCATCGCCCACTAGATGTTTAATTATTTTAAAACATTCTAATTTTATTAAATGTTTATAGGAAACATGCCTCTTCATTCTTTTATGATAAATTGTTTGAGATAATCTCTCTTCGTATGTTTTTAAAAAAATCCTTTTTCCTTTTTCATTTAAAACTGCATAATTTAATTCTTTAATAAAATCTCCATCTGAAATAATATTATTTTTAATTAGTTTAAAAATAACTTTATCAACTACTACAGGTTTAAAAATTTCTGCTAGGTCCAATGATAAAGAAAATCTCATTTCTCCAGGTTCATGAAGAAAACTTATTGTAGGATCTAATTGTGTTTTGTAGATTTGATTTAAACAAGTAGTATATAATAATGAATTACCAAAAGAAAGTAAAGCATTAATTGCATTATGGGGTGGCCTTTTTGTTCTTTTATCTATCCTATATTCCTCTCCTAAAATTTTGTCAAATGAATGATAATACACCGATTTACAATTTCCTTCTATCGCCATTAATTCTTGAATAGTTTCACATTGATCGATCTTAGAGTAAAGATCACGTAGTTTTGCTATTTCTTCATTTAAATTTTTATAGTATTTATGATAGTATACTAAATTTTTTATAGAGTTATGAACAGCTCCTTTAACAAATTCTTTTGCTAAATACAGTCTTTTATTTTTATCTAAATAAAAAGAAACCTGCTTTACTAATAAATATCCTGAAACGCTATTTCTTTTAGGTAAAAAACTTCCAGAATAAAATCCATAATAATTAAAAATATGGACAGGAATTCCAAAACGAGAAATAAAATTAAAGAACTTAGTATTGAATCCACATTCATTTAAGACAAAAATAGAATTAATTAAATTTATTGGCAATGATTTTTTAAAAATTTCATCTTTTTTCTTAAAAACAAAATACACAGTATTGTGCTTCCTTTTTAATTTCCCTGGCCTTAAAATATAAAAATCTTTCATTTAAGCCATAAAAAATTCATAATATGCAGAATTTTTTAATTTGAATGATTTATCAGAATTAGGGGGTTTATCCATGTTTATTATATTTTTAATACCATTTAAAATTTTCTCAATTTCTGATTCTAATTCCTTATTTAAAACTATTTTTTCTGTTTTTCTTTCTAAAGGAAAATGCAAAATACCTATGCAATTAACATCGAATTTTTTAAGAACATATAAATAATAAATTAGCTGCCACCGAGAAGCTTCTTTAAACTTAGATGATTTTTTAACTTCATGAATTTCCATTTTTTTCTTATAAAAATCTATTTTAATTCTTCCTATTTGAAGCTCTTTTTTCTCTCTATTATAAAAATATCTTGAAACCAATTTGCCTAATTTAACTAATTCCGATTCTTCTTCAAAACTAATATAATGAGAAAAATACCAAAGTTTTTTCTTGTCAATAAAATAATATTGAACTTGAACTCCAGTATAGATAATTTTATCCCAAATTAAATCAATCATTTAAAAAGATTTATTAAATCTAGTAATTAGTTCATCTATCTTATAAAATGGTGTGATTTTCTTTTGATTTCTTAAACTGCTTATTCTTAAATCAATAATTTTATATAAAATTTCACCATTTATACGTCGATATTTTAATAAGTAGTATAACAAATCGTCAATAAATTTAAGAGATAAATCTTTATAATTTTTATCGTAATTAATTAGACTACTTATTGCTATTATAAAATCTACGCTAAAATTTTTATTGGAAGTTTCTTTATTATAAAAAATTTCCTCTATAAACTTATTTATTTTAGTATAAAAATAAATTTTATTTTTACTCCCTTGGCTAAATTCTACTAAAGTACAAAAACTTGAATCATCTATTCCTAATTCTTCTAATGTCTCTTTTTTTTCTAAAAATATTTTGGCATAAAATGCTAATAGATAAAAAATCATTAAATTGCCTTTTTCTAAAAAAATTATTTTTAAATTTTTTAAACCTAAATAATCCTTAAGCATATCTTTATTCACTCCATTTTCTTTACTTGTTAGAAAGTATAAAGAAAGACGATCTTTAATTTTTTTTAAAAAAAGTACCCATTTTTCTGGTTTAGAGGAATGTATATTAAAAACATAATTCTTATAGAAAATACCCGATGTAATATGAAATAGCCAAAAGTATATTTCATCTTCCTTCATTGTATATTGACTAGATCGTAAATCTAAATAAAAGTTTTTTGCTACAGAATCTTTAAGTATAGTAGGAATAATGGAAGAAGAGAATTCTTTTTTTTCAATTTTTTCTTTTACAAATTGATTTATTAATTCTTTAAATTTATTTTTATCTTTAAAACTTTCTTCTATAGTAAGTTCCTTAAATTTACCGCTCTTAAATTGAGAAAATAATTTTTGGAAAATTTTAAAACTATAATTTTTAAATTCTTCATCTTCAAAATAACTGTAAAAAATTTGTTTCCACATTTTTACTCTGTTACATAATTTATTATAACTTATTATAATATTAAATCTTCTTCTTTAAAATCTTTTTTGTATAATCCTAATTCTCTGTTATAAAAATAATCTTTTTTAATAAATGGAAAATAAAATTCCTCTGTATTCATAATAGAAAACCAAATAGGAACAGGTATTAAAAATTCTTTTATTTTTCTATATTTTTGTAAGTTTTTTTCAAAATCTCTATATTTTGATTCCATTTTTAAAATGCTTTCCAATTCTATTGCAATATCTTCATTTTCTATATTAGAAATTTGAGGAATACTCAAAGCGGTAAAGCTTTCTCTATAATTTAATACATTTTTTATTTCTTCTTCTTTATAATCTAATGAAAATATCTTGTTATCGTTAAAAATTTTAAAATAATCAACTACCATATTACTTTCCTTTTCATATTTTCTTATAAAATTATCTTTAGAGTTCATTTCGTCAAATACATTAATTAAATCAAATTCATTATAATCTTTATTTCTAAACTCTAAAAGTATTTCTTTTAATTCTTCTATTTCGTTATCTGAATATGGATAATTATTTTTTATTTTCTTCGATAAATTATTTACTTTTGATGGGTAAAAAACAAAAACATTCTCATAATCAACAAATTTTTTAAATCTGTTCACTCTTCCACATCTTTGAATAAAAGAAGGAAAAGAAGATAACTCAGTAAAAAGATAATCATAGGAAATATCGAGCGAAACTTCTGCCACTTGAGTTGCAATAAGAATATGAGGAGTGTCTTGTTTTAAAAGATTAAATATTTCTTCCTCTTTTTCAAATCTATCTCTTGTCATAAAACGAGAATGTAAAAGAATTATTTTGTATTTATCACCTAAAATTTCATTTAATTTTTGTTTTAACAATATTGATTTATTAACCGTGTTCAATAAAATTAATATTTTTTTGTTTTCTTTAATTTTTTTAGTAATAATATCTATAGCTTCCTTTTCTGTAATATCACAATCAAAATAAACTACTTTGTAACGTTTCAAGTTTTTATATTCATCTTTAAAATTCAAAATGTTTTTTGCTTCTATATTTAATTTTTCTGATAGAAATTCTATAATACCCCTTGAAAGTGTGGCGCTCATTAATAAAAATTTGATATTATAAATCTCTTGAAATTGTTTCAAGATTCCCGTAAAAAGCTTTATCATCACAGGATTTAAAAGGTGAAATTCATCTACTACTATTAAACTATCCCTAAATGAAAATCTTTTCAGGTAATATTTACCAACTTGCAAAAAAGTAATTAAAAACTGATCAATAGTGGTTACTATAACTGGTTTTAAAAAATTTTCTGCTAAAAAAATATCAATAAAATTTAAAACTTCTTTTTGTGATTTCCATACATCATGGAAATAAAAATAAGAGTCAACCTTTTCCTTCCCAAAAATATTTTCAAATTTTTCTGTAAAAACTTTTATAGCAGTAATTGTTGGTAAAATATAAAAAATTTTTTTGAAGTTTTTGTTTAAGGCGAACAAAAGAGAAGTATAAGTTTTCCCCCACCCAGTTGGAGCTACAAGTATACAACTATTTTTGACATTTTTTATTTGTGATTGCTTATACCATTTACTCTGATTAAAATTTTGTATTTTTTCTCTTATAGAATTTTCAGTAAAAACAATGGGGGATTTAAAATTATTAGATAAATGGAACATATTTCCTCCAGAAATTATATCTGAAATTTTAAAAATGCCATATACATCTATAATGTCTATAATTTCGTTGAGTTTTTTATTATTTAAAATATTATCTAAAATCTCTTCTATTTCCCATCCTTCCTTTAAAACTGAATGGTGTTGTTTAATTAAATATAAAAACAGTTCTACTAATTTTTCATCATTTACTAATGTGTTATTAAATATTTTAAGTTCTAAAAATTTTTCTTTATTAATTCTATATATTTCCACAGAATACTCAGAATGAGGGGGATTATTTTCTTTTTCTATATTCCAATCTATATTTAGCTTTCCTAGATCATGAACTATAGCTAAAAATTTTAAAATTTCTTTGTATTCTTCTTTAAAACCATAATAATCTAAAAGAATATTACCAAAATCAATTATTTCCTCAATATGCGATAATAAAGTTTTATCTTTATGACTAAATTTTTCTTCTATATTTTCTAATTTTTTTACCCCTCTTGGTGATTGTAATTTTAAATTTCTAATTAAAGCTATAAAATTTCGAGAATTCATATAAACCTATACCGTTTAATGAATAAATTTTTTGTTTTATCTTAAACTTTGCATTATAACCAAAATAAAAATTGATATCTTCATCCAAATTGTGCATTACAGGTAAAATAAAAATTGAACTATTATCTTTCAAAAGTTCTGTTTTTATCACCCAGCTTTTAGGGGCATAATTTTCTATTTCATCAGTATACTCCAATTCTTTCAAATCAGAATACAGATAAATTTCTTCGATAAAAAAATCATTTTGTCCCCCAAATGGCAAATAAACAAAATTAAATTTTTTTATTTGATTAAAAAATTTTTCTAGTTTTTCTTTATCAACTCCTCCTATTGCTAATTCATATTCCGCATCAGAAAAAATTTGTAAGGTAGTTACACCTTTTATATTTTTACCATATTGAATATATGTATAATTTTCATAATTTTCCATAGGCATATTTAATAATTTTCCACCGAATAATAAATCAGCAAACTTTTCTTTAATATCATTTCGTGAAATACCCAATAAAGCCGCAAAAATGCCAGCCACTGAAGTTGGTAAAGGAATTGGATAAGATAAAGAAAAACCTTTAGTGTAATGAAGAGAAAAATGAGCTTCTGAAAATTTAATTTTTATACTAAAACCATAATACATTTTGACTGATAGCAAATTTCAAAAGTAAAATTTAAGAATTTCATCTATAATTTCATTTACTTTCTTTATCTTAAAATCTTTATTTTCTCCGTAATCGTTACCGTAGTTAATAAAAAATAATTCAAAAGATAAGTCAGAGAAATTTTTTAAGTCATTTATTAATTGATCAAGTTTGGTTGTATCTATAGTTCCTTTTTCAATATCAACGGTAATATATTTAAATATAGGGAAAATAAAGCCTTCACTCATACAAACTACGCCATACAAATATTCAGGTATATTCAATGAGTTAGTTCTTCTGGGTAATACATAAGAAGGAGTTAAAAATATTTCTAAAAAGTCCTTTAACCTTTGTTTTCTTTCTCTCTCAGGTAATTCAAAATCTTTTTCTTTTTGATTAAATTCATCTTTTTTGCCAATATAATCATAAATAACACAATTTAATTTACCAATAAACTCTGCTACTTCAATCTCAAAGGGGACAGGGTTGGCATCTTCATTATTGTTCCTCGGAAAACGGGCTGCAAATTCTGTGTTTATAGGAGTATTATATAGGGCCTTAAAATAACTTAAAGCTATTGGGGCTTGTCTATTAATTGACCCCCCTTCTCCTTTTTTATTGCCCTTTTGAGTACTTAAATAACCAAAAAGATCATTATCTATATATTTCTCGGGATCCGCAGAATCATTTAATTGTTTATTAGAAGGATCGACTATATATGGGTCTATTTCATAACCTCTTTCTTTTAAGGCTTGCCTTATAGAGTATTTTATGGCTCTCGGAGAAACAAATGGGTAAACATTTCCTAAACTATCATACATCTTTTTAAGAGTAACTCTCGTACCTATAACCTCATCAGCATTTACGTTTCCATAAATTTTTCCTATCAGTGATATTTGTATATATTTACGTTTCATGTTTAAAATTTTTTATTTAATCTTGACCTTGATTATTTTCTTTCTTTGAAGATAAAGCATTTACCAAACCTGTTAAAATAGCTGATTTTATATAATAAAATTGATCGCCCTTTATTTTATTTTCTCTATAAAATAGATTGGGTATTATCAGATTAACTCCTAATCTTTTATTAAAATCTGCCAACCTTACAGCAAGTTTATTTAAGAATCTTCCGGGAGTATCCTCAGAACGTAAATCAAAAATTAAAATTTCTACAAATTTCTTATCTTTTTTTGCTAAAATTTCTCCTACTTTAAATCTACTCCATTTATAAATCTCTTTTATATCCAAAGATTTATTCCCCATATTTCCTACTAGATTTTTATTTATTTAATAATTTTGACCTTTTAAACTTACAAAACCATAACCTTGGCTGGTTAACTCTCCAAGTCCTGTATCTAAAATAAATTTTATTAAATTATAACTAATATCTGGATTAACCTCAAACTCCCATAGAGTGCCTGGCTGTGAAATTTTTTTGCTTTTCTTAAAATATGGTAAATCAATGGTTTTTTTATACTTAAATTTAACAAAAATAGGTATTTCTTCGATTTTTTCATTATTTGTAAATAATTTGTAATTTTTATAAATTCGGGCTTCTAATTGTTTTATAAAAGGTTCTAATGGAATGTGTTTATTTTCTATAGGACGCCAATAAAAATATTTGTAATTTTTGTCAAGTTTTATGCCATAAATATCAAATTTCTCTTGAGGAATCCTTACTATAATAGGAGTTTCAGTCTTTATGATTATAGGTGGCTTAAAATTGTATTTTATTGTTTTTATACTATCAACTACAAGAGGCACTTTGTTTAATATGGCCACTCTATTTTTTATTAAAAATGTTTTAATACTTTTAATTAAATCATTAATAGGAGATGCTATTATAAGCGCTAAATTGTTGTGAGTCAAAAACAAACTTGAGAAAGAAAAAAAACGTGGAAACTTTTGTGGAAGGTCATGAATGTATCCATATCCAGAATTTTTTATTATTTGATAAACTAATCCGCCAAGTTGATTTTGTTGATAATTAAATTTTTTATTATTCTTAAAAATTATCAAAATCCTCATTATTCTTTTTAATTATTATTTTTAAAAGACTTATATACCCTCCCTGGCCTTCAATTTCGCTATCTCCAACAAACATTCCTTCCAAAAGATTATAAAATTTTTCTCTAAAATTACTCATCAATAAAATTTTATCACCTCTTATTTAGAGTTCAAAGAATATTTTTAATTTTTGAATCTACCAATTTTGATATATTTTTTAGCAATATAATGACGTACAAAGTAGTTATTTTTTATTCATATCTTAAGGCAACTATTGGGTCTAAATCAGCTGCTCTTTTTGCTGGCCAATAACCAAAAATTATTCCTACTAAAGTTGAAAATGTTAAAGAAAGAAAAATTGAGAATAAAGAAACTTCAGAAGTAATGTTAGCAAATCTTGAAACTCCAACAGAAATTAAACTTCCTAAAATTATGCCAAATATTCCACCAATTAAGGTTAAAACAATTGATTCAATTAAAAATTGAAGTAAAATTTCTCTTTTTTTAGCTCCAATAGCTTTTCTTAAACCAATTTCTTTTGTTCTTTCTGTTACTGAAGTTAACATCATATTCATAATTCCAATTCCTCCAACAATTAAAGAAATAGCGGCAATTGAAGCTAAAAAGATTGTCATAGTGTTAATTACTTGATTTAATGTCGAAACAATTTCTTCTTGAGAAATCACCGAAAAATCTGGATCTTGTGGATCTACTCTATGTTTTCTTGATAAAACTTGAATAATTTCTTCTCGTACTTGTTCAATTAAATTCTTGTCTTGTACTTTAACTAAAATTGCAGATAAATATTCTGATTTTAATAGTATTTTTTGCATTGTCGTGTAAGGAATAAAAACTAAATCGTCTAAAATAAAACCGAACGATCCTCCTTTGGGAGCAGTTATTCCTATTACTTTAAAATTGACTCCATTAATCTTTATCTTCTGTCCAATAGGATTTTTATCTTCAAAGAGATCTTCAACAATATTTTTGCCTATAACAGCAACCTTTGTCATATTTCTCACATCTTCTTCGGTAAAATTTGTTCCATCGAGTAATTCGATTTCTCTAACAATAAAAAGATTCTCATCTGAGCCTATTACCATTGTTCTTGTATTTTTACCATTAGGAGCAATAATTTGAAAATTTCTCTGTATTAACGGCACTGCATATATAACTCCTCTAACGGTTTGCAAAATTTTTAAATCATCTTCTTTTAATGACTGTGCCGTTCCTCTTCCTAAAGCTATAATCCCCATTCTACTTGCGCCTGGTACAATAGATAAAATATTTGAACCTAAGCCTTCGATACTTTGACTAATTTGCTTTTTTGTA
>CAZZNB010000010.1:0-2887 GCA_964655375.1 uncultured Candidatus Saccharibacteria bacterium
GTTGTTTGAATATATGCACTCTTTAAATTATTAGACAGATAACACAAAAGGGCAGGATAATTCCCTGCCCTTGTATTATTAAATATTAAGATAAATTTAATGCAATGTATTTTTTTGTACGGTCTCCACTTCACCTTCAAAATAATAATATGTTTCATCCCTTGCTATTTGGGTTATTTTTATATTTCTAAATTTTATAAAAGTTACAATAAGCAATTCATTAACTACGTTTATATAATATTCACTATCATCTTTATCTATAATTAACAATTTTGCTCTAAATTTAACTCTTCCTTCATTGTAATAACATTCTACTCTTATAATCTCTTTATCAGAATAAAGATCTTTTAAGACCAAGAATTTACCTCCTTCTTTTATTTCGTCTAAATCACTAAAATATCCATATAATCTATTTATAAAATCTGGTATCTCTTCAATTTTATGAATATTTATTTTTTCATCATACATTTCGGTCACCTCCTTTAGATTGCTATTTATATTTTACCATAAATAAAATGTCAACCTAAAAATGCTTCAAATAATAGAAATATAGTATTTTAAATTTAAGCAAGTTAGACAATTAAGCATAAAAAGATCTTAAATATTTTGAATTTATTCATGATTTGTATTATGGAAATAAAGTGCAAATGGAAAAGGCAGGGTTTAGTTCCCTGCCCTTATTCTTTATTAATTCAATGCAAAACCTCTTCTGTATTTTTTGTTTTTATGCTACCTCTTACTACCCAGTAATTATTTATCTTTTCGCAATCTTCAATAGATATTCCCCAAGATTCTCCCAATATCTCTTTAGTCATATTTATGTAAAATTCAGGATCACTATATCTAATTTCTTCTTTATAGTTAATTATGAACTTTATTTCTTTTTCTGTATCGTAAATTAATTGTAATATAATAAATCTTTCGCCACTCAAATTTTCTATTATAACTTCTCTTTCTCTCAAATTTATTGCCTCCTCTATCAATCGCGATACTGAATATAAAAGAATTTCATTTAATACTCTTTCCTCTACTTCTTGAATTGCTTTTATAGTTTTTAGATCTATATCGGAGTTTACTTCCTCGCTGATTTCGTCAACGAATATACCCCATGGGATATACATTACTTTCATAATAATCATCACTTTCACCTCCTTTAGTTATTCTAAACTAATTTTATTTGAAAAATTAAAAATATCAAAATACCAAAAACTTATCAAATTTTTATTAATATATAACTGCAATATACTTTAAAGTTTTAGTAAATCTTTTAAATTAATTTAAATTCCAAAATAATCTTTGATAATAAATAATTTTCTTTTTTATTTTTTCTACAACTTTATTTAAGATTTTATAAGGTACATTAGTTTTTTTATTTAAATTTTTTATTAATTCTTTTTTCCAAATAATTCTAAATTCTGTATTTATGTGAATAATAGAAACACCATTTTTAATAGCCAAAATAAAATCCTTTTTGTTTAATCCTGAACCCCCATGTAAGACTAATGGTATTTTTACTCTATATTTTATCTTTTGAATTCTTCCATAATCTATTCTCGGTTTCTTATATTCCCTACCCTTTAATTTTATTTTTTCAGGAATTCCGTGTATATTCCCTACTGAAATTGCTAAAAGATCTACTTTTGTTTTATTGACAAATTCTTCAGCTAAATCTGGATCTGTGAAATATTCTTCTTTTAACTCAACTATCTCTTTGTCAGAATGTCCTGCTAAATACCCAATTTCTCCTTCAATTAATGTTTCTTTGTTAATTTTATCCCTATAATTTACAACTTTTTTGGTTCGTAAAATATTTTCCTTAAAATTTAATTCACTTCCATCAAATAAAACACTGTCAAATTTATAATCTATAGCCTCTTTTGCAGTTTTAAAACTTTTACAGTGATCTGCATTCAGAAAAACGTTAATTCCCTGCTCTTTTGCTTCATCTACTAAATCTTCGATATAGTTTATTCCTAAATAATTTCTTTCCCCTTCAGATACACCTATAATCAAAGGAATTTTAGTTTCTTTAACAGCTTCTATTCCTGCTTTAAATTGTTCATAGGTAGCGACATTATAATGAAGCAGCCCTCTTTTTTTATTAATTACATTTTCTAATAACTCTCTCAATTTCATTTTTAAATTTTAACATATATATATGTTTTTATAGTTCTAGTTGAATAAGTTTGCAGCACATTAATTTCTCATTAACTTGTTTCCATTTCCATAAGGTGTGTTTTAAGTTTACATTACTTAGTAGCTTCATATAAAGCCTTAATTTCTTCTGCTGATAATGCTCGGTTATAGATTCGAAATTCGTCGATGAAGCCATTAAAGGGCCAATAAGGTCCCCATCCAGTGGCTGCAGCAATTCCTACTGTATCCCAATCATTAGCTGTAGGTATAGAACAATTATAAGAATATGTATTTATCAAATTACTGTTTACAAAAAAATTTTTAAAATGACCATCAGCATCCATGACTCCTACTACAAAAACCCACTGATTAAGAGGGATCACGTTTGGATTAGATGTTCTGTAGTTTAAATCACACTCAGCAGGATTATCTCCTCTTACATATAATTGCAAATAATTGGTAATTCCCAAATGCAAATCGTTACCAGATTGAGTATTTCCATTAAAGTAGATAGTATAATAATTTGTAGGTACTGTACTCAGATAAATCCAAGCAGAATAGCTAACAGCTCTAATTCCATAATACGAAATTCCAGGAGAACGTTTCACATAATCATCCACCCCATCAAAACTTAAAGCTTTTCCTACTTTACCATCTACCCACTGAGGACCATTATATAATGTACCATGATTATTATTTCCTGAATAATCATAAGCAATAGTTCCTGTTCCTTCATCAAATGACCAATAGC
>CAZZNB010000011.1:0-2660 GCA_964655375.1 uncultured Candidatus Saccharibacteria bacterium
ATTCTTTTACTATCTCTTGATTTTTTGAATATTTCTGTAGGTTTTATTGTTGCTATTAAGATAGTTACTAATATAGATATAATAGCTAGGACAACTATTAGTTCTATAAGGGTAAAAGAGGAAGATTTATTAATAGTTAAATGATAATTATGATTATTATTGATTTTCTTTATTGGCATTAATATTATTATAAGGTAGGAATTTTATGAATTTCAAGGAGGTTTTTTAAGCAAAATAATGTTTAAATATTAAATGCTAATTATAAAAATTATTTTGATGTCGTAAGCTAATAAATTGAATTTTGAAAAAATAAGAGGTAGAATTAAAGGAGAGAATTTAGTATAATTTAGTAATAATAATGAATTCAAAAAATTTTGCGGCGGTAGTTCAGTGGTAGAACGTCTGCCTTCCAAGCAGAAGGTCGCGGGTTCGAATCCCGTCCGCCGCTCATTGTGGATAAAAAGTATTGACAAATAACTTTGAAATATTTTAAAATTTTTAAATATGAGTGAGAAAATTCAAAAAGAAATAAAAGGATTGATTTTGTTTATTTTGTTAAAGGTCGGAGGCCGGCCTTAAGTTGTTATTTTTTTTAAAAAATTTTTTTTAAAAACTTAAGGCCGGTCAACCGGCTTTTTTAAATTGTCCCTGAAAGAATCTTTAAAAAGATTTTTTCAGGGACAAGCACACTTCAAGGAGGAGGTGGAGAAGATGGTAAACTTCCTTCGATTGATAGAATCTATGATAGAAGAAGAAAGAAAGAAAATTAGAAGTAGGAAAAGAGAAGGTAGAAATATTGAAGAAATTGTAACTGAAATATTGCTGTATTATCATAAAGAAGAAAGAAGTAAAAATAATATTCGCCAATTGTTATATGAGGTAGTTACATCTAATGTAAAAGAAAATAAGCCTATACCGATCTCAATGTCATTAGCATATGGAGGAATGGCGTTAAATCCCTATAAATTTAGGGATTGGAATATAAACCTACCTAGATTAGGAGATGTATGGATGCTAATATCAATGTCATTGATAGATGAAGAAGTTAAGAAATTTTATAAACCAGGAATAGAATGGTATATCTTTGATGAAGAAGAACATCTAATACTAATAGGACATTCAAAAGAATCTATAGAAAGACGAAGGAGGATACTAATAGATATGTGGAATGTAACAAAGAGATATTTTGAGATAAATACCAATATTAACTTTGAGCGCATTCCAAATTTTATAAGCAATGACACTGTAGATATTGTAGATGAAGAAATAATTATAGCTATTGGATGCTCTATAGAAGACTTTAAAAATATTCCCCAAGAAGATGCTGTGATAATAATGGATGGGTTTTATACATCTAAAGAGAAGAAACAAGAATGTATTAAACTTTTTAGTTCAAAATACATAAAATTGTGGGTAAAGGCGGAAAATTTAGCGAAAAAAATAATTGCCCTAAATAATGCTAGGAAAGAAAATAACTGTTATAAATCTATAATAGGTAGAGATTATATTGATGCTAGTATAACTATTAAAGAGAACCGTTATACGCCCAAGCTGATATCAGGTTCTACCTTCCCCCAACATGGTGAGACCGTGATAGCGGATAATAAAGTAAAAATAATACCTTATTATAGATTAAAAGGCGAATATTGGCATCCTATAGAAATCAATCTTATAATTGAGGGTAAAGAAATAAAATACACTTTCTGCTTTATATCTAAGTAAAATAAAAATAAATAAAAATGGATAAGGGGTGGGTAATCGCTTTGGGGTTACCCACCATTTTAATTCTATAAATTTTTTAGTATAATTATTCATACTATGATAAAACCCAATCCTTAT
Source organism: uncultured Candidatus Saccharibacteria bacterium (assembly GCA_964655375.1). GTDB lineage: Bacteria > Patescibacteriota > Minisyncoccia > UBA6257 > HR35 > JAGDVT01. The sequence continues at coordinate 1,840 of CAZZNB010000011.1, forward strand.
GTTTATTCAAGTAAAGATTTTGATAACTTATTTGATAAAGAGTTAAAATGGCAAATCGTTGATAGAGAAATAATTAATAAAGAAAAAGTTGCTAAAATATTAAAAACTCTTAAACAGCCAGAGGTAAAAATAGTAGGAAAGAGTGTTGAGGAAAAAATCCTTTCAATATTTTTAGATGAAAATATAAGATTTGGAGATAAAAAATTAATCTTGGATAAAAAAGATTATTGGATAGAGAGAATTTTATATTTTTCTACAAAAAAACACCCTATACGGTTAGCTATTTTAGGTTTTCCCTTTAAAATGCCTGTAAAACTTAAGACAATTAGAACTTTGCCTGATATGGGTGAATTATTGTCTTTAGCAAGATTATACTTTATTGCAAATTTAATTAAAAAGATTTACAAACCTGGTGCTGAGATAATTATTTTTAGTGAAGAGGGTTTTTATAAGTTCATAGGAGTCGATAAAAATAAGGCTTTGGCCTACATTACTGAACTAAAGAAATGGATAAGATTCTTAAAATGGACCTCTGTTATAAAAATTAAATCTTTATCTCTTATGGAAAAATTGCCAAACTTTGAAAAAATTTTTAATAGAAAATTAAAAGAAAATAAAAAACTTTTGAGAGAAAAAGATCCAGAATTTTTGCAAAAATTTAATCAAGCTTTTTTGCCTATATTCAGAATTGTCAATTCTGCACAATTTAATGAAGAAATCTTGATGGATGTTTATAACGATCAAATTAAAGATGAAGATTTATCTAAAGAAGCCTTAAGAATTAGAAATTATCTTAGAAAAAGAGCAGAGGAAGCATTATT
>CAZZNB010000012.1:0-7539 GCA_964655375.1 uncultured Candidatus Saccharibacteria bacterium
TAGATTAGATAAAAATTTAGATGTTTGTATAAGTCGCGATTGTCCTTTATAGAGCTGTTCAAGAAATATAAATGTTTAAAGTTGATAAAATCGCGATGTACGACGTCCCGATTTTTATTATTGACGTACAACGTCAATAGATTTTTATATTTTTAGTACAAGTTAGTTTCAAGTTTGTATAAGTTCGCGTGCTACTTTGTAGCCTCATATAATGCTTTAATTTCTGCATCAGAGAGAGCACGGTTGTAGATACGAACTTCGTCGATGAGGCCGTTGAAAAATTCTCCAGAGTATTCAGGACTACCCCATCCTATACCTAAAGAGTAGGTTGAAATGTTAATTGTTGAAACATAGTTATATTCTCTATCGAGAATACCGTTAACATATAGCTTAACATAAGAACCATCGTAGGTAAGAACAAAATACCACCATTTACCTATGTAATAACTATATGGTTTAGAAAAACGAAACTGACGCCAAGCTGTGTCGTAAATCCAACATGCAAAAACATCGCTACCTCTATCAACCCATCCCAGAATGTAAGATCTCCCCTTTCTAACAATATCTCCAATAGAAGCTAATTGAGTTCTTGGATAAACCCAAGCCATAATCGTTAGATTTTTTCTTATATCAAGACTTGGACTATCAGGAACTTCAACTTTATCATCCACCCCATCAAAACTTAAAGCTTTTCCTACTTTACCATCTACCCACTGAGGACCATTATATAATGTACCATGATTATTATTTCCTGAATAATCATAAGCAATAGTTTCTGTTCCTTCATCAAATGGCCAGTAGCCTACAAGTCCTTGAGCTTGGTCTATTAATCTTTTATTAGTTCCTACTGAATATAAATGAGGATAGTTATCATTATCATTTTTAGAAGCAATGTTTTTAGGATCTTCTAACATAGTATAAAGAGCATAACTTCCTCCTACTACAAATGTATAATAATAGGGTGGTTTATTTATAGGATCAATAGGTAAATTAGCTATATTGATAATGTCAAAGCTATTGAAAGGTATAGGTATCCAGCCTGTACCATCTATATTTTGAGGATTAGCTGAACATCTATATTCATAGCCTGAAGGTAAAGAAGAAAGATCATTTATCCAATTAGCACAAGTAGCTGATGTATCTTTAAGAGAAATATAGACTATATTAGTAGAAGCATAGTTTAATTCATTAAAATTAGGATATGTTGAATATAGTAAATCTATTGTTTTTTCTATGTTTTTAAGGTCTGCTATTCTTTTACTATCTCTTGATTTTTTGAATATTTCTGTAGGTTTTATTGTTGCTATTAAGATAGTTACTAATATAGATATAATAGCTAGGACAACTATTAGTTCTATAAGGGTAAAAGATTTATTGTTATTTTTTTGTTTTTTCATTGATTATTTAATGTAAATAAAATATTATAATAAAAGTAAATAATATTATAATAAAAATAAAAAGAAAATGAAGAAGTTTAACTATAAGGATATATGTTCGTATAGGGTAATTAATTTTAATATTTTTTTAGTATAACTTAAAAGAATATAGATTTTTTTTATGATTCCTATAATTATTAATATTGCTTTTTACTTTTTATTAATTTATCTGTAAGCTTCCATATATCACCTGCACCCATAATTATACAAATATCATTTTCCCTTAAATTATTTCTTAGAAAATTTATAATCTCATCGAAATCTTTGATATAATAGACATTGCTTCTTCTTTTAGAAAGTTCTTCTTTTAATATTTTAGAGTTCATCTTTCTTTTAATTGATTCTTTCTCTCTTCCTGCTACACTGTAAATCTCTGTTAATATTACAAAATCTGCATTATCAAAAGCATATAAAAATTTATCAAATAAAGTTAAGGTTCTATGATATTGATGAGGCTGAAAAACTATAAATAATCTGCCATTTTTAACTAATTCTCTACCTGCTTCTAGGGTTGCCTTAATTTCTGTAGGATGATGCCCGTAATCATCAAAAATTTTAGCTCCATTTACTTCCCCTTTATATTCCATTCTTCTCCATATCCCTTTAAATTCATATAATGCTTTTAAACTTATATTTTTAGAAATATTAAAAATCTTCCCAACAGTTAAAGCGCCTAAAGCATTACTTACATTATGAGAGCCTGGTACTTGCAGTTTAAAATCTTCTGGTTTATTTTTAATGGAATAAAATTTTATTCTTATTCCTTTTAAAAATCTTTTTCCTCTTTCTATAATTTTTAAAATATTTTTATCATCTTTATTAAGTACTAAATATTTTCTAAATTTATTTAATTCTCCTAAATCCTTTTCGAAATTCAATCTTTGAATAAATTTTTTAAAAGTCTTTATAATATTATTCAAATTTTTGTAATAATCTAAATGTTCTTCTTCAATATTTGTAATTAAGATAATATCAGGATAATGATTTAAAAAACCTGCCCTGTATTCATCAGCCTCAATAATCAAAATTTTACTCTTGCCTAACCTAAAATTGCTAGGTTCATTATTTCCCCCAAATCCTTTTACTTTGCTTCCGATAATAACTGTAGGATCTAGATTAGCTTTTATAAATATGCTTGAAACCATAGCTGTAGTAGTACTTTTACCATGCATTCCTGATATAGCAATAGTAAAATAATCTTTAGTTAATCTACCCAAGGCTTTAGGATAAGATAATGTTGGAATCCCTAGCTTTTTTGCTTTTACTAATTCAGGATTATCTCTTTTTATAGCAGAAGTATAAATAACTAAATCAACATCACTTTTTAAATTCTTACTTTTATGTCCTAAATAAAATATGATATGTTTAAATTCCTCTTTGGAAAAAACTATAGGATAACTTAAATCACTCCCACTTATAGTGTGGCCGTGATATAGATAATATTTTGCTAATGCACTTATCCCAATTCCTCCTATTCCTATAAAATGTATTTTCATTTTTAAATTATAATTTTAAATAAGATGGAATGGCGACTTCGAAAACAAATTTTTATAGCCTTGATATTTTTCATTATATTATCAATCCCCCTATATCTTATTTATTTGAAATATAAACCTGGGCCCTCATGCTATAACAATAGACAAGATTATAACGAAGAAGGAGTTGATTGTGGAGGTCCTTGTGTTCCTTGTGAAGTTTATGAATTACAACAATTGAAAATAAAACAACCACAAATTGTGATCTATCCTGACCAAACTATGGATATTGCAGTTGCAATTACAAATCCAAATGAAAATTATGGGTTAAAAAATTTTAAATATGAAATATATTTTTATGGACCTAATAATGAAATAGCAAAAATTGATGGAGAAAGTTTTATATTACCATCAGAGGAAAAATATTTAATAGAATTAAATATAGCTATGCCTCGATTTTTTATTAAAAAATCAGAGGCAAAAATCACTTTTAACAAAGAAGATTGGTTTAAAACTGAACAAAGAAAACCTAATATTGAACTTCTAAGCTATACTTATGATGAAAATTACCTCTTAGCAAAAATATTCAATAGAGATTATCAAAATTACAATAAACTTAAATTATATTTCTTGTTATATGATGAATTTGATACTTTAATAGGAATATTAAAAACTGAAATATATGACATAAAAGCACAAGAGCAAAAAGATATTAAAATCTTTTCTTTGCCACCATTGTTATCTGAAATCAAAAGTATAATTCTTTACCCGGAATTAGAGATTGAACAATGAGATTAAATATTAGCATTATTTCAATCTTAGCAATTTTTATGTTAATTTCTCTTTCTACCATATTTTCAATAGGAGATATTGATAGTTTTTATAAACAAATTATTTTCTGGGCGGTTAGTTTTTTAATTTTAATTTCTTCCCAATTTATAAGCTATGATTCTCTTTTAAGAATCCCATATTTCCAAATTTTTTATATTATTTCTATTTTAATTTTACTTTCTTTATTTTTATTACCTTCAAAAGAAAGAATTTGGTTTAATATAATGGGATTTTCAATTCAACCTTCAGAATTTGTAAGAATAATTTTAATAATTACGCTAGCTATTTATATAAGCAGATACTATAATTTTATGAAAAATTTCTATTTTTTATTTTTAAGCTTTTTATCTATAGCCCCATTTCTATTTTTAATTTTTCTTCAGCCTGATATGGGAATGTTAGTTTTGTTTTTTCTTACGTGGCTATTTAGTGTTTTGATTTTTCTAACAAAAAAACAAATTTTTATTTTATCAATAATTTTGATCATTTTTTTAATAATAAGTTGGGTTTTCATTTTAAAACCTTATCATAAAGAAAGAATTTTAACATTTATTAATCCTGAAAAAGATCCATTTAAAACAGGGTATAACTTAAGACAGATAAAAATTACTATTGGTTCTGCAGGGCTTATGGGTAAAGGATTTGGTAAGGGCACTCAAGCAAGATTAGGTTTTTTGCCTTCTTCTAAGACAGATTTTATATTGACAAGTTTTATAGAAGAGAGAGGATTTATAGGAGTTATTTTTTATATAATTTTATTTTTGTTATTTATGAAGATATTATTATTTGAAACAAACTTTATCAAAGATCCCTTAGGCATTTCATTTTCAAATATATTAATCATACATTTTGGAATTAAGTTTATTTTAACTACAGCTGTTAATTTAGGTATATTCCCAATAATAGGTTTAGCTGTGCCTTTTTTAAGCTATGGAGGTTCTCACCTTATTTCGGATTCTATTTTATTAGCTATCTGGCATAATTTTAGATATAAATGAGATGATTTAAAATTTTTAAATGGAAAATGTATTTTATATAGATGGTAAATTTTTAAAAGAACGTGAAGCAAAAATTCCTGTTTATGATTTAGGATTATTAAGAAGCTATGGGGTATTTGATTTTTTACGAACATATAATAGAAAACCCTTTTACTTAAAAGATCATTTAAAAAGATTGCTTAATTCAGCAAAGATAATTGGTTTAAAACATAATTATAAAATTCAAGAGCTAGAAAAATTAGTTATTTTAGCATTAAATAAAAATAAACATTTAAAAGAAGCTAATATAAGAATTATTCTAACTGGCGGTGATTCCTATGATTTTATTACTCCTGCTAAACCAAGATTAATAATCATGATAACGCCTGTTAAAGAATTAGATGAAAAATTATATGAAAAAGGAGCAAAATTAATTACAAAAACCTACGAAAGAATAAACCCAAATGCTAAAACCTTAATTTATTGTGATGCAATTAAGTTTTTACAAGAAGCTAAAAGAAAAAAGGCAGTTGAAGTTTTATTGATTGATAAAAATAATGAAATCTTAGAATGTACTACCTCAAACTTTTTTGCTGTTATTAATAAGCAAGTCATAACACCTCCTAAAGAAAAAATTTTAGAAGGAATTACAAGAAAATTAATAATTAACCTTTGCAGAAAATATAAAATTCCTTTGATAGAAAGAAAGATATATAAAGAAGAAATCAAAAAATTTAACGAATGTTTTATAACTGCTTCAAATAAGGAGATTTTACCTATAATTAAAATAGATGATTTTAAAATAAGCAGCAAACCAGGAGAGATAACAAATTTCTTAATGGAAAGATTTAAAGAATTAACAAAAAATTATTAGGTCGAAATTAACATAAAAAATTTTAATGGGAGGACTATTTAAACTTTTAGCTAGTATATTTCTCATAATGCTTGTTCTAATTTTAGGTTTGATATATATCAAACAAAATCCTCCTGTAGAAAATGTTTATCTCCCCTCCAATATTCCCCCAAAAGAATTCTCATTATTTGGTACTCAAGAAATTCAAAAAATAACTCCACCAACTCCCACTAAACCTTTAGCTATTTCTACTCTTCCAACCTCGACTACTCAAAGTCCTGAGATAGCTTCTACAGAAACCCTCGAAACAATTACAGAAAATGAATTAGAGTTTCGAATAATTCAAATAATTGCTAAAGAATATCAATTCGAACCAAATTTAATTAAACTAAAAGCCGGAGAAAAGGTTACATTAGTAATAAAAAATGAAGGATTAACCCCACACGATTTCAAAATATCTAATGAAATGTTTTCAATTAAAACAGATTTAATAGCTCCTGGTGAAGAAACTAAATTAGAATTTATTTTACCTAAAAAAGGAGAATATGAATTTCATTGCACTCTACATATAGACAAAGGTATGAAAGGAAAAATTATAGCTGAATAATTTGCCTCGGGTGGGATTCGAACCCACGACCTGGCGCTTATGAGACGCCCGCTCTAACCACTGAGCTACCGAGGCATTAAATAAATTATAACATCATTTTACTCTTTTTTCTATACGCCATTGGGTATCATTTGAACCAGGGCTATAATCTTGACCTGCTATATATACAAAAGCATCATCTATTTCTATACTATGAGGGAAATCAGGTGCGTTACTTGGGTTTGAATTAACAGCATATATTAAATCGCCATTATTTACATTTCTTTTCTCTATTCTCCACATCTTATCACCGCCAGGCTTTTCTTCATAGCCTGCAGTATATAAAAAATTATCATCCAAAATAATACAACAAGGCCAATCCCATCCAGTGGAAGGGTTACTAGTTTTTATCCATATAACATTACCATTAACATCTCTTTTTTCATACCTCCAACCATAATAATTAGAATCTACATATGAACCTACAATATACAAATAACCATTTTTGTATGAAATATCTGTAATAAAATCGTCTTGACCACCTCCATTACTAGGGTTTACTGTTCTTTCCCATATTAAATTTAAATTATCTTTATTTCGCTTTTGTATTCTCCATTGAGTATTTAATACACCTAAACTGGAATCATAGCCAGCTAAATAAAGATACTCTTCATCCTGAGCAATACTTGCTATACTGTCATAAGAATTACTAGGATTATAAATTAATGTGTTTTCAATATTACCAGTGTTTTTGTTAATTTTAAATAAAACCCATTCGGGATCTGAGGTAGTATCATCTATAGATCCTCCAGCATAAATGTAATTATTGTCTATTATTATTCTAGATATTATAGATGAAGAAGAAAAATTAGGTAATATTGTCATTACTAATTCTCCATTTACTTTAAGTCTTTTTTCTATTCTCCATTGTCTATTGCTAGAATAATAAGCAGCTGTTCCTACTATATAAAGATAATCATTATCTAAAGCAATAAATCTTGGTTCATCATTATATAAACTAGGATTCGAAGTTACACTCCATATTAAATTCCAATTATTCTTATTTCTTTTTTCTATAATCCAGGATGAATCAACTACATTTCCAGAATCTCCAGCATCTCCGGCGATATAAATATAATCTCCTTCTATTTTTATAGCATATGGGTTATCATATTGATTTGTTGGATTGAAAGTATACAAAAATACTAAATCCCCGGATTTTAGTGCAATTTGTGTTTCAAAAGAGAGGGGTAACAATGTTCTATCACTTCCTCCTTCATATAAATATATATTTGTTCCATAATCATTAGCAGAAACTGAATTTTCTCCTTTATTTCTTTCACTTTCTAAATATGCTGTAATTTCAAATGATTTTTTATTG
>CAZZNB010000013.1:0-7009 GCA_964655375.1 uncultured Candidatus Saccharibacteria bacterium
TCTATAGCCATATTGAATTATCAATATTACGACGTGCGACGTCGTTAGAGTAGATTATTATAAAATCTGCAATAATCCCTCAACTATTAGTTCTATAAGGGTAAAAGAGGAAGATTTATTAATAGTTAAATGATAATTATGATTATTATTGATTTTCTTTATTGGCATTTATATTATTATAAGGTAGGAATTTTATGAATTTTAAGGAGTTTTTTAAGAAAATTAGGGGAATAAGGAGTATATGTTTTTTTTATCTTCTGAGCTTTCAATCTTGACATAAGTATTTCATACACGGGTTAAATATTTTTAATTTAGGATACTCTGATTAAGGAGCTATAAAAACATATATCCTTCTAGCTCTATTTTTAATTCTCTCTATCTATAAAATGGGCTGAAGGTAATTTTCTTATTTATAAATTTATTATCTTTGCTCTCTAATTTTTCTTTAATTTTATTAATTGTTTCAGGCAATAAAGGTTCATAAATTTGTAAGATAGTTAAAAGTCCATTAACTAAAGTAGAAAAATCTTCTATATCTTTGCTTTCCCAGATTTTTTTATAATCTATTAACTGGTTTAATTTGCGGACTAATTCTAAACTTTTGTTATATGCAGAATTAAATTCAAATTTTTTAAATTCATTCTCAAAAGACTTTAATATATTTACAATCTCTTCTTGGAGATAATTTTTATCAAGATCAATCTCTGTAAAATGAGCTTTCTTTAAAATTCCAAAAATCCTTAAAATCAAATTAGCTAAATCTTTTTTTAAAATTCCCTCATAAACTTCATTAAAGTGATTCCAAGAAAAATCCCAATCGCTAAAAATAGGTTGATGAGCTAAATAAAATCTTACTGCTTCATAGGGATATTTATTCAAAAAATCTTGAGGCGATATTACATTTCCTAAAGTTTTAGACATTTTTTCACCTTCTATAGTAATGTGATAATGAACAATGATATTTTCTGGAACTTTTATTTTTGCTGAAAGTAACATAGCAGGCCAATAAATTGCATGAAACTTAACTATATCTTTCCCAATGAAATGATATACTATTCCTTTATTCCAAAATTTTTCAAATAAACTTTCATCATCACTTCCAAAGCCCAAACCTGTTAAATAATTCAACAAAGCATCAAACCAAACATAAATTACTTGTGAATTGTCATTTTTTACCGGTATCCCCCAACCTTTGCTTCTTTGAGCATCTCTAGAAATACTTAAGTCTTTAATTTTCCCTTCTCTTAATATATTTAAAATTTCAATCTTTTTCTCTATAGGATAAATCTTGATTTTATCTTCTTCGATTAATTTTTTAACCTCGTCTAAGTATTTTGTTAGTTTAAAGAAGTAATTTTTTTCTTCAAATTTTTCTAATTTTTTCTTATGAATAGGGCAAATAAAATCTGGGGCTTCGGATTCTTCATAATAGCTTTCGCAACTAATACAATAATACCCTTTATAATATCCTGTATAAATGTCATTTTTACAAAGGTCCCAAAATTTATAAACTCCTAATTTATGCTCCTCAGATGTTGTTCTTATAAATTTGTCAAAACTCAAATTAAATTTTTCTTTTAATGCGTAAAATTCAGTATACTTTTCATCAACATATTCTTTAACATTTCTGCCTTTTTCTTCTGCAGATTTTACCATTTTAATACCATTTTCGTCTGTTCCTGATTGAAAAAATACCTCCTCTCCTTTCAGCCTTTTATATCTTGCAAAAATATCAGCAATTATAAATTCATAAATATGGCCAATATGAGGACTATCATTTACATATGGGATTGATGTAGTAATAAAATTTCTCATTGTGCCCCCAGCGGGATTCGAACCCGCATTTCTGCCCTGAGAAGGCAGTGTCCTAGCCTTTAGACGATGGGGGCTGTTGATAATTTAATTATAAATTATTTGATATAATTTTATATAACTTAAGAATGAAAAAAGGATTTACATTAATTGAAATATTAGCTGTATTAGCAGGAATAGGAGTTATTGCTGGTTTATTGGTTACTCTTATAAGGCCTTTAGAGCTTTTTAAGTGTGCAAGAGATTCTCAAAGAATGAATGATTTACAAGCTTTAAGTTCTGCTATTCAGCATTATATTATTTCTACAGACAATATTGATTTAGATGGACCATATCAAAATAGAGGTGCAGATGAAGCAAGTTCTACTGTTTTTATTTCTTCTCCATCCGATATAGAAAATATACCTAATAACTTTATAGTCAATACAACAACTTGGTATATAAATTCTGTAAATTCTAATAATTTAAAAAATATAGATGGAAGCGGGTGGTTGCCTATTAATTTTCAATCGTTAACACTTAGAGCTATTAATACTTTGCCAGTTGATCCTATAAATTCATATAATTCTAAATACTTTTATTCGTATGTTTTTCATAAAGAGATGCGAAGTTTTGAATTAAATGCTAATTTAGAATGCGCGAGATATAAAAAGGGTGGAACAGAAGATAAAACTTCCACAGATGGTGGTGATGATCCTGATATATACGAGGTTGGTTCTATGCTAACTATATTACCCTCAGATAATTCAGCAATTTACAACACTCAAAGAATAATAGGATTAAAACCAATTATAGGCTTGAGCGATAATCAAATTACAATAAATACTATATTAAATCAAACCTCATCTACTAAAGTTTATATCTACAATTTAGGAAGTACTACTTTAGCTGTTTACAATATTACAAAACAACCAGCTCAAGCAAGAATTAGCCCAGATAAGAATTATATAATTATTCCTCCATTGTCTTTCGAACCTCTAACAATTACTTGTAATGCAAAAGATGTATATACACCCACTACTTATATGACTACTTTCAAATTATGGAATAATGATTATCAAAATAATCCATATGATCTAAACGTAATCTGTAATGTGACTACTTCCCCAAGAATAGTAATAACTCCTAGAGAATTGTCAATAGTAACTAAAATAGGAGCAAGTTCTACAGGAATAATTAAGATATATAATAAAGGAAGCACAGATTTAAATATTACAAACATTAATTTATACAGAGAAGAATCAACTTCAACTTGTGCTGAATTTGTTACTTTTAATTTATCTTCTTCTGTTATTTCATCTAATCAAAGTGCTACCTTAACAACAATAGTTGATGCTACTTCATTAACTTCTAAGCAAAATTTTTATTGTAAATATTATATAGAATCCAACGATTCTTATAGGCCTTTACAAATTATTAAAGTTAATATTAGAGTAAAAGCACCACCTAGTGAAGTTAGAAATTTAAATGTAACAAAAGCTGGAAGTCAAAAATTACAATTAATATGGGATGAGCCCTTAGATAATGGTTACGATAGAATCTTGAGCTACAAAATATATAGAAAAATTAATGCAACCCCTACAAATTCTGATTTTGCTACTTCTGTTTCAGCTACGACTTTAACATTTTTAGATACAGGCCTAACTAATGGAACTAATTATTGTTATAGATTAAGCGCTGTAAATAGTGTTGGAGAAGGTCCATTATCAGAAGTTGCTTGTGCAATTCCTATGACAACACCTTCCCCACCAGTATTAAATGCTACAGCAGGAAATAAAAAAGTTAATTTAAGTTGGTCTGTTTCAGATGATGGAGGTGGTATTATTACGGGGTATGATATTTATTGGAAAACTTCAAATGAAACAAATTGGAATAAACTTTTAGAAAATTATCTTTCTACTTCAACTACCCATTTTGTCCCTTCTATTAATTCTTGTATTAACTATCAATACTATGTAGTAGCTAAAAATTCTGAAGGTTATAGTGCTCCTAGTAACATTGCTTCTGCTACTCCTTATGGTACATCTTCTCCACCTAAAAATGCTTCTTCTACAGCAGGTGCAGATTATGTTACTTTAAGCTGGCAAGCTCCTGATGATAGAGGTTGTCCTGTTTTAAATTATTACAATATATATAGAGCAAGCTCTTCTCAAGATAATTTTGTCCTTATAGCATCTACGACTAATCTAACTTATACTGATAATAATGTAGCTTCAAATAATACTTATTATTACTATATAAAAGCTGTTAATAGTTATGGAGAAAGTGATAAAAGCAATATTGTTTCTGCGACGCCAGGGCTTTCAAAATGTCCTGCACCAACTAACTTAACTTTATCACCCAATGATAGAAGAATAACATTAAACTGGAATACATCATTAAGCTCTGGTTATTATTATCTTTATTATTCAAGCAATACACCTTCTAATTTTGTAAAATTTGCTACGGTTACTCATCCATCAAATACATATACTCATACCGATTTAATTAATGGACAAATTTATTATTATTATGTAACTGCAGAAAATCCAGGTGTTTGTTTAGAATCAAATCCTTCAAATATAGCTTCTTCTTCTCCAGGAACAGTTCCAAGTCCTCCTAAAAACTTTAGGGCTGACTCTTATCAAGAAAGGATAATATTAAGATGGGATCCCCCAGAAAGTGATGGAGGTTTCCCCTTGCTATATTATTCTTTATATAAAGATGGAGGATTAATAACTACAACTTCTATTTCGACTCGTGAATATATAGACACAAATATAGATCCATCCACTTTATATACATATTCCGTTTCTGCAACTAATAGAATAGGAGAAGGAGGTAAGGCTTATGTAAATGCAGGTTATTGTCCTTCTTGGTCAATTATTTATGGAAATGAAAATGATGATAAACCAGCATATACTTATCTTTTAAGAAATGGTAAATATTTAATAGTAGGAGAAACAACCTTAAATTCAGACAAGGGAGGAATAGGAGGTAAAGATGGATTTGTAATGAGAGTAGATTCATTAGGTAATTTAGAATTATTAAATACATATGGCGGAACTTTAGATGATTCTATACGTTCAGCTATTGAATTAGATGATGGTAATTATATAATTGCAGGTACAACTAAATCATATGGAGATTCTAATGGAGATATATTTTTAACTAAAATTTCTTCTTCTACAGGTGATGTAATTTGGAGTAGAATTTATGGCACTAATGGCGTAGATGATTATCCATTTATTGCAAAAGGAGAAGGTGATAATTATATTTATCTTACATTTTCTACTCGATATCAAACATTTGGCGGGAGAGATATAGTTGTGATGAAATTGGATCAAGATGGAAATATAGTATGGCAAAAAAGATTTGGAGGGCCAAGAGATGATATTCCTTATAAAATAACTTCTTATTCAGATAATATTTTTGTAGCAGGTTATACACAAAGTTATGGAGCAGGAAATTGGGATTGGTTATTAATTAAATTAAAAACAAACGGTGATTTAGTATATGCAAAAACATATGGCGGAACACAACCTGATTATTTATTTGATATTGATCCTAGTGGTTCTTCTGGAATTCATCTTTTTGGTAGAACACTATCCTTTGGAGCGGGCTATAATGATTATATAATATTAACTGTACCTGATAGTCCTAATTTGGGAATAATTGAAGGTTATACTTTTGGAACACCAGGACACGATTATGGATTTGATTATGCAATTTTAGACAGTGTATATCAATATTTATTTTTAGGAAGAACAAATAGTTTAGGAGCTGGTGATAATGATTTATTATTATTAAGAGGAAGTTCTAAATCTAATTTGGTTAAAGTTATAACATTAGGAGGGCAAAGATCAGACGAATTACCTATTTCTCCAATTACATTTCCTTATTATTCTCAATTAAACCAAAATAAAATTTTAATTACAGCTAGAACAAGCTCTAATGGATTTGGCGGAGCAGATATCTGGTTGATTAAATTAGATCCTAATCTGGATATAAAAAATAGTTTAAACCACACAGATTTCGAACCAGGTTCTGGCTTTAAATATAATTCTTATCCTACTACCTCAATAATTATTAAAGATATTACTCAGCAAGTGTCTGTAAATAAAATTAATAATTTGGGAGAAATAAATTTTGCTTCCAAAAATCAAAACATTTCTTTAACTACTAGAGGAGCTACTTTTAATATACAATATGTAGCAAAATGTTCTTATGTTTTTGCCTCAACAACCCCTTCTGAACCTAGAAATCTTAAAGCTATTAATCAAAATACTTATAATCAACTTAATTGGGACCCCCCATTATCAAATGGTGGTTCTTCAATTTTATACTATAAGATTTATAGGATGCTTCAAAGATGGCCTGTTTATAATTTCTTAGCTACTACAACTAACCTTAACTTTAATGATAATAATATATTACAAGGAGAAACCTATTGTTATAAAGTAAGTGCAGTTAATTCTATCGGTGAAGGACCTATGTCAGCCGAAGCTTGTGCATATCCTTCTTCTGGAGGAGCAACTGTTCCTGGAACTCCATCTTTGACTGTTACTCCGGGGAATAGACAAAATTCATTAAGTTGGACACAGCCAAATGATGGAGGTAGCCCAATTTTAGAATACAAAGTTTACCAATACGTAAATAACAATCCTGTTTTAATAGCTACAACCTCACCATCAACAAGAACATATATTCATCAAAATCTTACTAACGGTGTAGAATATTGCTATGCAGTTTCAGCAAGAAATTCAGTAGGAGAAGGAAATAAAAGTGATATAGCTTGTGGTACACCTATAGGAATTCCTTCTCCTCCACAGAATCTACGAGCAACTGTGGGTGATAGAGTAATTTCTCTTTCTTGGCAAGCTCCATTAGATAACGGCGGTTCTCCAATTACAGAGTATAGAGTTTATAGAAGAAATTCTGGAGGTTCTTATAACTTTAATTCTCCATTAGCCACTACCACTGCATCTATCCTTTCTTACAATGATACAAATGTAACAGCTGGTATTACTTATTGTTATGTAGTAAAAGCAAGAAATCAATATGGAGAAAGTGATTCAAGTAATGAGGTATGCGCAAAGGCAGGAGCTGCACCAGGTCAATGGATAATTTATGTAGAAGATTATGGTAAAGACTGGGCTAAATTACACTTTACCTGCTTATCATTTCCTGAATCATCTTATTGTACTGGCGGTTATCC
>CAZZNB010000014.1:0-2548 GCA_964655375.1 uncultured Candidatus Saccharibacteria bacterium
AAGCAAAAGGAACATATCCTGCTCTATGTTGTCCTGATTGCCAATATAAATATTGTTGAGGAGCAACACAAATAGGCAATTGTTGAGCATAAGATGAATAAATTAAAAGAGTAGAGAAGATTTAAAATTACAAATTATGAGCTTTTAGAATTTCTGAAATTAATTTTATTTGTCCTTCTTTCTCCTTAATTAATTTCTGCCACAAATCTTTACATTTTTTGCAATTTTTCGCATCTTTTAAATAATGTTTCCTCAGCCTCCATAAACTTCTATGCTCTTGAACTAATTGTGACATTAAATTATAGATATGATTGTTGTACATAATTTTTAAAACTTTAATCACGACTTTAATTTTTCTAAGATTTTTTGTCCAAATTTTTCTGCTGCTTTAGGGCCGTTTGCGGTTATTATATTTCCATCTTCAACAACATCTTCATCTATAAATATTGCCCCATTTTCTTCCAAAATTCTTATTGGAGATTTATCTAAATCAGAATGCCAGACTGTTGCTTTTTTATTTTTTAAAGCTCCAGCTTTTGCCAAAATTGTTGGAGCAATACAAATTGCACATAATAATTTGTTTTTTTCAATTGCATCTTTTATAATTCGATAACTATCTTCGTTATCTAAATTTTTCAATGCACCAGCTCCTCCTACAAAAATTATTGCTGAATAATCATCAACATTTACATCCTTAATATTAATATCAATATTTGCTTCTCCGCCCAAAACACCTAATGCTATTTCACCTTTATTACCATTGCTTGCTGTTTCTACTATAAATTCTTTTTCTAAAATGCCCTTAGGAATAAAGTATTCTTCATCTCTAAAATCTGTTTTTGCAATTACAAATAATATTTTCTTCATTTTATTAATTTCGAATTTTTTTCTAAAAATATTATATTTTCATTAATTTTTCTTATGTTTTTATTAAATTCTTCATAATTACCTTCTAAAATATTTTTTCTTGCTAAATCTACATTAGTTTGAATATTTTTTATTTTTTCTTCAGCAATTTTATAATCCACCGTTAAAACTCTTCTTCCTTCCTCAAACTCTTTCGTTATTTTCCTTAATTTAATAACTAAATCATTTAAAGTTTTAAAATCTATCTTTTTCAATAATTCACTTTCTCCTTTTGTAGCTAAAATCTCTGCCCTTTCTATCTCTGATAGATCCTTAAGTTTAGTTAATAAATATTTAATACCTTCTTCATTATCAATACCTAAAACTGTTCTATTTAAAACTTTAACAATTTTTGTTTGCACATCTTTATTCTTCAACTGATTTTTAAAGATTAAATAATGCTCTATGTATAAATCTAATGATCTTTCATATAAATCTTTATATTGAGAATATTTAAATGAGAATTTACTCCACTCCTTATCTAAATTATTTATAACTTTTACATAATTTACTAAATATTTACTTCTATCCCTCTCACTTAATTTAAATGAATTTTTTAATGAATAATCTAATAATGAATTTAAGTAAGAAATTTTGCTTACAGGATTGGCAATTAATTTAGAAAAATTATAAAAAACGTTAAATCTTAAATTTTCGTAATATAAGGAAATTTGAGCATAAGAAATATTAAAAACAAGGAGACTAATTATGAAAAAGATAAAAATCCTTCTTTTCATTAAATCTATTATAATATAAAATAAATAAAAAATCAAATCAAAATTAATATGAGCGAGTTAAGAGAAAAAGCATTAAAACTTATAGATCAATATATAAAAAATGAAAATTTAAAAAAGCATTTATTAGCAACAGAAGCTTTGATGAAGGCATTGGCAAGGAAATTTAATGAAAATGAAGAAATTTGGGGGATTACAGGATTGATTCATGATATTGATTGGGAATTAACAAAAGATACACCAGAAAAACATTCAATTATAGGAGCAGAAATATTAGAAAAAGAAGGATTCCCAGAGGAAATTGTTAATGCAGTAAAAATACATAATCATGTTCATAATTTAGAGCCAAAAACATTATTAGAAAGAGCATTATATTCTTGTGAAGAAATGACAGGATTTATTGTAGCTGTAGCTTTGGTTATGCCTAATAAAAAATTAAGCGAAGTAACAGTTGAAAGAATAATGGATAAATTTAAAGAAAAAGCATTTGCTAAAGGTGTAAATAGAGAAATAATAAAAAAATGTGAAGAATTATTAGGAATAAAAGTTGAAGAATTAGCAGAAATTTGCTTAAAAGCAATGCAAGAAATTAGCGACCAATTAGGTCTTTAATTATCCACAATATTAACTTGACTTTTTAAAAAATATAATATAATAAAGTAAAATGAATAAAAAGATAGTTTTAAGTAGCTTGTTTATTTCACTAATCTTCTCTACTCTTTTAATTTATTCATCTTATGCTCAACAATTACCTATTTGTGTTGCTCCTCAACAATATTTATATTGGCAATCAGGACAACATAGAGCAGGATATGTTCCTTTTGCTTCTACCTCTATAAATTTTCTTATGAGATCTCCTATTTATATATCAGGCAATAATGTAGGAATAGGAACAACTAATCCAACTG
>CAZZNB010000015.1:0-10895 GCA_964655375.1 uncultured Candidatus Saccharibacteria bacterium
TGAAGAAATAAAAATAGATAAAATATCTATATCTTGAAAATTTTTAACATTTTCTTTTGTAAGTCTTTCAGTTGTAAGATAAATTTCTAATTCAGACAGTTCTCTCTCTAAAACCTCTTTTTCCCAACCTTCTGCTTCAAAAAAGGCAAGTTTCATTAGGTAGATTATAAAACAAATTTATTTAAAATATCTACAGTTTTTCATTCATTCAGATAATATAATTTATATAATTCTAAAATTTGTTGATCTCTTTTACAAAATTCACAATTAGAATTTGAATTTGGAAACTCTTTAGAATGATAAGTTTCAATTAGGTTTTCCAAGATCTCATCATAAATTTCGTAATTTAAATCTTCAATTATTATTACTTCTCTTTCTTCAATTTTTTCGAAGTTTTCATCAATATCAATTTTAACCACGTATAAAACTCCTTTATTAGAAACTTTTTCGCCGTTTTGTTTTAAAAGATATCCATAAATTTCTAATTGTCTTTTATAACTTTCATAAATTTGAAAGTTTCTACTAATAGTTGCTTTAAAATCAAATGGAACTAAGGAGGTTTTTTCTACTAATATATCGTCAATTTTACCAAAATAAACTGCATTATGTCTTTCATGAAAATAAATAATACCTTGATTTCTCCAAGTTGTAAGTTTTTTAAGGTTAAAAAATAAAGATAGATTATATTTTTCAATTTCTTGGGGAGTTTTTTTAATATTTCTATGTTTATCAAAATATCTTTTTAAAAGAGGGTCATATTTGCTACCAATAAAACCCCCAGCGATTTTTTCTGGTCTTTTTATGTTAAATTTCTTCTTTAACCAAAAACACCGTGGACATTCAATAAATAACTCTATATCCATACGTGAAAATTCTAATTTTTCTTTCATTTTTCTAATTTTATAACAATTTAATATAAATTAACTTTAATAATTTGCATATTTGATATCAATTTTAAAGATTTAAATAAGTTATAGTAATTTGTAAAATTGTGGCAAAAATAACCCATAAAAGATAAGGGATATTTACATAAACTACCCATTTTAATTGTGGTAAGTTAAACCAAATAAAGCTTAAACCCCAAATTAAAGTAACCAAAATTAAAAAAATATCAAATAAAGCTAAGATATTGTTCTTTAAACCGAATTGAATAGGGGTAAAAGCAAAATTAAAAATAAGATTTAAAAGAAAAGGAATGATTACAATTAAGGGGATTTTCCCTGTTAATGCTTTATAAAACACATAACCAAAACTGATGAAAATAATAATATAAAGAAATGTCCATACTGGAGCAAAAACCCACGCAGGTGGGGCCCATGAAGGTTTTGTAAGATTTAAATACCATTCGTAGCTATTCATGATTTAATTTCAAATTTATAATAAGAAGTTTCGAATCCATGTAAGTTTTTGATTTTATTCTGTTGTTATTCCATCAAATTCTTCAGGATTTTTTTCTGCTTCTTCTTTGGTTTCTCTTATTATTCCATCTTTGTGATGAGGAGGAGCATAAAGGGTATATAATTTTAATTCTTCTGTGTCTGAAGTATTTATAACATTATGAAGCATTCCAGCAGGAACAATGATAACGTCGCCATCTTTTACTACATATTCATTATTTCCAATAATAACCTTACCTTCTCCCTTTTCAAATCTAAAAAACTGATCTACTCCGTGTATTTCTAAGCCGATATCTTCTCCGGGCTTTAATGACATTAATACAAGTTGCATGTATGCCCCAGTATATAAGACTTTTCTGAAACTTTTATTTTCAATTGTTGCTTTTTCAATGTTTATATAAAATCCTTTTTTATTCATTTTTCGCTATTTTTAATTAATATCGACTTTTAAGTTCAGTTGTTTTATCAATAAATTATAAGCTATAAGTAATTAAATAATTTAGCTATTTATTTTAGTTCTAATTCCTTTACTATCTCAAAAGTATTTTCATCTAAAACCGTTATATTTACAGGAGAAATTAAATATAAATAATCATCAATATAAATAGCTCTTTCTGGCTCTACAGTAGTTGAAATTTCTTTTTTTAAGTTTATTTCGTCATTTTTATAAGAAAAGATATAACCCTTAGAAGCAGGTATAAAGAAAATTTCATGTTTATCATCTAGTAAGAAAGCATGGAAATTTTCTAAAATTGTGGACCAGTTTTCATTTAAAATATATTTACTTTTTTCTATAGGATTTGACGGATCTGAAACATCAAACAAAGAAATTTTTACTCTTGCTTCTTCTCTCCCTATCCCCAAGATTTTATTTTTATTAATTGGATGAAGATATGAAGAAAATCCTGGAATTTTAAGTTCGCCTGATAGTTTTGGATCATTTGGATTTGATAGATCTATAACATAAAATGGATCTGTTTCTCTAAATGTAACTACGTATCCTTTGTCTTCTATAAACCTAACAGCGTAAATTTTTTCACCTTTTCCTAAGTTTTTCACGCTCCCTATTATTTTAAGATTTTCATCTAATACATAGACGTCATTTAATGTAAACTCTGATGGATTTATGAAAACACTCCTTTCTCCGATAGTCACTCCTATTCTTAACTTTCCTTGATATTCATCTAAAGAAAATTGATTTAAGGCAATACCTGGTATTTCATTTATAGCTTTAATACTTAAATTATTTAAATCTATTTTGACTATAAATGATTTATCGTAATCTCTTATTTTATTTATGTTATAATTTGCTAATTTATCAATTAAATCTTGGACGCATTTTTCTTTATTTACGAATTTTTTACAGTAATCTTCAATGTTTTTATCTAATGTTTGAAAGATGCGCTCTAGTTCGTAGGCTTTTGTAAATTCATCTATATGTGAAGTTTTCAATTGTATTAATTTATCAATTACATTTTGGGGTAAAACATTTTTAAGGGTATTTATTATTGCTTCTATTAAAACTTCGTTTATGTCAAACTCCTTTGGATAAGTTATATACAAATTATCATAAGACATATAAACTACCGTAGGGCTATACCATTCTGAAATTTCTAATAAAGCAGTTTTTTGTAAGATTTCTCCTGTCTCAGGGTTTATAACAAAAATCGAAATAATATTTTCAACTGGTAAAATAGCTAGTGGCATGTATATATCTTGGCAATTTATTTTTATTTCTTGTTTGTTTAAAATCATAGAAATTATTGGGCAGGGTTTTTCATAGTCTAAGGTATGTTCTGCGAGTAAATAAATCTTGCCCTTATAAAACCTTGAGGTAAGAATATGTCCTTTTAATTGCATCTCCCATTTTTTAAAAGGATTTTGTATATTGGTTATATCGTAACCTAAAATTTTGTTTAATTTTAGAATAACTAAAATATTTTTTGATTTTACTAAATATAAATCTCCAGTTTCTTCAATTTTTGCTTCTTCTTTTAATTCATTGATTGGGAATGCTTTTATTATTTTAGTGGTAGGAGTAGAAAATTTAGGTAGAATTTCAGAGGATTCTAAGGTTGTTTTAAGAATAGGTTTTAAGTAATAGGATTTAGTAATTGAATAATATATATTTCTTCCATCGGTTTTTACTACATCAGCTTCATCTATTCCTTTTACTTGAACTGTTGTTTCAGAATATCTTACGGATTCAAGAGTTGACAAAGTTTGAGGAAGTGTAAGTGGAACTGTTTCTATGAAAAGCTTATCATCTTTTCTATATTTATAAAAAGCTTCTGGATATTTTTTCTTTACTTCATTTAAATAAGAAATTAATTCTTCTTTAGAAGAAAATTTTTTAATTAAACCTACAGAGGGCTTAGATTTTCTTAACTTTTGAATTATTATTTTTAACTTATTAATGCCTAATTTACCAAAATATTTCCCATTAACTTTACCATACCAACTTTTATAGAAATTTTTAACTGCTTCTATTGTTTGTTTATCATAAATGCCAGTTATTCCTTTAGGGAATTTATAACCTGCTTCTTGAAGGCATATCTGGAGATTTTTCACATATATATTTTTATCTCCGAATTTAACAGGTTTAAGCTTAGATAGATCACACTTTGTTTGTGCAAAAATAAAATTGGGAATTAAAATTAAAGTAATTAAAAATAAGGTTATTTTGATTAATTTCCCCATTTCTAATAATTATAATGCATAATCAAAAAATAGAGTTTAAATTAGCTAGATAAAATTTGCAAGTGATTTTTCTATCAGATTAAATTATCTAAATTTTTCTTTATTTTTTAAGGCTTTGGAGGCTGCTGAAATTTCTGCTTGTTGTTTATTTTCTCCTTCTCCTACACTAATTAATTTCTTTTCTATATATAAACCTACAGTAAATTTTTTCTGGTGAGGAGGGCCCTCTTCTTTCAAAACAACATATTTAGGCAAAATTTTATATTTACCTTGTAAAATCTCTTGTAATTTACTTTTAGGATCTTTATATAGATATCATGACGTGCGACGTCGTTAGATCGTCGACGTACAATGCCAATAGATTTTTACATTTTTAGTATGAGTTAGTTTCATGTTTGTATAAGTTCGCGCCTACTTTTTGCACTGGTTCGTTTTATGTTCGTATGGGTTCGCTGTGTGATTGTTCGCATAAGTTCGTTTCAGGTTAGCATAGGTTTGCGTTATAGTTGTTCGCATAGATTCGTTTCAAGTTCGTGTGGATTCGTGGTTATCTCGTAGCCTCATATAATGCTTTAATTTCTTCATCAGAAAGGGCACGGTTGTAAATGCGAACTTCATCAATTGTACCATTAGCAAAATACCAAGTTACGCCCGTTTGACCACCTATTTGAATTGGGTAGCTATTATCTCTTAAAGGACCCATAAATGATCTTGTCCCTATCTGATTGCCATTTAAATAAGCCTTCATCAAATTTTTATCCCATGAAGAAGCAATAAATTCCCACCTGTTATGGGTACAAGTGAAATTTATTGAATACCCATTATTATTTGTATCGAATAATAGAAACCTACAATCTAAATCAATTCCATTAGTCCATCCCACTCGTCCTATCCAATAATTATTAGTGATAGGTGTTTGTGAGTTTTTCCATAAAATAATAGTGAAAGGTGAGGCTAAATCTGCGCCTCTTAAAATATATCTTAAACTTGAGTCAGGATTATTACTATTAGAAATATTTACATAATCATCCACCACATCAAAACTTAAAGCTTTATCTACTTTACCATCTACCCATTGAGGACCATTATATAATGTACCATGATTGTTATTTCCTGAATAATCATAAGCAATAGTTCCTGTTCCTTCATCAAATGGTAAATATAATACCAGTCCTTGAGCTTGATCTAATAATCTCTTATTGTTTCCTGCTGAATATAAATGGGGATGGTTATCATTATCATTTTTAGAAGCTGGATGTTTAAAATCTTCAAGTATAGTATATAAAATAAAATCTGTTCCACTTGCTATAAAGGCATAATAATTAAATGCATTATTAAAAGGATCCAAGGGAAGATTTGATATTGTATAAAGCATATAGTTTCTAAAATCTATTGGAATCCAACCTGTTCCATCAGTAGAAGTAGGATTTTTTGAACAAACATACTCCCATCCTGTAGGTAGATTAGGTAAATCAGTAAAGTAATTTTTACAATTTGTATTCGTAGCAAAAGAAGGTAATTGTAGGGAGAGAAAAACTTTATTTGACGTAGAAGTTGTATAGATTGATTCAGTATTAGTAATTAAAAAGAAAGATTTAATATTTGAATCTAAATAATTTAAATCAACTATTCTTTGATTGTCTCTTGATTTTCTGTAAATTTCTGCTGGTTTTATAATAGAAATAAGTAATCCTATAATAAATGCTAAAATTGATAGAGTAATTAAAATTTCAATTAATGTAAAAGATTGTTTGCTCATTAATAAAATTTTAAATGAGAATTATAATAGTTGAATCTCCTAAAAAAGCAAAAACAATTAATAAATTTGTTGGTAGAAGTTATTTCGTAATTCCTTCTTATGGACACATTTTAGATTTACCTAAAAATGAATTTGGAATATATATCAACAAAAACAAACTTGAGGTGAAATATATTTTAAAAAACAAAAGGTTTATTTATTATTTAAAAAAATTCTTAGATAGAGCTAAAGAAGTAATTTTAGCAACTGATCCTGATAGAGAAGGAGAATTTATAGCTTGGAGTATTGCAAAATTTATCAAAAATAAAAAAATCTCTCGTATAAGATTTTATGAAATATCTCCTAAGGCATTCTTTAAGGCCTTACAAAACAAGGGGAAAATCGATCAAAATTTAGTCAATGCACAAAAAGCAAGAAGGTATTTAGATAGAATCATTGGTTATACAATATCACCTATATTATGGAAAGAAAAAATAGGGACTTCTGCTGGGAGAGTTCAATCTGCAGCATTAAGATTAATTGTCGAAAGAGAAATTGAAATTCAAAATTTTATTCCTCAAAAGTTTTATGAATTAGAAGTAGATTTTAGAAAATTTAAAGCATATCTCTTAAATGAAAAAGGAGAATATCAATTTCCAGAAGATAAAAAATTAGAATTAGAAAAAATTAAAAATCTTTTAAAAGATGGAAAATTTATATTAAAAGAAATTCAAAAACAAAATAAAACTTTAAAAAAGCCAACACCTATAGATACTGCTCTTCTTCAAAGAATAGCATTTCTTAAATATAGATTTTCTGCTCCTTTAACAATGAATATAGCCCAATCATTATATGAAAAAGGTTATATTACTTATCACCGTACAGATAGTTTCAATTTATCAAAAGATTTTTTGAACAAAGTTAAAAAATATCTTGATGATTATTACGAAAATCCACTGAAAATTCGTAAAAAGTTTTCACAAGAAGCACACGAAGCTATTAGGCCAGTCTATCTTACTAAAAATTTGTTTTTAAATGAATTAGAAAAAAAATTATATGATTTAATTTTTGATTTTACTCTTTCTGCTTGCGCAAAAAATGGAATATATGAAGAAATAAAATATATCTTGAATCCAGAAGGTTATTCTAATTATCAATTTGAAGCTAAGGGAGAAAAATTAATTTATGATGGCTTCTTAAAATTTTATCCTTTTAAAATTACTTTTAAAGAACTACCAGAAATTAAAATAGATACTAAATTGAAGCCATATAAAATAAGTATTTTGGAGAAAATTACAAAGCCTCCATCAAGGTATACAGAGTCTTCTTTAATTAAAAAATTAAAAGATTTAGGAATAGGACGACCATCTACTTATGCTGAAATCATTAAAATTCTTTATAAAAGAGGTTATGTAATTAAAGAAAAGAATTATTTAAAACCTACTGAAAAAGGGATAAATGTAATTCAATTTTTAAAAGATAGATTTAATTATATTATTGACTTAAAATTTACTGCGAATATGGAGAAAGATTTAGATAAAACTGCATTAGGCAAGTTAGATTACGAAAAATTTGTAATAAATTTTTGGAAAAATTTGAAAAGTATTTTATAATAATTTAGGTGGTTATTTTTTAAATTTTAAAAATGGCAAGAGTAAAAAGAGGTAAAATTAAAACCAAAAAAAGAAAGAAAATTTTAAAATTAGCCAAAGGATATAAATGGCAAAGAAAAAGCAAAGAAAAATTTGCTAAAGAAGCAATTTTACATGCTTTTAAACACGCTTATGAAGGTAGAAAAAAGAAAAAAAGAGATTTTAGAAGATTATGGCAAGTAAGATTAAATGCATTTTTAAGAGAAAGAGGTATGAAGTATTCGGAATTTATTCATAAACTAAAAGAAAATAATATTAAACTTAATAGAAAGATTTTAGCTGAAATTGCTTTAAATCATCCTAATATTATGGAAGAAATTTTAGAAGCGGTAAAATAGATTTAAATATATTAGCCAATACTTCAAAAATATTTCTCTTTTCAGCAAAACATCCAGGACAATTTCCTTTTTCATCTACATGAATAACCCAAGCTGAATTTGTTTTATAACTATATCCTGCTATTATATAACCAGGGTCAAATGCCTTTTCTATCGCATAAGCTATAGCCCTATTATATTCTTTTTTATAAACAAACTTTCCTGAATGGTCGAACTTATAAATAGTCAAATTTGGATATAAATTGCCATATCTTGAATAACCAACAATAATAATACTCCCATCTTCATTTTGAAGAAAATCCGAGGGGATTTCGTTTAAAGGATAATTAACATAATTTACAATTATTTGATAGCTACCATCATTTATATTTATTCTTCTAACTTGAAAATAATAAATCTGTTTAGTTACATCCCAGATTTTAATTAATGCTAATATAGAATTAGAAACTAACCTATCTTCTATTATTTTTACAATTTCTTCTGATGAAGTTGGAGTCGAGTAAATTTTTTCATATGTTGTAGTATTATAAACTAAATCAAAATTTGCTAAATATGAATTTGAAAGTTGCCTACCAACCAATAATGCAGTAGAAGTATTAAAAAGCAAGAAAGAATTTCCTATAGTTTCCTTTGTAGCTCCTAATTTTGTTTCTGACAAAAGTGAAAGCGTGGATGAGGCAATTTTTAAAAACCATAAATTAGTTGCAGTTGTTATAGGGTCTACTGTGTTTCCTATTGCAAAATAATATCCATCTAAAGATTTTTTAACTTCTTTAATGACGTCATTAGAAGTTGTTCCATAAAATTGACTATTTAATATATCTGATGAAGTTGTCATTTTAATTAAATATCCATTTGAAGATGTTGGCGTATTTTCTCCATACGAATTTGTATAACCTCCTAAAATATAATAGTCTGAATATCCATCATTATCCACATCCTCAACTTCGACTGAATTAATAACATCTATATGAGTTTCTCCAAAAGAGGTGGCAAATTTTATATTTCCATCAGAACTGAGTTTAACTACCCAAAAATCATTATTTTTACTTCCTACAGCTATATAATAATATCCATCTTTTTCTATTGATCTTTTTATATCATAGAAAATGGTATTTTTTTCAAAATATTTAAACCAATAAATAGGAATTACATAAGTTTCCATTTCACATATATTAGCGCTACTAATAAGATTTCCTACAACTCTCCACTTAAAGGTAGAGGTATTTATTTCGCCTTCTACCCACTTTATTTCATCAGGGGGGAAATGCAAGGAGTATGATGTAGCATAAGTCCAGGTAGAATTATTTAAATTCCAATATTGGGCCTCTGAATAATCACCTATGCTTCCTGCATCGCCAGCATATTTTATTTTTTTCACATAATAAATATTTTCCAAATCATGCACTAAATACAAATTGCTTGAAGCTACATCCAGCCATATACAGGTACCTAAATTATTATCATGTAATACAGAAGTGTTTACATGAGTTGCAATTTCATTAGTTAAGGAATAATATGCAAGCCATTTCCCACTTTCCAATTTTATGACTTGTCCCATATCAATTAAGGAACTATCCAATAAAAGCTTGCGCTCTTCTCTACATGTTGTAGTTGAAATTTCTCCATATAAACTATTTCCTATAATAACACATTTATTTGAACCTGTTTCATAAATTTCATTATCACTACCACCATCTTTAGAAACTATATCTTGTGTTTCTCCTTTGTTAAACAATTTATATTCCAATTTTGCATTTAATTCAAAAGTTTTAGTTTTTCTTTCAAATGTATATGTATAGAAATAGCCTAAAGCATAAGAATTGATAGGGTCAATAGGCAAATAAGAAAGTGGAGGATATTTCATTTCAGTAAAATTAATAGGAACCCAACCAGTTCCATCTATATTTCTCATATTTGAACTGGAAGAATTTTGGATAATATTCCAAACATTTCCTTCACTATCAGTAATAGTTGCATTTGAAATTACATCTTTATCATAAGGAACAGATATATAGATTGACTGATTAACTTCTCCTTTGCCCGTCCCTTCAAACATTCCATCTAAATCTGCATTAGGATTTGCTGTAAGATAAGTATTTATAGCAATTTCTAAAGCTTTTAAATCATTAATTCTCTGAATATCTCTATGTTTTTTAAGAATTTCAACAGGATTTATAAAATAAACGAAAATAGTGATTAAAGCTGTAATTAAGCCTAAGACTAACAAAAGTTCAATAAAAGTAAATCCTTTCATTTATAAATTTTGATGTTGTAAACCCATACCATAACACTAGGTATATGATAAGATACAAAATTATGTAAACCGTAACCATTGCCCCAATCTGATATAGAAATCCAATACAGTGTTAAATATTGGTTTATTGGAATTTCTCTTTGTTCCATAAAATTATCAACAGAATCAAGCCTATCTGCAAGTAAATTATAATAAACAAGGGGTAGAATAATAAGTGATTTACATAATCTATTTACTTCAAAAGTGTTCTCCCCCCATGTAAGTTCTTGGCGAGAAATAATAGGTTGTTGATCATCGCATTTAATAACTAATCCTGGATCTTCGTATACAGTTCCTACATCTATTTTAATTTTATTTACAAATTTATAATCGTCAAATTTGGCACCAAAACCAAGACCTACTGAGTAAATATAAGGATATTGATATAAAGAGCCAAATAAATATCTGAAGTTTGCATTAATAATATTTTCTTGAGGTGTAACAGAAACTACACTACTTGTAGGACCTTCTAAATTTAATTCATTTACTGCTTTGATTGCATAATAATAAGTTATACCTGTTGAAAGGCCTGTGTCTGTAAATCTATAATTTGCATCTCTAGGATTATGTAATTCTTTATAAAGAGAAAGTGAAGTAGGACTTGTTCCTCTATAAATTTTAATTTTAGTGATTGGATAACCGCCAGTACAATAAGATGATTCAGGAAATGATAAGCAGGTAAAGTGTAATTTAGCCCAGTCTTTACCATAATCTTCTACATAAATTATCCATTGACCTGGTGCAGCTCCTGCCTTTGCGCATACCTCATTACTT
>CAZZNB010000016.1:0-8288 GCA_964655375.1 uncultured Candidatus Saccharibacteria bacterium
AGTTTAAAATGGCTTAATTTAAATCCTGATGAGGGGCCTATATTCCAATCTGAAAGGGTAGAGATTTATAGAAAAGTAATCGAAGAATTACTTGACAAAGGAAAAGCTTACCGATGTTTTTGTACCAAAGAGGAATTAGAATTAAAAAGGCAAATGCAAATTACTAAAGGTGAACCACCGCGGTACGATGGAACTTGTTATAAGCTTTCTAAAGAAGAAATAAACGAGAAATTGTCAAAGCATATTCCATATGTAATTAGATTAAAAGTGCCAGAGCAGATTTTAACCTTTAAAGATTACTTAAGAGGCGAAATAAAATTTGATTTAAGATTGATAGGTGATTTTGTTATAGCCAAATCTGAAACAGAACCATTATTTCATTTAGCTACACCTGTAGATGATTACTATCAAGGAATAACCCATGTTATAAGAGGAGCTGAACATATTCCTAATACTCCTAAGCAAATTTTAATATTCAAAGCTATGAATTGGAAAATTCCTATTTATGCTCATATTCCTTTAATCTTAGGAGAAGGAGGAGGGAAACTTTCAAAAAGACACGGAGCAAAAAGTGTTTTAGAATACAGAAAAGAAGGATATCTACCAGAAGCTATTGTTAATTTTTTAATTTTATTAGGTTGGCATCCTAAAGGAGATAAAGAAATAATTAGTATGAATGAGATAATTAAAGAATTTAATTTAGAAGATGTAGAAAAAAGACCTGCAGTTTTTAATACAAAAAAATTAGTATGGTTAAATAAAGTTTATATGAAACGACTATCAGCTAAAGAAATAGAAAATATAATTTTAAATGATCCTTATTTAGAAGATTTAAAAATTTATTTAGAAAGAAAAGAATATAGCAAAGAAAAGATTTATAGAATTATAGAATTGGGTAAAGAAAGAGCAAATACTATAAGAGAAATTTTTGAAACTATAAAATTCTTTTATCAAGATTTTGATTATCATAAAGAACTTCTTATATGGAAAGATTATACTTTTGAGCAAATAAGTAATTCATTAATACAAGTTAAAAATACTATTGAAAATATCCCAGAAGATAAATTTAATTACGAATACATTAAACAAGCTTTAGATTCTTTAAGCGAAGATAAGGGTTATACATACTGGCCTTTAAGAGTTGCTTTAACAGGTCTAGAAGCTTCTCCACCGCCGATAGATATAATGTTAATTTTAGGCAAAGAAAAAACATTAAAATTAATTGAAAAAGCAATAGAAAAATTATCATAAATGATTAGAATAATTTGGAGAATAATTACAATTTTTTTAGTAATAATAATTCTTTTTGCTATATTGCCTAAAAGCTTTTGGGAATGGTTAAAACCTTATTTTAATATTGAAGTTCTTATTAATACTCTGAAAACAGGTTGGTATAATTTCTGGAATTTTATAAAAGAAAGTACAGGCTTAGATTTTTCAAAAATTCCAGAATTTATTAAGAATTATTTGGGGATAGATATTTTAAAACTATGGCTAACAATTAAAAATTTTGTTATCTCTATTTTAGAAAAGATTTTAAATATATTAAGATAAATTTAACTAAGCCCACTCCACTTCGTTTATAATTTTATTAAGATAAATTAAAAAACCGGGAGGGGTGCCAGAATGGAATTGGGGCGGCCTCGAAAGCCGCTTGGCTTTAAGCCTGTGTGGGTTCGAATCCCACCCCCTCCGCAATCATTAATTTACTCTTATAGAGCTGATAGTTATTTTAAATATTTTATCTTTGTTAAGTATATTAGAATCCTATTCCTTAAAACCTGTAGAAATTATTAAAGGTTATAGAGGCAAAAAAGCTAGTTGATATTAAAAATAAAAATACAGAAAAAATTTTAAATACTATGAATGCTTTACAAGCAGTAGAAATTTTTGGGTAAAAAAGGTTGTATGGAGGAGGTGGTGATCCAACTACATCCACCCCTATAGGATTAATAGAGGTTTTTGATATTTCTAATCCTTTAAATCCTCAATCTAAGGGAGTAATAGATGTTGGTATAAATGCTCCTGTAAGAACGTTAAGAATAGCAAATTGCCATATTTATATATCTACTAGGCCAGAACATGCTATAAGGATATATCAAATAGGGACAAAATATTAAGAAATCTTGTATTTTTCTTTCAATCTATTTATAAATTCTAAAATTGAATCTTCTCCTTCAAAATCGAGAAATAATTGTTTAGTATAATCTGGCGTGCTTCCTATTAACCAATGATAAGCTAGGCAATTTAGATAATCATCCCTTTTATTTTTAATATTGTTACAAAAATCAATTATTTCTTCCCAAATTTGTTCAAAATCATTTCTTTCTATGATTTTGTTTATGAAATTTTTAATATTGTTTTTAATTTCTTCGTTAGGATGTGGTCTAATATTTTCTTTCATGTTATAATTTAATTTTAAAAATATCTTAAGCGAAAAATGATAGCAAAAATTTTTCAGCAAGCTCTTTATCCATTTATTTGGTTATTCTTAAAGATTTGCTTAAATCATAAAACAATTGGATTAGAAAATTTAAAAGGGCTTGAAAATAAAGCTGTAATTTTTATAGCTCCTCATAAGCATTGGCTAGATCCTATTATTTATGGATATTCTTTGCCATTTAATTTTGCACCTATAAGATTTATAGCTGCCGAAGAGTATTTTTATTTCTTTAAGGGGAATCCTGCAAAGATATTTAGCCCAATTGTGGCTTTATATGTAAGAATAAATGGATCTATTCCTGTTAAAAGAGGAGACAGAACCGCTACTTTAGAAGAAAAACTTAATAAAGCTATAGAAGTTTTAAAAAATAATGGAAAAATATGGATATTCCCAGAAGGAAAAATAATTAAAGAAAACAACTTAGGTAAATTTAAAAGAGGTGTAGCATTTTTACATCAACAAACTAAAACATCTATAATACCTGTTGTTGCTTTAATAGATGGAAAATTATTTAAATTAAATTTTAGGAACTTTTTATTTTTATTGTTAAGAAGAAAAAAACTAGTAATAAAGTTTGGTGAACCTATATATAACTTACCCGAAGGGGATTTAGAAAAAGCCGCAGAATTCTTAAGAGAAAAATTAATTGAATTGATTTCAAAAGAAGAATTAGCCGAAAAATCCTTACCTCCTGAATTTTGGTCAAAATACTTTAAAGTTTATGATATATTAAATATAATTCCTCCTTATATAGATCTTTTAAAAAAAATACTATCGATTCTTAATCCACAAAAAGGAGAATTAATTTTAGATGCAGGTGCAGGCACAGGCAATTTAGCAATTTTAATTGAAAAAAAATTAGCTAAAGTTGTTGCTTTAGATTTTTCTAAAGAAGCACTGGATATATATAAACTCAAAAACCCTAATGCAACAATTTGTCTTCATGATTTAACTAACCCTCTCCCTTTTGAAGATAATTATTTTGATAAAATTGTTTCAAATAATGTTATTTATAATATCCCACGAGAAAAAAGATTAGATGTTATTTTGGAGCTTAAAAGAGTTTTAAAGCCAGGAGGTTTAATTGTAATTTCAAATATTCATAAAAACTTCTCTCCATTTAAAATATATATTACTAGTATTAAAGAAAATATAAAAAGAGAAGGATTTTTAAAAACAATCTGGCTTGTTTTAAAACTAATTATCCCTACAATTAAAATGTTTTATTATAATTTTAAAATACAAAAAATTCATCAATTCGATAAAAAAAACCTTTTTGATTTTGAAGAACAAAAAGAACTTTTAATTAAAGCAGGATTTAAATATGTTTCTGACACAGAATTAGTTTATGCAGGCCAAGCAATATTAAATTATGCTATAAAATGAAGATTTTAAATAAGTTAATTTTAAATTATAAAAATCCTATAACCATTTTATTTGGGATACCAACTACCGATAAAGAACTTAAAGAAATGTTTGAATTAAGATTTAATATATACAAAGAAAAAAATTATATAGACCCCGAACAATTAAAAGATAATTTAGATCTAGATGATTACGATAAACAAAATAAATGTGTGTACTTCATAGCAAAAATTAATGAAAAAATAATAGGAACCGCTCGGCTAATTAGAGATTACCCTTTGCCGACTCAACTTTATTTCGAGTTTGAAGAACCGTCTATAATGAAAACGATTCCAAATGATCTAAAAATAGAAATAAGTAGATTAGTAGTAGCTCCTCCAAAAATTAGTGGTTCTTTTTATTTGCCTCGTCATATAACGATGTTAATGCTGTTTAATACTATAGCCAAATATGCAAAAGAGAACAATTACATTGCGGGATATGCTTTTATTAAATCAAAACTTTTTTATAAATTAAAAACTTTAAAAATACCTTTTTATTTAATAGAAAATTATAAACAAAGATATCCTAAAAATGGAATTTTATATAAGTATTTTAATGATCCAGATAATCCTGTCATTCCTATTTATTATTTTCTTAAGGATATAGAAAAATATTTTAATAAACTATTTTCTGTAAAGTTTTTATTTGATAAAAAAACCGAAAATGAAATTATAATGAGAAATGTATGGATTTATAATACTTTTCTAAAGCTACTTAATTTCTTCAAGTAAAATGTATTAAAATTATTCATTAAATGCTAATAGATTGGAAAGTTTTATCAATAAGCTCTTTAGCTTTAGCTCTTTTTACTCTAAGTTTTAGCGTTATTCTTAAAAGATTTAAAGAAATTTATGGTTTGTTTTATGCTTTTTTTATGATTTTTTCTTCTTTATGGGCTCTTTCTATTTTAGGTTTCCATTACGATTTAATTTTTCATAATAAGTCTATTTGGTTGAAACTTACTCACTCTTTTGGATTGTTAATCCCTTTGACTTTATATTTATTTATTTCAAGATTTTACAAAGATAATACTTTTAAGGATTTAGAAGCCTTTTTAATAATTATTACTATTTTTCTACTTTTTTTAGTGATATTTACTAAAACCATAATAAAAGATGCTATCGATTCTAAGTATGAAACAGCAAATCTGTATTTGCTATACAGCTTTTTTCTAATTTTTTTGTTTTTGTTAAGTTATTTTATTTTATTTAAGAATGTATTTTCGACAGAAGAAAGTTTAAATAAAATTCAAAACACTCTTATATTTCTTGGAATTATATTATCCTCTATACCAGCTTTAATTGTTGATCTAATTTTCCCTTATTTTAAAATTTATGATTACACTTTATTAGGTCCACTTTTTACTTTTATAGGAGTTATTTGTTTTGCCTTAGCTATTTTTAGGTACAGATTGTTTAATATTCCCATAATAACAACAGAAATTTTGGTATTTTTACTATGGTATTTTTCTCTTTTTAGAATGCTAGGATCTTTTGGTAAGGAAGAAATCCAAATTAATTTAATGTCATTTATTATAAGTTTAATTTTGGGCGTTTTACTTATTAGATCTGTTATTATAGAAGTTGAACAAAGAGAAAAGTTAGAAGAACTTAATAAAGAATTGGAAAGACTAAATAAAATAAGAGCAGAATTTTTATCAATAGCATCACATCAGATAAGATCACCTATGGTTAATATTAGAGGATTTTTAGAGCTTTTATTGCAAGGGTATTATGGAGAAATTCAAGAGAAAGCAAAAGAAGTTTTATTAAAAATTTATCGAAATATAAATGAAGAAATAAATTTAGTTAACAATCTTTTAGATTATAGAAAAATTGAGGAGGGTAGGATGGAATATAATTTTGAAAATATTAATATAGTCCAAATAGTTAAAGGAATTTATGAGTTTTACAAAATAAGAGCAGAGGAGAAAAAATTAGAATTTATTTTAGATATAGAAAAAGAAAGTATAGTAATAAGAGGAGACGAAGAAAAATTAAAACAAGTTATAGCTAATTTAGTTGATAATGCTATAAAATATACCGATTCAGGGTTTGTTAAAATTTCTGTAAAAGAAGAAGATAATAGTGTTCTAATAATCGTACAAGATTCTGGTAGAGGAATAGAGAAAGATTATTTGGATAAGATATTTGAAAGCTTTGAAAGGGGACAAATTGATAGAAAAACTGCTGGTAGTGGTTTAGGATTATATATTGCTAAAGAATTCATTAAAGCACACAATGGAGAAATTTGGGCAGAATCTGAAGGGTTAGGAAAAGGTAGCACTTTTTATGTTAAATTGCCTTTATAATTTATTAATTTGAAAATTATATTAATAAAAAACTTAAAAAGCCAAAAATTTGTTGAGTATATAAATTAAAAAATGTTTTAAAAACAAAATCGAATAACCCCCAAAGTTTTATTATACTTAAAAATACCCTTTAAAGTCTTGAAATCATAAAATATTTTTTATAATTTAAAAAGAAATTTCAAAAAGTCTAATTTCCCAATATGAAAAATAATGAAAGTAGCAATTATTTTAGGAACAGGGAGAGAAGGATCTAAATCTGAAAAAGTTGCTAATTTCGTTGTCGAAGAAGCAAAAAATTTTGGTTTTGAAGTTGAATATATTAAAGTTAAAGACTGGCTTGATAGACCTTTTACTGGTGGCATGAGTGAAGAAAAAAGAAATAAAATGTCAGAAATTTTAAATAACTCTCAAGGTTTTATAATTGTCTCTCCAGAATATAACCACTCTTTTCCAGGCGAGCTTAAACTTTTTCTTGATGAATTTTATGAAGAATTTAATCATAAACCCGTAGGCATTTGTGGTGTTTCTGTAGGCAAACTTGGAGGAGCAAGAATGATTGAAAGTTTAAGGCTTGTTTTAATTGAATTTATGATGATACCCCTTAGAAATGCAGTCTATTTTTCTAATGTTCAAAATTTTGATAAAGAAAAAGAAAGCTATAAAGAATTTCTAAAAGCAATGTTTGAAGAGTTAAAATTTTATATTAAAAAATTAAGGTCTTAATTTAAATTATTTTTGTCAAAAATGAAATATCCATATTCTTTACCGCCACTTCCATATCCATATGATGCTTTAGAACCCTATATTGATAAAATGACAATGGAAATTCATCATACTAAGCATCATCAAGGTTATATCAATAATCTAAATTCCGCTTTAGAAAAATATTCAGAATTTCATAATTTAGAACTTGAAGAAATTTTAAAAAATTTAAATCAACTGCCTGAGGAAATAAGAACAACTGTAAGAAATAATGGTGGAGGACATTATAATCATACTCTTTTTTGGGAAATAATGAAGCCAAATGGAGGTGGTGAACCAAAAGGAAAATTAAAAGAAGAAATTGAAAAAAATTTTGGAAGTTTTGAAGAATTTAAAAATTTGTTTTCTGAAATAGCTATTAAACACTTTGGTTCTGGTTGGGCTTGGCTAGTTATAACTTCTGATAAAAAATTAAAAGTTTATTCTTTACCTAATCAAGATAGTCCCCTGATGAACGGCGATATACCAATTATGGGGCTTGATGTTTGGGAACATGCTTATTATCTTAAATATCAAAATAGAAGAAATGAATACGTAGAAGCTTGGTGGAACATTGTTAATTGGGATAAGGTAGAAGATAATTTATTGAAGAATTTATAAAAATGAATAAGAATTTAATAATCGCTATTATAGTTATTTTAGCTTTAATCGGAATTATTTATTTTGTTTTTACAAAGTTTAAAGCACCTATCTTAGCTCCTAAATTACCCCAATTACCAACATCTTCAATTTCCGAAACTCCAACAACTCCAGCCGCAACACCAACAGAAGTAGAAACAAGTGAAGTTACAACAGAAGTAAAAACTTCCGAAGTTATTATCAAAATAACAGACAATGGTTTTGAGCCAAAAGAAATAGAAATTACTAAAGGAACAAAAGTAATTTGGATAAATGAATCTAATCGACCTTCTTGGCCAGCCTCAGATATTCATCCAACCCATAGACTTTACCCAGGTTCTGGAATTGAAAAATGTGGCACCCCAGAACAAGATAAAATTTTTGATGCTTGTAAGGGATTAGCTCAAGGAGAAAGCTGGAGTTTTACTTTCAATGAGATTGGCGAATGGAGTTATCACGATCATTTAAATCCCATTTGGACAGGCAAAATTATAGTTAAATGAAATTTAACACTTAGCCTTAATTATGTAAGTTAGAAGAAAGATTGTTAAAATTTTTGTAAAATTTACAAAATTAATCAAAATTAATAATGACAAGCTTAGCCATCTATAATAAAAATTTTCCATTTGAAGAATTAGATAAGGAATTTGAAGTTTTATTAAATAATATTGAGAAATTAAAAATTAATAAGAAATTTTTACAGTTTGTGTTTTATGTTTTAGGTGAAATTTTTGACAACATACGAGA
>CAZZNB010000017.1:0-6728 GCA_964655375.1 uncultured Candidatus Saccharibacteria bacterium
ATTCAGTAGCAGTAGATAGTACAGGTATATATGTTGTAGGAAGTGATTATTCTCCATTGAGAATTTCCTGGTATATAATCACTTCCTACAACATATATACCTGTACTATCTACTGCTACTGAATGAGCATAATCACTACCACTACTAGGATTACTAGTAACACTCCATATTAAACTACCATCATTTAAACTTCTTTTTTCTATTCTCCATTGAGGATTTCCTGGGCTCATATCCCATCCTACAACATATATACCTGTACTATCTACTGCTACTGAATAAGCTACATCCCAATCACTACTAGGATTACTATTAACCCACCATATTAAACTTCCTCCACTTAATGTTACATTTCCTGCTCTTAATGTTCCTACTAAGTCTAAGGTATATTCTGGTGTAGAAGTTCCTATTCCTAACCTTTTGTTTGTATTGTCCCAGTAGAGATTAGAATTATCTTGATTTATTACTCCACCTGTTCCAGCAAATAAAACAGAGCCTGAAGTTAAATTAGATAAAGTCAAGCCAGCGAATGTAGGTGAAGATGAAGTAGCAATATCTTGAGGAGTAGATAGAGTAATTGTATTTCCTACAGTAGTAACATTTACTTGATTTGGTGTTCCTTGTAAAGTTAATGTACCTGTAGCATTATTTAATGACAGTACTCCTAAATTAGTAATTGTTGGATTTTGGCCTGGAGTAATAGATATTCCTTGCCCTGCAGTTAATGATAATATTCCTGTGTTAGAAATAGTAGCTATAGAAGTTCCACTTATAGATATGCCACTACCAGCTTGTAATAAAGAAGAAATATTTTTATATTCTAAACCACTTGCGTCTGATTTAACTCCTAAAATTTGATTAGCTGAGCCTATAGTAGTTAGACCTGTGCCACCTGAAGAAATAGATAAAGGTGTATTTAAAGTGAGGAATGATATTGTTGTTGTATTTAAAGTTGTTGTTCCTGTAATATTTAAATTGCCTACTCCTAAAATATTCCCTTGTACTGTCAATTTTTCAATAGGAGTTGTTGTTCCTATCCCTATATTGCCATAGGCATCAATTCTCATCCTTTCTATTCTTGATGAAGTTCCAGTAGCAACTGTCTCAAAAGTAAGGTAAGTACCTCTTCCTGAACCTATCCAATCTTGTGCTGCCCAAGCTATAATTGCTGCAGAAGTTTTAAATGAGTTTGTCGCACCATCATATCCTTCAAAAAATATCCCTCCTAATCTATGACCAGCTGTAACATAAGAAGGAGAATAATAAGTTCCTCTTGCTTTTCCTATTGCTAAACCGGCTACATCACTAGAGATATTTGAAAAACTTCTTAGATTGATATCAGCATCTTTTTCAAAGATAATTGTCCCCCATTCACCTCCGCTTTCATTTATTGATTGTAAAAATACTCCTGTAGCTGCATTAACATCTACAGATGTCGTCCCGAAGGCTATATTTCCATTATCATCTACTACAAAAGCATAAGGATTATTAGGATGAGAAATAATAAATTGTCCTATTTTTGTTGTTGTTCCTATAGCTACAGAATCAGTAATAGTTTGTAATCTTACAAGATTGCCTTCATCTGTCCATCCTCCTGCTGTTGATAAAGTAACATCTGCCCATTGTAAATTTCCTGCTCCGTCTGCTTGTAAAAATTGATTAGGTAAAGGTGGGTTAGTTGGCCAGTTATAGCTTACTCCGTTAAAGGTTGTTGTTCCTAAAACATCTAATATTCCTAATATTTTCACTGTACCTGTGTTAAAAGAAAGAAGGTTATTATTTAATTGGACAATAGTAGTTGTTGAAATATATGTTGGTAAGGGTGGAGCTACAGTACAATTTGTATCTCCTGGAGAGCAAGCAGGATCTAATGTTTCTCCTGGATAATAAGGAGAAGAAGGTGGGGCAGAAAAAACAAAAGAGTGGAAAAATAAAGATAAAATTAATATCAAAGGAAGAGATAATATTAAAATTCTCTCTCTTTTTTTTACATTTATCATTTATAATTAAATTTTAAAATATTTCTAAAAAAATCAGGTTAATATTGTGGATAATTTTTTTATTTAACCATATATTGTTGAATAAGTTGCAAAATTTGTTGATCATTAGGCTTTAAAAGATATGCTTTTTTAAGTTCTTCATCGCCTTTCTCTTTATTTTTGTTGTTGTAGTGTAAAATAGCCATTCTTATATAATATAAAGGATTATAAGGATCTCTTTCTGATGCTTTTTGGTAATTTTCTATTGCTAAATTATAAAATTGCTGATTTGCTGTAGAAAGATTTTCATAAAGACTTGCTAAAACAAAATAATTTAATGGTTCTAATGGGTTTAAAAAAATTGCTAAATTAGCAGTTTGTTGTGAATATATAATTAAGTTTTGAATAAATTGAACATTTGGTTGTTGTAAGCCTGCTTCTAAATTTGCTTTTTGCAATAAAAGAGTGCTCAATTCTCTTAAATATAGATCAGAAGTCGGAGATAGAATGGTGGAGATATTTAAATTATTAATTGCTTGGTCAATATTGTTCCTTGTTAGTGCATTTAAAGATTGCATATAAAATACTCCTGCTAAAAATGTTTTCGTAATATTATACAATCCAAGCGTAAGAATTACTATTGATAAGATTAAAATAATACTGATTGAGATTTTTGTTTTTTTAGAATTTGATAATTGGATTATAGAATAATTTTTTGTATTAAGTAATGTTATTCCTAAAAATATAAATAATGTTGTAAGATGAATAAAGTAAGATGAGAAAAAGAACAATGTAATTAAAAGATAAAGAGTAGATATTGTAAAAATTTGATTTTCTTCATCTGTAAATTTGAGTAAGATTAATAAAGATGTATAAATTAAGAAAAAGAGAAAGATAGCAAAACCTAATAAGCCTGTTTCAGAAATTAAAGTAA
The DNA here is from genome assembly GCA_964655375.1 of uncultured Candidatus Saccharibacteria bacterium. Taxonomy (GTDB): domain Bacteria; phylum Patescibacteriota; class Minisyncoccia; order UBA6257; family HR35; genus JAGDVT01. The sequence continues at coordinate 2,911 of CAZZNB010000017.1, forward strand.
GAGGAAGATTAAAGCCTTGATCAAATCTTGTTGCTTCTAAATTTTGTAAATTTAATGTTGGTGGTCTAAATTTAAGCCAACTATATACAAATGTAGCTGGACCTGTACCAAAAAGAGGATTAGTTTTTAAGGTATTGAAAGCTATATTAGTTGAAAGAGGTAAATTTGGTCTTAACTCTTGTGGAAGGTTTGGTATTTTAGAAAGGATAAATATACCTATTTCTTGACTAGTAATATAAAGTAAAAAGAATAAAATTGTCAAAATTAAATATAAAGCATTTTTAGAAAAGTTTATATTGTGAACAAGATTATTGATTATTAAGATGAAAAAAATAATTGAAAGAGAAAGCCAGACAAGTTGAAAGTTAAAGATAATTAAAATAATTGAGCTTAGAAGTAGATTGATAATTAAAAATATTTTTAAGAAAGAGTTAAATCTATTTCGTTGTTGTATAAAATTTGGTTTTTGAAAGAAGGTTAGTAAAGCAATTAGCCAATAAAATGATGTAAAAATAAGTATCTCTGTTAAGCTTGGGAAAATAAATTGAGGTAATGGATAGAATAAAGATAATATTAATATAATACTATTTATAAAAATAGAAAGTGAAAGAATTAGAATGAGCAAAGATATTTTTTCTAAGATTAGACTTTTATCTATGTTTATAAGTATTACTAAAAATGTTAAGAAGTACAAAATATAAGAAATTAACGAATGTGAAGATGATAAATTTGCATAGAAAGAAAAATACCTCGCTTGACTTAAGTATGTACTAATACCAGCTATTATTAAAAATATTAAAAAAGAAAATATAATAATAGAGTTAGGAATCTTTATTGTTCTAGTTTGAATTAGCTTTATCAATAGGAATATAATAGAAAAGGCTAAAAATAAAGTTAATAAAAATGTTTTAAGGGGAATAATAGGCAAACTTGAAGGAACTGGTAAGGGAAGTATAAATAATAAAATAAAAAGGAAATATATTTGTAAGTTGTCTAAGGAAATATTTTTGTAAGAAATTGACATTAATTTTTCTATTAACTTTAATTTTCCTTTGAATACTTTAAACATTATTTGTTAAATTTTAAACTAAATTGATTTTAAAATGTCAATAATAAATTTTACATCATCTTTATGAAAATTATGATCTCCTAAATTGTGAATAAAAATTTGAGAATTTGGTATAGATTTTTTAATTAATTCGCCTTGCCATAGTGGAGTTATTTTATCTTTTGCTCCCCAAATTATTATTGTTTCTACATTAATTTTGTTTAAAATAGGAGAAAGATCTTCTTTAATTACATTTTGATATGTTTTTTGCATAATAGGTGAAAGTTGAAGATAATATGTTGAACCTGTTAAAATTTTATATGTTATTTTTTTAAAATAGGGGCAAGCTTTAAAAAGAAATTGGCCAATTTTTCTGAATGGCTTTAATATTTTTTGTTTTACTGATTCTTTTCTTATACAAGCTGAATTATATAAAATTAATTTTTCAATTTTTTCAGGATAAAGATAAGCAAATTTACAAGCTATTTGTCCTCCGAAAGAATGCCCCATAAGATAAAATTTATCAAGATTTTTTTCTTTAGTATAAATTTTTATGTATTCTAAATAATCATCTAAAGTAAATGGTTTTTCTGGCTCGGGGTTATTGCTAAATCCTGGTAAAACTATAAAGTGAACATTGAAGTATTTTTTTAATTCATAAATTAAATTTTGATAAAATTCTTCAATATTTTTGTCTTTCTCTACTATATATTTATTTATCCAACCATGAATAAATATTAAATTTTTCATGATCATAATATTTAATAATTTCTTTTTTATTATACAGCATTATAAGATTTTTTTTAGTTTTTAATTTGATTTAAAAATTGACTCCTCATTATTTGAACCTTCGGGACTATAAGAACATATGTCCGTATAGTCCCAAAGAGAGTTTAAATTTTTTGATGTTAATTTTATAATTTTAGAAAAGATGACATTGGAAGATTTGGAAACTCCGTTAATTGAATTCAAAGGAATAGGATATAGAACTGCTGAAAAATTTAGAAAAAATAACATTAATACGATTAAGGATTTGCTTTATTTTTTTCCTTATAGATATGATGATTTAAGAAATGTAATAAAAATCAAAGATATCAAAATTGGTGAAAATTGCGTAGTAGTTGGCAAAATAAAAAATATAAAAGTCTTCCCTACTCCTAAAAAAAGAATGATAATTGTTCAAGGAATTGTTGAAGATGAAACTGGCTCTCTAAAAGTAATTTGGTATAATCAAGCTTATATTGCTAAGCTTTTATCAGGATCTCCGCAAGTTATGCTTTACGGAAAATTTATTAAAAATAAATATGGACTTCATCTTTCTGATCCAGAATTCAAAATATTGGGCAAAAGAGAAAAATTTAAACCTGAAATTATCCCTGTATATAAAGAAATTTTAAATATCCCATCAACTTTTACTAGAAGAATTATTCAAGAGATTTTTAAAAAATTTAATATAGATAAATTATTTGATCCTTTACCAGAAATTATCAGAATAAAAGCAAATATTCCATCTTTAACTACTGCCTTAAGAAATATTCATTTACCTAAAGATTTATCTGAAATTGAAAGCGCTCAAAAAAGATTTTTATTTGAAGAAATTTTTTATATTCAATGTAAGATCAATCAAGAAAAAATTTTATTAAAAATGGAAAAAGCACCAATCATTAATTATAATGAAAATTTAATTAAAGAATTTTTAGCAAAGTTAAATATAGAATTAACCTCTTCACAAAAAGAAGTTTTAAGTGAAATAATACAAAGCTTACAAAGGCCTTATCCAATGAATAGACTTTTACAAGGAGAAACTGGCTCTGGGAAAACTTTAATAGCTGAAATAATTTCTTTATTAACAGTTAATAGTGGGTATATGGTAATCTTGATGGCTCCTACAGAAATATTAGCAAATCAGCACTTTAGAAGATTTTTAGAAGATTTTTCTCATACAGATTATGGGATAGGATTGTTAGTAAAAAATTCTGGTTATTATGGACTTCATGGTTTTCGGTCAATTAAAAATAAAACTCAAATCATCAATCTTATTCTTACTAAAAAAATAAATATTTTAATTGGTACTCATGCTTTAATAGAGCTTTCTATCCCCTACCCTAATGTTGGATTAGTTATTATAGACGAACAACAAAGATTTGGAGTACTTCAAAGAAGAAAATTATTAGAAAAATCTTCTCAAGACTATCTTCCTCATTTTTTATCAATGACTGCAACTCCTATACCAAGAACATTATATTTAGCATTTTATGGAGATTTAGAACTGTCCATTTTAAAAGAAAAACCACCAGGAAGGCAGGATGTTAAAACATTTGTTGTAGATAAAGAAAATATAAATGAAGTTTGGAATTTTGTAAGAAGAGAATTAGAAAAAGGACATCAAACTTTTGTTATTTGCCCACGAATTGAGAAAAAAGAAAACTCATCTTATGAAATCCGAACTGTAAAAGAAGAATATGAAAAAATTAAAAAAATATTTCCAGAATATAATGTTGCTATGCTTCACGGAAAAATGAAGTCAGTTGAAAAAGAAACTATTATGAGAAAGATGTTAAATAACGAAATACAAATTTTAGTTGCTTCATCTGTAGTCGAGGTCGGTATTGATTTGCCTTTAGCTACTGTTATTGTTATAGAAGGAGCAGAGAGATTTGGTCTTTCTCAATTACATCAATTAAGAGGAAGGGTTGGTAGATCTATTCATCAAAGTTATTGTTTTTTAATTCCAGAGATTTATACTCCTCTTTCTTATAAAAGATTAAAA
>CAZZNB010000018.1:0-7062 GCA_964655375.1 uncultured Candidatus Saccharibacteria bacterium
CAACTTCTAAGTAAAACATATGATGTTTAACTAAATGCACTACTTTATTTATTATTTGTCTTGGGAATCTTAACCTTTCTAAAATGTTTTTAGTTATTTTAGCGCTTACGAATTCATGATTATAAAAAGTACAATCAGGTCCCTCTCCTTGTTTTGTTAAAGGTTTGCCTATATCATGAAATAAAGCAGCTAATCTTATCTCCAAAGAATAATTCTTTTGAACTGCATATTCTAATGACTTTAAAGAATGAGTATAGACATCATATTTATGGTGCTTATTCTGTTCCACTCCATAACATCTTTGAAGTTCAGGAATTAATTCTATAAGCAAACCAGATTCTCTCATTAGTTCTATTCCTTTTGTTGCATTTTTACTCATTATTATTCTTACAAATTCATCTCTGATTCTTTCTTTAGCAATAAATTGAATAAAATTAGCATATTCTTTTATGGCATTAAAAGTTTTTTCTTCAATGTCAAAATCTAATTCACAAGCAAATCTTATTGCTCTTAACATTCTCAATGAATCTTCTTTAAATCTATCTTCAGGATTATTTACTGTTCTTATTAATCGCTTTTTTATATCGTCTAATCCTCCAAAAATATCTATAATTTTTCCATTTATATCCATTGCTAAAGCATTAATAGTGAAGTCCCTTCTTTTTAAATCATCTTCTAATTTTTCAGCAAATTTTACTTCATCTGGGTGTCTATAGTCAGAATATTTTCCTTCTTCTCTAAAAGTAGTTATTTCGATAACTTTTAATGTTGGATCTTTTGAATCTGTTTTCACTCCAACAGTAAAAAATCTATTTTCATAAAAACTATTAGGAAAAATCTTTTGAATTTCATCAGGTTTAGCATTAGTTGTAATATCCCAATCCTTTGGTTTTCTTTTCAGAATAAGATCTCTTACACAGCCGCCAACTAAATAAGCTTCGAATCCGTTATCTAATAATTTTTGCCAGACCTGTTTTATTTTTTCAGGAATTTTTCTTAAAAATTTATTTTCTTTCTGTTTAGAATAGCCCCGAGTGGACGCAAACTCTGGATTCATTTATGAAAAGAGCGGCGGACGGGATTCGAACCCGCGACCTCCTGCTTGGGAAGCAGGCGTTCTACCTCTGAACTACCACCGCTTAAATTTTGTGCCTGGGGAGGGAGTCGAACCCTCACGGCCGTATAGGCCAGGGGATTTTGAGTCCCCAGCGTCTACCAATTCCGCCACCCAGGCCTTAATTTATATTTTAATTTTAATAAATTTTAAGAAAAATTTGAAGTATTGATTTTTCAAAATAAGTGTTAAAATTAGAATTAGTATACCTAAGGGAGGTGAGTAAAGTGGGAGATTTAATCGTTCTTGAGAAGTTAGTTAGTATAGAAAATGATAGATACACATTTTTTATCTCCTGCCCTATATGCAAAAATAGATTTAATTATGAAGTTAATATTTTAGTAAGTTGTCCTAAAGAGATAAATGCAATTAAAGTATATTGTCCCTATAAACATAGTTTCGTTATAAAAATAAAGAAAATTATTAATGATGATAAGTTATTAGTGGAAATAAAAGAAATCTGAAGGAGGTGAAAGATGATGGAGGCAGTAGTAGAAGCTCCCATTATTGTTAGAGTTCAAAGAGGGGGCGTGAATGTGTACTGCAGATGTGGAGAAGTGTTAACGATAGGCGTGGAGGAATTATTAAGAAAGAGGAAGGTGGAAGTAAGTTGTAGAAGAGGTCATAATATAGTGGTAGAGTTGAAGGATGTGCTGTTTTTGCGGATAACGGTCGAAAGCGCAGAAAGGAGGGGGTAAAATTGAGGATGTCTAAAGAGAAGACACAAATCTGAGCCTGCCCTTTTTATCAAACAAGGGGCAGGCTCTTTAAATTTACCTAAATTTTTATTTATATTTATTATAATTAGTGATAAAATTAAAATTAGTGAATCTTCAAAAAGGAGGTGAAGGCTATGAATGGAAAAGTAATAATGAGGGTTATAGATGGATTTATAAGCTTTCCGTGTGAATACTGTGGAGGATGGCACAAAATAAGCGTAAATGAATTAAGAAAAAATAAAAAAGTTATAGAAAAATGTGAAGAAATGCATGAGGTAGAGGTTTATTTTATTAGGGATCTATTTATTGAGGTAGAGATAAAAAGAATAAAAAGGTAAAGATAAATAAAATTTAAGCCTGCCCTCAAAGGCAGGCTTATTAAACAACCATCTCTCTTAATCTTTTTATCCTTTCCTCAACAGGTGGATGTGTAGAAAATAAACCTGCTAGCCAACCTATTAAATTTTTTTTATTTTTAAATGGATTAACTATGAATAAGCCCGCAGTAACAGGAGAAACATTCATTTCTATAGTTTGTTTTGAAATTTTTTCTAATGCACTTGCTAATCCCAAAGGATTTCTCGTAATCAATGCACCAGTTGCATCAGCCAAAAATTCTCTTTTTCTTGAAATTGCAAATTGAAATAGTTGAGCAAATAAAGGGGCTAACAAAGCTAAAATAAAACCTAATATGATTAAAAAGCCTCTTCCTTTATTTTCTCTATCTGAACTTGACCATAAACCCCATCTTAAAAACATATCTGCCATTATTGCTACTATTCCTGCAAGAATTGTAGCTATCATCATTATTTTTATATCTCTATTTTTTATATGGCTTATTTCATGAGCAATTACCCCTTCTATTTCTTCTCTATTTAAATTTTGAATTAAACCTTTAGTAACTGCAACAATTGAATTTTCAGGATTTCTGCCAGTTGCAAAGGCATTCATATGGGGTGTTTCTATCAAATATAGTTTAGGCGTTTTAGGAAGACCAGCAGTTATTGAAAGATTTTCTAAAATTCTATAAACTTCGGGAAGGTCATTTTTATTTATTTCTTTCGCTCCTGTTAAAAATGTAATTATTTTATGTCCATAATAATAGCTCCAAATGTTTGTCAAAAGCCCAAATATTACTGCAAAATAAAATATCCAATTTTGTTGCGTTAAATAAGCAATTAAGTATCCTATTCCAAAAACGAACATTAAAAATAAAGTCATCAATAACCATGTTTTAAAGTTATTTTCATCTATAAATTTATAAGGCGTCGCCATTTTTTAGAATTGAACTTTGGGTGTTTCTTTTTCTTCTGCTAGCTCTAATTCAAAATATTCTGCAGGTTTAAAATTAAATAACTTTGCGAAAATATTATTAGGAAAAGAATGCAAAAATGAATTATATTCCATAACAACTGAATTATAAAATCTTCTTGCTGCCATAATTTTGTCTTCAGCATCTCTTAATTCTCTTTGAAGTTCTAGGAAATTTTGGTTAGCTTTTAGATCAGGATAGTTTTCTGCTACAGCAAATAATGTTTTTAAAGCCGAAGTTATCATATTATCTGCTTGAACTTCTTCTTTCAGGGTTTTCGCGTTAAGTAAAGCTGAACGGGCTTGCGTAATATTTTCTAAAACTTCTTTTTCATGGATAGCATATCCTTTAACTGTTTCAACTAAATTGGGAATTAAATCAGCTCTCCTTTTAAGTTGCACATCTACATCACTTTCAGCTTCTTTTACTCTTTGATTAAGTCGAATTAGTTGATTATAAATTACAACAATCCAAATTACAAAAAGTGAAACAATACCTAATACTGATATTGTTGCAGTTATATATTTTAGAATATAAAGTATGCCTAATATTAATAATCCTGTTAAAAAAACTATGAAAAGAGAATCAATCATAATAAAAAACATCTCTTAATAACGACTCTTTATTTAAATTATACAATAAATTTATAATTTCAACAAAATTAAATTAATATTTATTTTAAAAATATTAATAACACTAATATCAGGACTATAGGGACATATGTTCTTATAGTCCCCCTAGAGTAATTTTTTTAAAAAATGATATTGTATGTTCAAATATTGAAGATGGGACTATACGGACATATGTTCTTATAGTCCCAGTTGCTTTTTGATGATATTTTCTAATATTTTAATTGTGGATAACTTATATTGACATTTAATTTAAAATTTAGTTTATAATTATATAATGGTCCTAATTAAATTAATAAATTAATATGTTTAAAAATAAGGCTGAATTAGCTACCTTAGCTACATTCTTATCTCTTTTATCTTTTGTTTTATTTGACGTAATAGGGCAAAATTTAACATCTCCAGAAGAATTTGCTAATTTAGTAGATTTTCAAGATCAAATTTTATCATCTTTAACAGCACAGGTTAAAGGATTAAAAACAGGTTGTACTAGAGATGATGGTGTAATTAAAATAGAAGGAAATAAAGTTAAAATTTATGATAAAGATGGGATAGTAAGTCTAACTGTCAGATGGATCCCAGTAACTGGACCTTCTTGGAGTGGTCGCAAATATTTCTTCTTTAGACAGCCTTTCCCTAAAAATGTAGAGTTTGATCTTCCTCAATATAAAATGGGTGTTGCTATTATATATGTTAACCCCTGCTGGGGAGCTGACAGCAGTTTTTGGATAGATGAAAATAGAAATATTTTTCAAAGATTCATCCAAGGATTATATCGAGGCAGATTAGTGCCTTATCAGCCTCCATCACAACAGTAAATTAAATTATTGACCTCGGACATCAATAATTTTGGGACTATAGAGACATATGTTCTTATAGTACCTTAAAATAAGTTATTCAAATAACCTTTACCCCATTCCAGCCATAATAAAGTTAAATAAATTTTAAAGAAGATTTAAAAAATGCTAAGCTTATAAATAAAAGAAATAGTTGGATTAAAATTACTAAAATTAAATAATTTCTATTAAAGCTTTTTAATTTGAAGTGATATTTTTTATGAAAATTTATATATTTTTTGCCTAAATTATATTTTGATATTTGTTTGCTAAAAAACATAGTTAATATATCTGGAGTAATGCTTCCTAAAGAAATAAAAAGAGTTAAAATTAAATTTTTATTATAAAGATAGGTAAAAAAGTATAAAGAAAAAATTATTCCTAATAAAAGTTCTAAAAGTACAATCAGTTGTATTTTTAAAGGGAGTTGGTAAAAATTAAATTCTTCCCCTTTTATTTTTTTATTTAAAATATTAAGGTCTATATGAGGAAAGAAATCAGCTAAATGATGGGTAGCCAATCCTAAAATAAACCCAGAAATAGGATTTGATGTTAAATTGCTAACTAAACCATTGGCAAAAATTATATGTGCGCCTGCGAGCATTATATTGAAATTATAAGATATTATTTTTAAAATTAAAACGAAATGGATGAAGAAAAGATGGATGAAGAAAAGAGGAAACAACAAACTCAGATTCTTTCAGTTAAAGAAGGGGTGATAGCAAATATTTCTTTTGGCTTTGCTGATCAATATATTTCTCCTTATTTTATAACTTTAAAAATTTCTTCTTTTGGTTTAGGGTTGCTTAATGCTATTCCTAATATTTTAGGCCCGTTATTTCAGATCTTAGGTAGTTATTTAATTAAAAATATCCCAAGAAAAACAATAATAAATATTGCTGTTTTATCTCAGTCTTTAATTTATATTATTTTAGGCTTATTGACAATTTCAATTTTTTATAAATTTAATATAAATGTTTATTTTTTAATATTAATCTTTTCTCTTTATATAGCCTTAGGTGGTATTGGATGGCCAGCATGGTTAAGTTTAATAGGTGATATAGTCGAAAAAGATAAATTAGGTAATTTCTTCGCTTTTAGAAACAGTATGGGGGTTATTGCTGGAACTTTTGCTGGTGTTTTAGCAGGTTTATTACTGGATACTTTAAAAATAACAATGCCTAATAATTTGCTTTTAGGGTTTGCTGCGATTTTTATAATAGCTGGGATTTTACACTTTATAAGAATATTTTACTTTAAAAAACATTATGAGCCTAAATTTGAAGCCTTACCTGAGCATTATTTTAGCTTAATAAGTTTCATTAAAAGAGCGCCTTATACCAATTTTGGTAGATTTGTGATTTTAACAAGTTTGATTTCATTCGCTGTAAATATTTCTGGCCCATATTATAATTTATACATATTTAGAGATTTAAAATTTTCTTATTTGCAATTTTTAATTTTAAATATAGTTCTCTCTTTATCTTCTTTCTTCACATTTACTCTTTGGGGAAAGATAATAGATAAATTTGGATCAGCAAGTGTCTTAAGAGCTGGAGGTTTTTTAATTAGTTTAGTTCCTTTGTTATGGTTTTACACAATTTATTTAGATCGTTATTTTAGTTTTATATTTTTGATATTCGTACATATATTAGCAGGTATTGGATGGGGTGGATATGGTTTAGCTATGAATAACTTTATATACACCTCTGTAAGTCGACCCAAAAGAGCATTGTGTTCTGCTTATCATAGTTTGATTTCTGGAGTATCTGTTTTAATAGGAAGTTTTTCAGGTAGTTTTATTATTGAGACTTTTAAAATTATTTTACCATTTAATTCTATAATGTTTGCTTCATTAATTTCTGGAGTTTTGAGGCTTTTAGGAGTTTTTATGCTTTTAATTTTTGTCAAAGAACCATTAGAAATTAGACGTTCATTATTTGAAGCAGTTAAATATAGAATAATAAAATTGGAAAATTTTATGGTAAATCATTTTATTCATTTTACAACTGAAGAGATTTTAAGCAAAGTTTTCAGTAGATTTAAAAAATTAAAAAGTAAAAAGTAAACAATTGAATATACAAGATAGACAATAGGTACTATAAAAACATATGTCCGTATAGTCCCAAAGAAGTAAGCTAATTTTAAAAATTTACTGAATTGAAATATTTTTTAAATTATCTCTAATAAAAAACAATAGGAACTATTTGAACATATGTATTTATAGTTCCAAGTTATAAAAAAATTCTTAAAAAATCCTTTAAAATTTACATTCCCCCATAAAAAATGAAAAAGATAAATAGTTTTAGAACCATAAAAACATATACTCCTTATCCTCCTAATTTTCTTAAAAAAACCTCCTTGAAATTCATAAAATTCCTACCTTATAATAATATAAATGCCAATAAAGAAAATCTATAATAATCCTAATTATCATTTAACTATTAATAAA
>CAZZNB010000019.1:0-18546 GCA_964655375.1 uncultured Candidatus Saccharibacteria bacterium
GTCCCATCTTATGCATATCTTAGGAAACTTACTTTAAGGAAATATAAATGCAATATATTCGAATAGCACTATTTCTAATTTTTTATCAGATAACAAAATTTCAATATAAGTCTGGGACTATAAGAACATATGTCTCTATAGTCCCATCTTCAATATTTGAACATACAATATCATTTTTTAAAAAATTACCCTACGGGGACTATAAGAACATATGTTCGTATAGTCCCAGAAGTTTTTTATTTTTGATTTTAAATAATAGTCTAATTAAAGAAATATAATAAATCTGAAAATATGTTATAACATAATTAGGCGGGCTGGGGGAGAGTTTTTGTAAGGAGCCTTAGGCTCGAGAACCAAAAATATCCCCAGCCCGCTATTTTTGTTTAAAAATGTATTTAGTTTTTAATAATTTATATCAAAATTTAAGGGGGGATAAGCCCCCTTTATTTATAGTAAAAAATATTTTAATTTTATAGATAAGAACCTTGATTATCTACAGGATCTATTTCTATTTCATATCTTTCTCCATATCTTGGATCTTTCCTGATGTTTAATATAGTTATAACATGCCTATGCCCCATATTGCAATTTATTATTTCACCTTTATTATTTATTTTGCTTAAGTCTACATGAATAAAACCAAGGCATTCTGCGCATTGACATCTAATATATAAATCTTTTTTAGTGCTTAATCTCATCCTGCTTCACCTCCTTTAAGCTTGCTTAATTATAATTATAAATCATATTTTATAATATTTCAATTAAACGGTCGTAATTAAAAATAGAAAATTTGCAATGAGAATAGCAATTAATGGTTTTGGAAGAATAGGAAGAATATTTTTTAGATTAGCTTTTGGCAAAGAAAATTTAGATATAGTTGCTATAAATGATCTTTCAGAAATTGAAAATTTAGCATACTTATTGAAATATGATACAGTTTATGGAAGATATGATAAAAATGTAGAAGTTAAAGAAAATAAATTAATAATAGAGGGTAGGGAAGTATTAGTTTTAAAAGAAGCAGACCCCTCTAAGTTACCTTGGAAAGATTTAAATATAGATTTAGTAGTAGAAGCAACAGGATTTTTTACAGAATTTGAAAAAGCAAAAGCGCATTTAATAGCAGGAGCAAAAAGGGTTGTTATTACCGCACCAGCAAAAGATGAAATTACTTATACATTTACTCCTAATTTAGAAAGGGACTTGGATAAAATTTTCAACTTAGGAGAACAAGGGCTAATAACTTCTAATGCTTCTTGTACGACTAATTCAGTAAATCCTGTTATTTATATTATGATGAAACGAATAGGGGTTAAAAAAGCAATACTTACAACAATTCATGCTTATACTAATACACAAGCACTAGTTGATTCTATAAGTAAAGGAAAGGATTTTAGAAGAGGAAGGGCAGGAGCTTTAAATATTGTTCCTTCGACAACAGGAGCAGCAGAGGCAACAGTAAGGGTTATTCCAGAAATGAAAGGAAAATTTGATGGAATTTCTATAAGAGTGCCTGTTATTTGTGGATCATTAAGTGATATTACTATGATTACTGAAAGACCTACATCTGTTGAAGAAGTAAACAGTATTTTTAAAGAAGAAGCTCAAAAACCAGAATGGCAAGGAATTATAAAAGTTGTTGAAGATCAAATTGTATCAAGTGATATTATAGGTGAACCATATGGAGCAATTATAGATTTAACATTAACAAAAGTAGTGGACGGAGATTTGGTAAAAGTATTTTCTTGGTATGATAATGAATATGGGTATTGTGCAATGTTAGTTAAACATATAGAAAGGTTGTTTGCAAAATAAATCTTTGTTAAAATAGAACTAGATTTCTAGAAGGAGGTGGTTGTTATGGTAGAAACAAAAACTATTAGGGTAGGAGATAAAATTTATATAGAAAAAACATTATATTGTAATCACTGTAAAGGAGAAGTCTTAAAATATAAAAAAATTGTTTTTGATACAAAAGAAAAAGATATTACGTTGGAATGGTTAGAGAATGTAAAATGCCCTCATTGCAATGAAATAAATAGAAGTTTATCGTTAGATGAATGAAAATAAATACAACAATATAAAAATAAACGAGCGGGTATGAGCCCGCTCTTAATATTGCAAATTTTAAAAATATGTTATAATAATTTAAAGGGCTATAAATTTTAATTTTTAATTTGCCCTTAAATTAATTTTCCTATTTTTTAAAATGCCATTGAAGGTAATAAAATCAAGAGGACCAGGTAAAAGAGTGACAATTCTTGTTGATTATAAAAAAGTCTTGACAACTGATGAACCTTATAAACCTCTTTTAGTTGCTTTGAAAAAAAGAAGAGCGAGAAATGCTTATGGAAGAATTACTACAAGATTTAGGAAAAATCCAGAACATCGAAGATTATATAGATTAATAGATTTTTCTAGATTGGATAAAAAAGATATTCCTGCTATAGTTGAAACTATAGAATACGACCCTAATAGAACTGCTTTTATAATGCTTGTTTGTTATAAAGATGGAGAAAGAAGATATCATTTAGCACCTGAAGGAATAAAAATTGGAGATGAAATTATTTGTTCTGAATCTGCGCCCTTAAAAGTTGGCAATAGGCTTCCTTTAAAAAATATCTTACCAGGCACAGAAATTTATGAAGTTGAACTAGTTCCTCAGGGAGGAGGGAAGCTTATTAGATCTGCGGGGTCAAATGGAATAATGATGGGTACTGATGAGAAATACGCTATTATTAAAATGCCTTCTGGTGAAATAAGAAAAGTTTCTAAGGAATGTTATGCTACTATAGGAAGAGTTTCAAATATTGATCATAAAAATATAAGGTTAGGAAAAGCAGGAAGAAAAATATGGAAAGGATTTAGGCCCAATGTAAGAGGAAGCGCTATGAATGCAAGGGATCATCCATATGGTGGCGGTGAAGGAAAATCACCAAGAGGTACAAGAAGACCAAAAACTAAATGGGGTAAAGTCACTGGTGGCAGAAAAACAAGAAGACGAAGAAATCCTTATTCTAAATTAATTCTTAAAAGAAGAAAATAATGGGGAGGAGCAGTAAAAAAGGACCATATGTACACCCTAAGTTGATGAAGAAAATAAAAAAGTTATTAGAATTACCCTTAGAAGAGCGAGATAAATATCCTATAAGAACATGGTCAAGAGATTCTATGATTTTACCAGAAATGGTAGGAATGGTTTTCGAGGTCCATAACGGGAAACAATTTATTAAGGTAAAAGTAAATGAGGATATGGTGGGGCATAGATTAGGAGAATTTGCTCCTACTAGAAAATTTATTAAGCATGGCGGTAAATTGCAAAGAGAATTAGAGCAAAAATTAGCAAAACAAAAGCAAGGCGTTTAAAAATGGTTATTAGAGTTTTTTTAAGAAAATTAAATATAGCTCCAAGAAAAGTTAGAATGGTTGCTAAGATGATTAAAAAAATGGATGTAGTTGAAGCAGAAAAACAATTATTGTTTTCTTCAAGAAGAGCAGCAAAGCCTTTGTTAAAATTATTAAAACATGCAATTGATGTAGCAGAAAAACAACATCAATTAAAAAAAGAAGAATTGTTTATTAAAAATATTTTAGTAAATGAAGGTCCCAAATTAAAAAGATATATACCAATGTCTAGAGGACATGTAGGACGAATTATTAGAAGGTCTTCACATATCGAATTAGTTTTAGATAAAAAATAATGGGTCATAAAATACCTCCATATGCATTAAGATTAGGAATTAATGAATATTGGCGCTCAAGATGGTTTTTTACTAGAAATTTTAAAGTTTATTTAGAAGCAGATTATATAATAAGAAAGACAATAAATGAAATGTTTAAAAAGACCGGAATTATTGATGTAATTATAGAAAGAAAAGATCCTGAACATTGTAAGGTTATAATAAAAACTGCAAGACCCGGAGTTTTAATAGGTAGAGAAGGGCAGAAGTTAAAAAAACTACAAGAAAAAATTGATAAGAGATTAAAAAATATTTTTGAAAAAAATAAATTATCTAAACCAGCAACAGAATTCGTTGTTGAAGAAGTTAAGAAACCTACAGCGTATGCCTCTTATCTAGCCCAACTTGCTGCTATAGATATCGAAAAAAATAAATCTGTGAGGGCAGTAATGAAAAAAATCATTGAAAGAGCTAGGCAAAATAAAGAAATTTTAGGAGTAAAAATAAAAGTTTCAGGAAGGCTAGGAGGTGCTAATATTCACAGATCCGAGATGATTACTTGGGGAAGAATGCCTTTATCGCGTTTAAAAGCTAAAATTGATTATGCATTTGAAGAAGCTTTTACAAAATATGGATTGATAGGAGTGAAAATATGGCTTTACAAAGGAGATTCAGAAGAAATTAAAGAAGGTCCGATTGTGACCGAAAAATAAAAATAAAAAATAATAAAAATGTTACAACCAAAAAAATTAAAACATAGGAAATGGAGAAAGGGGAAATCATTAAATAGGGAAATAATCACTAAAGGAGTAGATTTAGTATTTGGTGATATGGGATTAAAAAGTTTAGAAAGTTGTTATATTAAAGATAGACAAATTGAAGCTTGTATAAAAGAAATCAAAAGAATATTAGGCAAAAAAGGAAGAATGTGGTTAAGGATTTTCCCTCATATAACAAGAACAAAAAAATCAGAAGGTGTAAGAATGGGCGGTGGTAAGGGTGATGTTGATCATTATGCTACTTTGGTAAGACCAGGAACTATTTTATTTGAAGTATCGAGTAAAGATAAGGAATTAGCAAATCTAGCGTTAAAATCTGCAAGTTATAAATTACCTATTAAGACAAAAATAGTAGCAAAAGAATGAAAGCTAAAGAATTAAGAACAAAATCATTAAATGAATTATTCAAATTATTGGAAGAAGAAAGAAAGAAATTGTTTGATTTAAAACTTGAAAAAAGCTTAGGCAAGTTAAAACAAACGCACCTTATTAAGATCACAAGAAAAAATATCGCTAGAATATTAACAATTATTAATGAAAAAAATAAAGAAAATGCCAAGACGCAGAATAATAGGTAAAGTAATTTCAGATAAAATGCAAAAAACTATTGTTGTAATTTCTGAAACATTAAAGATGCATCCATTATATAAAAAATATATTAAACATAAAACAAAATATTATGTTCATGATGAAAGAGAAGAAGCTAAAGAAGGTGATGAAGTTTTAATTGAAGAAACTAGACCTTTGTCTAAATTAAAAAGATGGAGATTAGTCAAAATTATTAAAAGAAAAGAAAAATGATTCAGCCAAGAACAATTTTAAAAGCAGCTGATAATACTGGAGCATTGAAATTGATGTGTATAGGATTTATAGGGATAGGAAATAGAAATTATGCTGAAATTGGAGATATAGTTGTTTGCAGCGTAAAAGAAGCTGAACCAAACAAACTAGTTGAAAAAGGTCAAGTAGTTAGGGGAGTTGTTGTTAGACAAAAAAAACCTTATAAAAGGAAAGATGGTACATGGATAAGATTTGAGGAAAATGCTGTAGTTCTTTTAAAAGGAGAAAATGAACCTTTAGGTAATAGAGTTATAGGACCTATACCTAGGGAAATTAAAGAAAAAGGTTTTGAAAAAATCTCAAATTTAGCTCAAGAATTAGTATGAAAATGAAAATTAAAAAAGGTGATACGGTTTTAATAATTAAAGGCAAAGATAGAGGAAAGTCAGGTAAAGTTATTAAAGCATTACCTAAAGAAAATAGAATTATTATTGAAGGTTTAAATTTAGTTAAAAAACATGTAAAACCTAAAAGAGCAGGAGAAAAAGGAGAAATTGTTGAAATACCTGCCCCTTTATATATTAGCAAAGTAAAATTAATTTGTCCTTCATGTAAAAAACCAACCAAAGTAGGTTATAAATTTGTAAATGACACCAAAAAGCGTTATTGTAAAAAATGTAAAAATTTAATTGATTAAAATGCTTAGGGAAGAATTTGACAAGGTAATAAAAAAAGAACTTATGGAAGAATTGGGGGTAAAGAACATATTAGCTGTTCCTAGGCCTCTTGTTGGAATTGTAAATATAGGTATAGGTAAATTAGTTACCTCTCAACCAGAAAATAAAGATAAAATAGTTGAAGATGCTACATATGTTCTTTCTATGATTACTGGCCAAAAACCTAAAGTTATAAAAGCTAGAAAATCTGTGGCAGGTTTTAAATTAAGAAAAAATATGCCTGTAGCAGTTTTAGTTACTTTACGAAATAAAAAATTGTTAGACTTTATAGAAAGATTAGTAAGTTATGCTTTGCCTAGATCTCGTGAATTTAAAGGAATTACTAAAAATCTTATTGATAATAAAGGGAATATTAATTTAGGGTTTAAAGAAGTTAGCATGTTTCCTGAGGCTATTTCAGATAAAATACGTTATAATTTTGGTATACAAATAACATTAATAGGTAGTTCAAAAAATAGAGAAGAAAATATTAAATTATGGAAAAAATTAGGTTTCCCCTTTAAAATTTGAAATTTAAAAAAAAATGCCAAGTAAAGCACAAATAGAAAGATGGAAGAAAAAGGCAAAATATAAAACAAGACAAGTTAATGTTTGTTTTAAATGTGGAAGGTGTCGGGGATATATGAGATTTTTTGGTTTATGTAGAATTTGTTTTAGAGAATTAGCACATAAGGGCGAAATTCCTGGAATTAAAAAAGCATCGTGGTAAAATGGTTATGACAGATCCTATAGCGGATTTATTAACAAGAATTAAAAATGCATGGAAAGTTAGAAAAAAGAGAATTGTTGTTCCTTATTCAAAAATGAAGATTGCTATTTTAAAAATATTTAAAGAGAAGAATATAGTAAGTAGTATAAAGATTAGAGAAGAAGGAGTAAAAAAATTTATAATAGTAGGTTTAAATTATATAGATAATGAACCGCCTTATGAAGATATAATTAAAATTTCAAAACCAGGTAGAAGAGTTTATTGTGGTTATAAAGAATTAAAGCCTGTCCGAGAAGGATATGGGTTTAGGATAATCTCTACCTCCCGCGGTATTATGACAGACTCAGAAGCTAAAAAAAGAAAATTAGGAGGCGAAGTAATTTGCGAGGTTAGATAATATGTCAAAAGTAGGCAAAAAACCAATTCCAATTCCAGAGAATGTTAATGTAGAAATCGAAGAAGGTATAATTAAAATTAAGGGACCATTAGGAGAAGATGTTTTTGAACTTCCTCAAAATTTTAAAGTTTATCAAGAAGATAAATTTATAAAAATAGAACCTGTTGAGATAAGCAAGAATAGGCAAATTCGAGCTTTGTGGGGTACTTATAGAGCATTGTTAAATAACAAAATAATAGGAGTATCACAAGGTTTTCAAGTGGATTTAATTTTAGAAGGTTTAGGATATTCAGCAGAATTGGTAGGGCAAGATCTGGTATGTAAATTAGGATTTTCACATCCAGTTAAAATTGAAATTCCTAATGATGTTAAAGTAGAGGTAAAACAAGCAAAGGGTCAATATATTATCTCTGTTAAAGGTATCGATAAACAAAAAGTAGGACAGTTTGCTGCTAAGATAAGAAGCTTAAAGCCTAGAGATTCTTATAAATTAAAAGGTTTCCGATATATGGATGAGGCTATAAAGCCAAAACCAATTAAAAAATCTTTGGGTAAATAATGAAAGTAAAATTAAATAAAAAATTAAAAAGATTAAGACGTCATAAAAGAATAAGAGCAAAAATAAAAGGAACTGCTGAAAGACCAAGATTGTCAGTATATATTTCAAATATCCATGTGTATGCTCAAATTATTGATGATGAAAAAGGTAATACATTAGTAAATGCTTCGTCTTTAGAATTTAAAAATGAAAAGCTTACAGGGATAGAGAAAGCTAAAAAAGTTGGTGAATTAATAGCAGAAAGAGCATTAGAAAAAGGAATCAAAAAAGTTGTGTTTGATAGAGGCGGTTTTAAATATTCAGGTCGCATTAAAGCACTTGCAGAATCAGCTAGGGCTAAAGGCTTAGAATTCTAAAATGATTGACAGAAAAACAGGTTGGGAATATAGAGTTGTAGAAATTAAAAGAGTAACTAGGGTTACTAGGGGTGGTAAAAGATTTAAAATAAGAGCAGTAGTAATAGCAGGAAATAAAAATGGTAAAATAGGAATAGGAGTAGAAAAAGGCGATGATGTTTCTCAAGCAGTTAATAAAGCTTTAAATTCTGCTATAAAAAATTCTATTAATGTACCAATCATAAATAAAACAATTCCTTATACAGTAGAAGGAAAGGTAAGTGCAGCAAAAGTTTTAATTAAACCGGCTAAAGAAGGCAAAGGATTAATTGCAGGAGGAACTGTTAGAATAGTATTAGAACTTGCAGGAATAGAAAACGCAATTTCTAAAATTATAGGAGTAACAAAAAATCCCTTAACTAATGCTTTAAGTGCCATTTCTGCTTTGAAAAAATTAAACAAATATGTTAAAACACAAGAAAATGTTAATAAATCAGATCAAATTTAAGTTAAAAAAGAAAAAAAGAATAGGAAGAGGTGGCAAAAAAGGTAATTATAGCGGAAGAGGAATAAAAGGGCAAAAAGCAAGAGCAGGTAGAAAGATAAGACCAGCAGAACGAGATATTATTTTAAAATTACCCAAATTAAGAGGTATTAAATTTAAGCCGTTGAAAGAAAAACCTTATGTAGTTAATTTGGAGTATATTAATGAAAAATTTGATGAAAATGAGATAGTAAATAAAGAAACTTTAATTCAGAAGAAGCTTTTAAAAATAAGAAAAAGCGATAAAAACCCTAAAATAAAAATTTTAGCTAGAGGAAAATTAGAAAAGAAATTAATATTTTCTTCAGAATTGCTATTTAGCAATAAAGCCAAGGAAGCAATATTAAAAAGCGGTAGCTTAATTCAATGAAAGATTTTTTTGTAAAAATAATCAACCTTTTAAAATCCAAAGATTTAAGAAAACGAGTTTTTGTTATTTTAATATTTTTAGTAATTTTTAGATTGATAGCAAATATACCCCTACCTGGAGTTGATATTACAAGAATTAAAAATTTATTACAAGCTAATCAATATTTAGGCCTTTTAAATATTTTTACTGGGAATACTTTAGAAAATTTTTCTATCGCTCTTTTAGGATTAGGGCCATATATTACCGCGATAATTATAATGCAACTTTTAACTTTAATTTACCCTAGATTAAAAGAGATGTATTATGAAGAAGGAGAAATTGGGAGAGCAAAATTTAATCAGTATGCAAGAATATTAACTGTTCCTTTATGTATCCTTCAAGCTTTTGGATTTTTAAAGTTTTTAGAATCTCAAGGGATTCTTTTTTTCTCATCTTATTTTGAAATTATACGCGATGTAATTATTATTGCATGTGGGACTATATTTTTGATGTGGCTAGGAGAACTAATTACAGAACAAAAACTTGCTAATGGTATATCGTTTTTAATATTTTCAGGTATAGTAGCTAGGGGACCAGTAGTATTTCAGGAGGCCATCATTAATTTTTCAATAGATAAACTAAATTCTTATATATTTTTAATTATAATAGCAGTTTTAATCATAGCAGGAATTGTCTTTATTAATGAAGCAGAAAGGAAAATTCCATTAAATTTTTCTAAAAGAGTTCGGGGAACGAAACTTTATGGGGGTGTTAGTACTTATTTGCCCGTTAAAATAAATCAAGCTGGAGTTATTCCTATTATTTTTGCAATTTCTATATTACTATTCCCAGCTACATTTTTGCAAATTTTATCTGCATCAGGAATAGAATTATTTAAAGATTTTGCTCAAGATATCAATATATTTTATCAAAATAGGTTAATTTTTGGATTACTCTATTTCGCTTTAGTTTTTGGATTTACTTATTTCTATACTGCTATCACTTTTGAGCCAAATGAACTAGCTACAAACTTGCAAAAATCAGGAGCTTTTATACCAGGTATAAGACCTGGTAGAGAAACTGCTGAATTTTTAGCAAAAACAGTAAATAGGGTAACTTTATTTGGAGGATTATTTTTAGGATTTATAGCAATTTTACCTTATATAGTAGAGAGCATTACTAAATTACCATTTGCGGGTATAGGAGGGACCTCAATTTTAATATTAGTTTCAGTAGCCATAGAAACTCTAAGACAAATTGATGCAGAATTAGGAGCTAGGCGTTACCTAACTTAAATTTTTAGCCTCTTCTATCAACTTTTTAATTTTATTTAATTCAATGTCAGTAATTTTTGAAATTTCTTCCGGTTTATATCTGAATAAATCTTGAATAATAACAAAATTGTTTTCAATCAATTTCCTATAAATAAACTTATTTCCAGATAATAGAATTGTTATAGGGTACACAGCTTTTTCTTCTATTAGTTTTTCTAAAGATTCATTAGGAGGATATTTCCAAGCAATTATTTTTATATTTTTACATTCTGCAAATTTTATGCCTTCTTCGCTAAGTTTAGTATTCGTAGCCAACCAGCTTTTTAAATAAGGATATTTAACTTTGATATCTACCCATCTTCCAAAAACGTACAAAACAGTTTTTATATCAGTCTTTATCCCTTCTTGATTATGAAATTTACATTCCACTATATACCTTTCTCCATTTTTGATAGCAACAATATCAATTTCATAACTTGAACACTCTCCTTCTACCCATTCATTAATAATTGTTTCATAACCATATTCTGCTAAAATTTTTGCTACATACCTTTCAAAAGGATAACCTGAAGGACCTAAATTATAAATTGCTTTTTTTATATTATATTTAGTAGCAAAACCTAAGTGGTATCTTTTTAATTCTTTTAAAGCCATTTTCCAAAGTTCATCTGCTCTAATTAGATCAGGGATTTTATTATAAATTTTTTCACAAATTTTTTGAGCAAGTTCATAATCTACCCCTACATTAATTAAGCTTTTAATCAGTTTATTTTCATCGAAAACTTCAATTAATCCTGATTTTTTGAGTATTTTTTTCATTTGTTTTTAAAATATTAAAAATTGTTAAAACTTCTTCAAAAGAAAGTTGGTGTGGTCTTTTGTCTAAAAATTTTTTCTCAATCTCCTCTAAATTATAAAAATTTTTTAAATTATTATAAATTTTACGATTTGATTGTGCAAATAAAATTTTAATAAATTTTTCAAAATCATCTACATTTGTAATTTTTGGTTTTTTGAAAAATACAAATTTCAAAGCCATAGAATCAACTTTTGGCTGAGGATGGAATTGATTTTTCTTTATGAGCATTAATTTTTTAATAGAACACCAAACTTTAGACCAGATGCTTAAAAAATTTTCTTTATCTTTACCTAAAAGTTTCTCTCCATATTCTTTTTGGATAGTAAGAATTGCAATTTTAGGGTGTTCTTTAAGAGAAAATATTTTTCTTAAAATTCGCCCTGTTAAGTAATAAGGAATATTACCTATTAGATAATAGTTATTTTTAAATTTTGAAAGATCAGCCTCCAGAAAATTTTTATTAACAATTACAGCATTCTTGAATTTATTTTTAAGAATTCTATATAAATCTTTATCAATTTCATAAACAATTAGCCTTTTAGCGGAAGTTAAATATTGAGTAAGTTCTCCATGGCCTCCACCTATTTCTATAACTGTATTATTGTGGATATCTTCTAAGCTATTTGCTAAAAATTTAAGAATTTTTTTATTTTTTAAAAAGTATTGCCCTAAATATTTTTTAATTTTCATTTTTTTTTAAATTCTTGTTATAATTATAAATATAAGGTCACGATTAAAATAGATTATAAAAATTAGTAAATCAGAGATTTTAATTTCTATATTAATTGTTTTCTTGATAACCAGTTTTACTGGTAATTTTCTTAATTTTAATTATTTTGTACAATCTTCTCCTTTATCAAATAATGTAAATAATGAGGAAGCTTTTAACTACTATGATTTTCTAGTATTAGCGAAAATTAAAAATAAAAATAATACTATAGCTGATATTGAAGAGAGTATTAGTTTAGATAAAATTACTTTAGTTTATAAAAGCAAGTCTTTAGAGAAAAAAGAATTAGAAGAAATAGCTAAAAAAGTTGTTTTACCTAAGAAATCTGTCTTTAAATATATAATTAAAAAAGGTGATACTTTAGAAAAAATTGCTAAAAAATTTAATGTTAAAATCTCAGAATTAATAGAAATTAATGACTTAAAAAATAAAAATAAATTAATTGCTGGTAGAGAGCTTTTAATTCCATCGACTAATTTAAAAGTATCTGCAAAAATTCCTTCAAAGGTTCAAAGGATAATTCCTGAATTTGTAAGTGCGTTATCAGAAATAGGGAATATTTTAGTCCCTGTTAGTGGGTTGAATCAAAAAAGAATTCACTCAAACAACGGAGTAGATATAAGTGCAGAATGTGGAACACCTGTTTATGCTGCGGAGTCTGGAGTTGTTATTGAATCTCTTGATGGTTGGAATGGTGGATATGGAAATTATATAGTAATTAAGCATAATACCTTCGAAACTTTATATGGGCACCTTTCTCAAAGATATGTAGAAGTTGGAGATTATGTAGAAAAAGGAAGCTTAATAGGTTTAGTAGGAGCTACAGGGAAAGCTACGGGTTGCCATTTACACTTTGAGACAAGAGGAATTAAAAATCCTTTATCTAAATAACTTTAAAATAATAAATATTTTTTAAAAATTTATTAAAAATTTAAATAAGAAAATTTATATAAATGGAAAGGCAGAAGGTGAAATGTATTATAGTTAAAAAAAGGAGCGGAATAATTTATTCCGCTCCTTTTTAGCTTCAATTAAGAATCCTTGTAAATATATCGATAAAGTATAACAGGCCGGGGATATCAAATATCATTTCGTATTCTATATTTATAAAATACTGCTCACTTTCTAATCCTTCTAAATAATTTACTGGCTCCTTCTTTCTATAAAATATTCTTATAAATCTGTAAGGAAATATGCTAATACTATTTTTTATAATAATACTTTGCCATTCTTCCTCTAATAAACTTTGTACTTCTACAACCTCAAGTCTTTCTTTTGGATAGTTTAAAAGAATCTTTTTAAATTTTAAAAGTATTTCATCAAAAGTATATATTTTTTCTTTTGAGTCATGAACTTTCTGAAGTTGCTCTGTATATTCTCTCTTAGATCTTTTATCATATACTATTACTATTGGATTTTGAGAATTTATTATATCCAAAAATACAATATAACTCCTCCATATCCCTTGCTCTTCAAAGAACATACTTTCCACCTCCTTTTAGGGTTCTATTAGTGCCCCTGCCAGGATTCGAACCTGGATTTCAGCCTCCGCAGGGCTGCGTTCTTCCATTGAACTACAGGGGCTATTTAAAATTTTAACATACAACTTTGTTATAATAATAAGATGCACTCTTTAAGGAAAGGAGGAAGAGAGGATGCGAAGGAGCAAACATGGTGAATTGGGAGAACAAGGAAGCAAGATATTTCAAGAATTAGAGAATTTATTAGGTATAGAATTTTATGTAAGATGCCCATCAGAATATGCAAAAGCAGTAAAAGTGAATGCATTTAAAAGTTTGGACAGAAATGGCAAGCAAGAATTAATTTTTAATATTAAAGGAGAAGGAAAATATATTGTAAGACCAGATAGACTTCTTAATGCTGAAGAAATAGAAAAAATTAAACAATATTTAACTGAAATAGGATTCTTTGAAAAAATAGAAGAACCTACTACTACAGTGATAGAAGAAATAGAGAAACAAACTGATGATCAATCTGGAATTAAAATTTCAAAGAAAAGACAATATCGCCAGTTTAAAATTAAACCTGATGACAGAAAAGCAGCCATAGAATTAGCCATAGATGAGATAATTGAGGAAGAAGGAACAGAAGTAAGAGATCTAATAACTAAAGTTAAAAGAAAATTCGAAGAATTTTTGGGAATAAAAGATTATCCTTATATAATGATTTGGTTAGAAATTAGGAAATTAGATAAGTTCGAAATAATTAAAATTAATAATAGGTGGTTTAGGATTAGGAGAAAAGAAGAAAGTGAAGTAACTGAACAAACTGAGTGTTCTGCAACACAAGGAAACTTCATTAAAGATTTTCTTAAGCAAATAAAAGAATTACCTTTTTCTACTATTCTTTCTGCAATAGAAAATTTATCAGAAGAAGAGAAGAAGTTATTGTTATTATTCTTAAGATTGATCGAAGCATAAGAGAAAATTGTAATTTGAGAAATTTTAATTATAGATAGTTGAAAAATATAACTAAGGGGCAGGGAATTAACCTGCCCTTGTTTATAATTTTTAAAAATAAAAACGCACTATCCGAATTGGAACCTGGATTTCAGCCTTCGCAGGGCTGCGTTCTTCCATTGAACTACAGGGGCTATTTAAAAATTATAAAAGAAAAATAAAATATGTTATAATTTAAAGGAAACATACTAAAAGGAGGTGTTCAAGCATGATAAAATTAGATGATGCTGTCTTGAAGGAGATAGTAGAATCAGTATTAGAGCGAATAATTGAAGAGGAGGAGGAAATAGTTCGAGATCTAAGATACGAACTCGCAAGAAGAGTATCTCGCGTCTTAGCAAGACGTTCATATTATTATGATGCGTATTATGTGTATAAGTATGTGTATAATAAATTGAGTCCTAAATTTATGAAAAATTTAGACAAGTTTGAGATAAGCAAAGTTAATAATAGGTGGTTCAGGGTTAAAAAAAGGGGTGAAATACAAGAAAGAACAGGCGAAATAAAAGAAGAAACAGAAATAAAAGAAACAACACTAGATATAGAAACCCTAGAATCAATAGTACCAGAACTAGAAAAAATAATAACAACTTTAGAATCAATAGTAGAAGAAATTGAGAAATTGAGAAATTGAAAAAAGATTGGTTTGAATTGTATTAGTCACTTAGCAATAACCAGGGCAGGGAATTAACCTGCCCTTGTTTATAATTTAATATAATGAATACATATCTACTTAAATCTAGTGAAATTGTTATAAAAAGAAAAAATAGAAAGTTTTTTGAAAATATTTTGAAAGAAAATATTAAAAAGAAATTAAAGGAAAATTTAATTTACTTAAAAAATTTAGGAGGAGAATTTTTAGCAAAAACCAAAGGGGGTTATTTAGAAGATTTTAAAAAAATATTTGGTATATCAAAAATAGTTAAAGTGAATATGTTTAATAATTTAAAGGAAGTAGAAAATTATTTAATAAACTTTCCATTCGAATTTAAATTAAAGGTTAAAAGAGCAGATAAAAATTATCCGCTAACTTCAAAAGAAATTTACGAGAAATTAAAAAATGCAATTAAAGAAAAAATAAATAAAAAGGGCAGGGAATTAATTTTAGAATATAGAGATAAAAAATTTTATTTAGGAGAAAGCTATGAAGCATTTGGAGGATTACCAGTTGGTTCAAGTGGGGAAGGGTTAGTTTTAATTTCAACTGGATTTGATTCACCTGTTGCAAGCTTTTTAATGATGAAAAGAGGATTAAAGTTAACTTTTTTACATTTTCATTCTTATCCACAAACTTCAATTGAAAATATTGATAAAATTAAAAGATTAATAAAAATTTTAAATGAATATAATCTTGGGTCAATTTTATATTTAATTAATATCTTAGAAATTCAAAAATTCTATTTTCAAAAAATTCCTTCCAGATACCTGGTTATTTTTTATAGAAGAACAATGTTTCGATTGGCTACCAAATTAGCTAAAGAATTAAAAATTAAGGTCCTGATTACAGGCGAAAATTTAGGGCAAGTAGCTTCTCAAACCATTGAAAATTTAAAAGTCATAGAAGATTCAACAGATCTTTTGGTTTTGAGACCCTTAATAGGATTTAATAAACAAGAAATTATAAATCTTGCTGAAATAATAGGTACTAAAAAAATTTCAGAACTTCCAGGCGAGGATTGTTGTTCCTTATTTATTCCAAAACACCCAGAGACTAAGGCAAATTTAGATGAAGTATTAAAAATAGAAAACAATATCAAAAATGATTTGTTTAAATTAGAAGAGTTAGCTTATAAAAATAAAGAATTTGAGCTTTTCAACTAAAGGTTCGTAAAATATATCTTTTACGAACCAATAATTATCTTCTTGATTCATATATTTTTTATCCCGCTTTTAATTTTCAGTAATAATTTCAGTTATAATTTAAAATACTCTAAAAAGGAGGTGATTAAAGAATGCTAGTAAGGGCGGAAAATAGGTCTAATAAAGTGATAATTTTTGATTTTACTACTCCTGTCAGATGCGATATTTATCAAACTTTAGACTTTAGAATGAATAATGAAGAGTTAGAAAAATTTAAGTTATATCTGAAAGATTTATGTTTACGGTTAGAGCTTAGCTATAAAGAAAATAAACAAAAAATTGGCGAAATAGAAGTGATAATTTTTATTCTAAGATAAATAGGCCTCTCTTTTGAGAGGCCTATCCTATTATTTGTTCAGGTATCTAATTTGTATTTTCTAATTCTTTAATGAAATCCTCTGTATCTATTAATTTTATAAAGGTGGCAAAATAAAAATATCCCCCCTCTTTATAAATCTCATTATCCTGCACTTTATCTATAATCTTAAAATCAAATAATTTATTTATTATATATTTAACAACTAATTTAAATATTTCACAATTTGCAACAATATTTTCTATTATTTTGCATAAGACCATTAATTTATTTTTAATCATCCAAGCTTCTACTTTTATAATCTCTTCTCCACCAGGATAATTAATCATAACAAAAATAAAATATCCTTCTTTGGTATCTAATAAAGCCCTGAATCTACCTTTTAAGCTATTTATAATCGTATTTATTTCTACTCGAGTTATATCAACAATTAAATAATGGTCTTTATACATTCTCCCACCTCCTTGAAGATTTGCTGATTTAATTATAACATGATAAAATAAAAAATAGCAATCTTAAAGGAGGTGAAGTAGTTTTATGGCAAAGAAAAAGAAAAAGCTCGATCCTATTGTAATTAGTATGTTTAGATTGTTAAGAAAGATAGAAAAATTACAAAGAAAATATGATGAAATGAAAAAAAGCATAATTGATGATTTAAGGGATTTGCCAAATCAAGAATATATAACAGAAGATCCTAAATTAAAGATAAGAATAGAAGCAAAATTAGTTACAAGAGAAACATGGAAAATACCTGTAGATAGATTTATTGAAAGATTTAAAGAAAGGGTAAATATAAATGACTTTTTGCAAGTAGATGGTAACAAAGTAAAATATGCTTCAGAACATTATGGAATATTTAGGGTTGATGAATTAAAAGAAATAGGATTAGAGAGGAAAACTATCGAATATGTAACTATAAGAGAAGTAAAGAGAAAATAATAAAATTTTTATAAAATTTTTTAAAAAGAGGGGCTAAAATAAGCCCCTCTTTATTTTTCTTTTTTTCTATAATTTTTAATGTGTAATACCCTTATCTAAAAATGGTCAAACCTCACCCTTAAAAATATAATAATTTTCTTCTTTTTCCATGTGATAATTTGTATATTCAAATTTTATGAAAGTACAAGCTAATAATTCATCTATTACTGCTTTATAGTATTCTTTAGAGTCAATATTATCTATAATTATCAACTTACCTTTGAACCTAAACTACCCCTTTGTCAAAATCAAACCAACAGACTATACTAATAATTTCTATATCAAGCAAAGGATCTTTTACGATTAAAAATTTGTTATATTTTTTTATTTCATCTAAATCACTAAAATATCCCAGCAGTTTATCAATTAAATCTTTTATATCTTCACATTCACATATTTCTAAAAGCTCCTCATTCACTTAACTTCACCCCCTTAAAGGATTGCTAATTTAATCTTTAACATAATTTTGATATAATTTAAAAATACTCTAAAAAGGAGGTGAAAAGAATGTATCTCAAAGAAATAAGTGGATACGCTTTAGTAGGATTTGAAAGAACAACGCTGTATAGAACATATAAAGTAATACTGAAAGTTATTAGAGAAAAAGATACAAAATTGGTAGAAATTAAAGGACCAGATTACGAAAGCGCTATAGAGATTTTAAATATAGTAGTTCAAATTTTAGATAGAATAAATCAGGAGAGAGAAAATAAATTATACTTAGATGAGATAGTATATATAGAACCTAGCTATGTAGAAAGCTTAGTAGATATTGAGGGGCAATCTCCTGTGCCCCCAATGTGGCACGTATATCTAATTGATAAAGAGAATAAAAAATTTTTAGTGTTAATGAATAGAATTCCAGAAAGCATAGAAGAAGGAATAAAGTTGTTTGAATATATGCATGATTTAAATTATTAGACAGATAACACAAAAGGGCAGGGTAATTCCCTGCCCTTGTATTATTAAATATTAAGATAAATTTAATGCAAGATGTCAGATATATTTTGTACGGTCTCCACTTCACCTTCAAAATAATAATATGCTTCATCCCTTGCTATTTTTACTATTTTTATATTTCTAAATTTTATAAAAGTTAAAATAAGCAATTCATTAACTACATTTATATAATATTCACTATCATCTTTATCTATAATTAACAATTTTGCTCTAAATTTAA
>CAZZNB010000020.1:0-3115 GCA_964655375.1 uncultured Candidatus Saccharibacteria bacterium
AAAATTAAAATAATTATTAAATAAAAAATAAGAGCTAAAATTCTGTCTATATTTAATTTTAAAAATATCAATAATCTTTGAAATATTTCTGTTGACTTTTCTGAATAAAAATTTTTCACATAAATTAAATTTTCTTTCATCAAATTTTATTATAATATATTCTTCCAAAATAATAATTTTAAATATAGTTAAAATTTATAATTGTTACGTTATTAATTAAATTCTTTTATAATTTCATCAATCTTCAAATTTAAAATTCTATAAAAGCTTTTAGGACTATATGAACACATATCCGCATGATTCCATTCTCTATTTTATATTGATTAATTGTTAATTTTTTACCAATTTTCAAAAGCAGGGACTATAAGGACATATGTCTGTATAGTCTCATCTAACTAAAATTAAAGAAAATAAGAAATAAGAATGGACTATAAGGACATATGTCTGGATAGTCCCGGGTATTAAAATTTATTTAAAAAAATACTTATTTAAATTTTAAAAAATTAAATTTGATTTTTAAATAAAATAATTTAGTTAAATTAAAAATGGTAGCCGGGCAGGGATTTGAACCCTGATCTCCGTCTATGTTAAAACGGCGCTTTCCTTAAGCTACCCGGCCACCATCTATTTAATGTTTACAGAGTTCATTTCTATATTATACATTATTTTTCCAATACGTCAATAATATCTATTATCTCCTTATATTCTTTTAATTCTTCTAAACTATTATTAATTTCATCATATATTACTAAACATATAATCTTAATACCCCCTATACTGTTCAACTCTCCAATTTCTACTTTATATCCTTTCTTGATAAGTGTTTCTTTCAAGACATATAATCTTCCATTACTAATTAGCTTGTTATTTACTATAATTAGTTTCATCTTCTCCACCTCCTTAAGTGTGCAAAATTAAAAAAGCCGGCCTTAGGCCGGCAATGGCTTATGCATTTTTAAATGCATAAATCATCACCGGCCTTTGCCAGCTGTAATAATAATAGCAATAATGTTGTTAAGATTTTTATTCATTTTCTAAGATTATACAAAAATTTTATTTTGCTTACAAATTTTTAATGCTTTATCCAATATTCTAATTGTTTCATCATAGGTTTTTCTATCAACAGGATAAGGTGTGCCATCTTTGCCACCATGAGCAAAAGTATATCTTGCAGGATCAATTTTAGAAACTGGTTTTTGATAAATTAATTCACCTACTAATGATAAAGCTCTAATTGTTTTAGGACCTACTCCTTCTATTAGCAACAATTTTTCAATAGTATCTGGCTGTAAAAAGCTAGCCCTTTCAATAGTCTTTTTTAATCTTTTAAGATCAAATTTTTCTTCTAAAACTGAATGGTATTTAAATTCTATATTAGGCAAAAATAAGCTTTTTTGAGGTTTATTTAAATAATTTAAGTCTTTTAAAAGTTCTCTAGGTGAGTTTACAAGCTCTACAATTAATTTTTTATTTTCTAAACTTTCTTTAGCTGTTAAATTGAAAACGTTCTTAAAAATTTTCTGAGAAACAATACCTGTATGTGGTTCTAAGGTAATATCTTCTTTTAATGATCCACTCCACCAATGATATCTCCTTGCTAATTCATAATTTACATTCATACCTTGTTGAATTACCGCGAAATTTCCTTTCTCCGAAACAATAAAACAATGATGATAAATATTAAATCCATCTTGAATTAAAGAATTATCTACTTTAGCAATCAGTTTTGAATAATTTATATAAGGCTTAGGATCAATTCCTAATTTTTCACCCAAAATTAAAAGTTCTTCTGGAGTTTTCCTAGATGTTTTACCTTTACCACCACAAACATAAATTCCTAAATTTCTCTCTCTTAAAGCTGTTTTTAGGGCTGCTGTAGTTGTTACTGTTAAACCTGATGAATTCCAATCAAAAGCTAAAGCACAACCAAATGCTTGAAACCAATAAGGATCACTTAATTTTCTTAAAAATTCTTCAATGCCAAATTCTTCAACTATAATTTCGCTCATAATTCCAGCAAGTTTTTTCATTCTTTCAAACAACCATTTAGGGCACTTTCCTGTATCTAAACTAAAAGTAGCTATCCCTGTTTTCATTAATCAACCTCTATTAATTCTTTAGTGGAAGTTTTGTATCGATAACTTTGCTCTCCAGGTTTAGGAATAACTTGAACTATAAATTCATGGGTTTGAGGATCTTCAATATACAAAAAGCCATATCCATCAACATTTATATTTTTAGCAATCAAAATTTCAATCACTTCATGAATACATCTCTCCGCCTCTTCTCGATAAACTTCCTTATAAATTTTAGTAATTAAATATCCCTCTTTTTCTTCTATAATTCTTTTCCAATTTTCTTTTAACTTCTCCATAGCCGGCAGTGGGATTCGAACCCACGACCTGGCGCTTACAAGGCGCCCGCTCTACCGCTGAGCTATGCCGGCTATTTAAATTATATCAAATTTTTATTTCTAATATTTATTGAGATTCTTGGATCTTTGTTAATGTAGTTTTAAGTGCTTCCAAAGCTTTCGCATAAAGATTTTTCTGTTCTTCAAAAGTACAAACCTCTATATTTCCTAG
Organism: uncultured Candidatus Saccharibacteria bacterium; assembly: GCA_964655375.1. GTDB lineage: Bacteria > Patescibacteriota > Minisyncoccia > UBA6257 > HR35 > JAGDVT01. Next base: position 2,586 of record CAZZNB010000020.1, read on the forward strand.
CCCATATTCTTTTAACAACTCCTTAACTTGCAAAATATTCTCCTCAGATGTGTAAATTCTATTTAAATAAGCTAAAGATATTTTTTTATCTGTAAGAATATCATAAGTTAACTTTCCAGATATAGCTGCTGGTATTGGAGAACCGGTTACATTATTATAATATTCTATGTTTGTAGCATATAATTTTCTTTCCTTTTTTCTTCTATCATGACCTACTTCTCGAATTAATCTAACACCACTAGGAGCCCTTTCTATTTCCTTCCATAACATCAGATTATAAGCAGATGGTTTAAATTCTAATATGATACCTGGCTTATCTCCAATTAGTCGGTCTCCTATTTCATATAATTCTTCATATGTATATCTTATTGTAGAATCAAACGTCTCCCGAGAAACATATGGTTCATCAGCCCCAAAATAAACAAACCATTTATCTCTATCTCTAAATTTATCGAAATATTTCCATATAGATTTTAATTCTTCATCAATTTTAACTAAATCTGGAAAATCTTCCGAAGTATTATTCCATA
>CAZZNB010000021.1:0-18191 GCA_964655375.1 uncultured Candidatus Saccharibacteria bacterium
GGAACACATTAAACCTGATCTTATTATTTTAGATGTTATGATGCCAGAAATGGATGGCATAGATACAGCTTTTGAGCTGACAAAAAGATTTAATCTTAATGAAGTTAAATTTATATTTTTAACTAATTATGGGGAAGATAACTGGCCTAAAGAAATTTCATTGAGAGTTGATCAAAATTTCGCTAAACAAATAGGTGCTTTGGATTATTTTAGAAAACAACAGCCAATAGAAGAAATTGTAAAAACAATTGAGAAGCTTTTAAAAGAATAACTATCTCTTCTAATTGGAATTTTTTATAATATTTTTATAGTCCGGGTGGCGGAATTGGTAGACGCGCTGTCTTGAGGGGGCAGTGGCTTTTTAGCCGTGCGGGTTCGACTCCCGCCCCGGACACTATGTTTAAAATTACAACTAATTTTAAACCAACAGGAGATCAACCTCAGGCTATCAAAAAACTTGTTGAAGGCTTAAAGAAGAATTATAAATTTCAGACATTATTAGGAGTAACTGGAAGTGGGAAAACTGCTACTATGGCCTGGGTTATAGAAAAAATTAACAGGCCAGCTCTTGTAGTTTCTCCTAATAAAATGCTTGCAGCTCAACTTTATCAAGAATTTAGAAGTTTTTTCCCATATAATGCTGTACATTATTTTGTAAGTTATTATGATTATTATCAACCAGAAGCTTATATTCCTGAAACAGATACTTATATTGCTAAAGATGCTAGAATAAATGAATTCTTAGATCAATTAAGACATGCTGCTATCCAAAGTGCCTTAACTAGGCGAGATTTTATAATTGTTTCATCTGTTTCTTGTTTATATGGAATTGGTAATCCAGAAGAATATGAGAATATAGGAGTAGAAATAAATTTATTTAGCTTTATAAACTTAAAAGAATTTATAAATAAAATAAGGGTACTACAATATGAAAAATTTAAAAATGAATGGGAAGCTGGTGTTTTTAGAATAGAGAAATTAAATAAAAACAAGAAATTTTCAGGAAATATAGAAATTTTACTTCCTGATGGCAATGAGCTAATTATTCTAAAAATAGTAGAAAATCAAATTATTGAGATAAAAAGATTTAAAGTTTTGAAAAAGATAGAAAACAAGATAAGATTAATTATTGATACTAATTCTTATGAATATCTTGAAAGAATAAAATTATATCCTGCTAAGTTTTTTGTAACTCCTAAAGAAAAATTAGATTTAGCTATTTACAATATAAAGCAAGAATTAAGAGATAGATATTGGGAATTAATTAAAGAAGATAAAATTGTGGAAGCTGAGAGATTAAAAAGAAGAACTCTTTTAGATATAAAACTTTTAGAAACTAAAGGATACTGCCCTGGAATAGAAAATTATGAAAGACATTTAACATTTAAAAACCCAGGAGATCCTCCTTATACTATTTTAGATTATATTCCTAAAGATACAATTATTTTTATTGATGAATCTCATCTTACAGTCCCCCAGATAAAAGCTATGGCTCATGGAGATAGAAAAAGAAAAGAAACTTTAATAGAATATGGATGGAGGTTGCCATCAGCTATAGATCATAGACCTTTGACTTTTGATGAATTTTTTAATAAAGATTTCCAATTTATATTTGTTTCTGCAACCCCAGGCAAATTTGAAAAAGAGAAATCTGCCCAAATTGTAGAACAATTAATAAGGCCTACTTTTATACCTGATCCTGAAATAAAAGTTAAACCAACTAAAAACCAAATCTTAGATCTACTTAAAGAAATAGAAAAAAGAGTTAAAAATAATGAAAGAGTAATAGTACTGACAATTACAAAAAGATCTGCAGAAAATCTTTCAGAATTTTTGAATGCTCAAGGTTTCAGAGTAGAATATCTACATTCTGACGTCAAAACATTAAAAAGACCAGAAATTATAAGAAAGCTTAGAAAAGGAGAAGTTGATGTTATCGTGGGAATTAATCTTTTAAGAGAAGGCTTAGATTTACCTGAAGTATCCCTAGTTGCTATTTTAGATGCGGATAAAGAAGGATTTTTAAGAAATTCTACAACCTTAATACAGGCTATAGGAAGAGCATCGAGAAATCTTAATGGTAAAGTTATATTGTACGCTGATAAAATTACAAAATCTATGAAAGAAGCCATAGATGAAACAAATAGAAGAAGGAAATATCAAATAGAATTTAATAAAAAGCATAATTTAACTCCAAGGCCTATTATTAAAGAAATGATTAAAACGCCCCTTGAAGAATTCGCTAAAAGAGAAGAAATTATAAGTAAAGAGGAACTGATTATGTTTTTGAAAGAAGAAAAAGATAATTTATAATATAATAAAATGACTCCTATTTTCAAAAAAATTTTATTAACTTTTACTATTTATTTATTAATATTTTTAGTAATTTTAGGAAGTTCAATATTTCTTGTAAATTTTTTTTCTAATAAAATAAATAATGAATTGGAGGAACGGAACAACATTATAAAAATGCTATTATCTCAACAATCAATTTCTCAAAAAAACTTTTTAATATCCTCAAAAATATCAGAAATAGAAAAAAAGTATAATATTAAATTTGATGATCTCAAAACAAAATTACTAACTTTTCAAACTACTGATAAAGAAACAATTAAAAATTTATTGAATGAAATCGCTAACGAAAATAACATTAAAATTAAAAATATTACTTCAGAAGAAATTGCTGATTCTTTCTCGGTAGAATTAGAAGGAGATATAGATGATTTAGTGAAATTAGAAAAAGGTATAAAATTAAAAAAATTAAAAATTTTTATAGATGAGGTTAGGATGGTTAAACAAGATAAAAATTATTCAATTAAAATATTATTTTCAATATTTTAGATGAGCAAGATAAATATAGGAATTAAAATTTTTAAATTTCTCCTTTTTTTGTTAATAATAATAGTTTTTCTTATTTTCCCTATTGTAAAATTGAAAGATTTACCAAAGATATTTTTTAATACTCCTACAATTCAAAACGGTATAATAGACAATTCTTTATTTGAAAGATTAGATAAAGCAATTGAAAATTATTTAAAATAGATTATAATTTTTTTAGAAAGGGTGCGTAGCTCAGTGGTAGAGCGCTGTCCTGATAAGACAGAGGTCCCAGGTTCAATCCCTGGCGCACCCACTTTTTTAAATATGAAACTAAAAAGAAAGATTAAAGAACTTCTAAAAATTCTTGGCCCTGGGTTAATTACAGGAGCAAGTGATGATGACCCTTCAGGAATTATTACTTATTCTATAGCAGGAGCAAAAAATTATAAAGATTTTCTTTGGACTCCTCTTTTTACTTTGCCTTTGATGTATTATATTCAAGAAATGTGTGCAAGAATAGCATTGGTAACAGGAAAAGGCTTATTAGGAGCTATAAAACAAAAATTTGGTTTTTTGATTTCTATAATATTTTTTATTTTAATTTTAATTTCTAATACTTTAAATATTTATGCTGATCTTTATATTAGCGGGAATATTTTTAATTTTATTTTGCCTTTTGTACCAAGTTATGTATTTTCTTTAATTTTAGGTTTAATAATCACAGTTTTAACTCTAATTTTCCCTTATAAAAAAATTGTTAATATTCTAAAGTTCTCTACAATTTTGATGTTAAGTTATATATTTTTAATTTTTTTTATAAAAATAAACTGGTCAGAAATTTTAATATATCTTTTTATTCCTAAAATAGAATTTACTTATGAATACTTCATGATTTTATTAGCTATTTTGGGAACAACAATATCTCCTTATTTATTTTTTTGGCAAGCAGAAGAAGAAGTAGAAGAATTGCACCAGAAAGAATTAGAACATAAAAAAATATCTATAAAAAAAGAAATGAAATATATGCGAGAAGATACTTTTGTAGGAATGTTATTCTCAAATATTTTGATGTTTTTCATAATTTTAGTCACAGGCAATATTTTAAATCCATTAGGTATTTATGATATTGAAGAAATAGAAGACTTAATTTTAGTTTTGAAATATGCCTATGGTGGATTATCAATTTTAATTTTTGCCACTTTTATTCTTTCAAGCACTTTTATAGTAATTCCTATTTTAGCTGGCGGAGTTGCTTATTCATTCTGTGAAATTTTTAATTTACCTGCAAGCTTAGACAAAAAAGCAAAAGAGAGCTTAATTTTTTATTTCGTTTTCTTTTTATCTATTTTATTCTCACATTTATTTTTTATACTAAACTGGACAGCAATTAAAGCTTTATTTTATACCGCAATAATTTATGGATTATTTACGCCATTTATTCTTTTTTATATTTTAAAACTCGCTAATGATAAAAATATAATGAAAGAATATAAAAATACCCCTTTTCAAAACGCTATAGTTTATATAGTTCTATTTTTAACTTCGATATCTTCATTTATATTAATTTTTCAAATATTTAAAGGATGATTTATATTTTTTTAACAGGAAAACCTGCTTGTGGTAAAGATACCCAGGCTAGGTTGCTTTCTAAGAAATTGAAAGCTGATATTGTTACTACAAGCAAAGAACTTGATAAATTTTTTGAGCAGTATAAAAGAAAATATATTTTTATTAAAGGAACTAAAATTAATGTTCAAAAACAGGAAAAGATCAAGAAACAAGGAAAATTAGTAGCTTTTAAATTAGTTGCTTATATAATTGAAAGACTCATTAAAAATGCAATAAAAAATAAAAAATCCTTAATATTTGCTGGCTCTCCAAGGAGCATTTATGAGGCTAAAACTTATCTCGGGATTTTTAAAAAATATAAAAATATTAATTATATTTTTATTTATTTAAAAATTTCTGACCAGACTGTTTTTAAAAGAATTAAACTTAGATATAAAGTTGAAAAAAGAGAAGACGATAAGCCATCTAAAATTAGAGAACGTTTAAAATATTTTAAAAATGAAATTTTACCTATGATCAAATGGCTAAAAAAACATAACTTGCTTTTAGAAGTTAATGGGGAAGATAAACCTGAAGAAATATCTAAACAGATTTTGTTTCATATTAAACAATATTTAAAACTATGAAAAAATCTTTTGAAGAAAAAATAAAAATAATGAAAGAAGGTGGAAGGATTTTAAAAGAGATTTTTGAAGAATTGAAAAATTATATAAAACCAGGAATTTCAACACTAGAAATAGATAATAAAGCTGGAGAATTGTTTGAAAAATTTAATGTAAAAAGTGCTTTTAAGGGATATAAACCTGAGTTTTCAAATGTATCTTATCCAGCAAATATTTGTTTATCTTTGAATGAGATAATAGTTCACGGAATTCCCTTAAAAAAAAGAATTATTAAAGAGGGCGATATTTTGAAAATTGATATAGGGATAGTTTACAAAGAGTTATTCTTAGATGCAGCAACAACTTTAATTATAGGAAAGACAACAGAAATTAATAAAAAATTAGTAAAAATAACTAAGGAAAGCCTTTTAAAAGCAATAGAGGTAGCTAAACCTAAAAATACATTAGGTGATATAGGTTATACGATTCAAAAACATATAGAAGAAAATGGTTTTAAGGTTATTAAAAACCTTTGCGGGCATGATATTGGTGAATATCTGCATGGTAATTTGCAAGTTTTAAATTTTGGTAAACCAAAATCAGGTCAAGTTCTAAAAAGAGGGATGATTTTTACAATAGAACCTATGGCAAGTATTTCTAGTGAATACGCTGAACAAATAAATGACTTTGAGTTTAAAACTATAGATAATTCAATTTCTGCTCATTTTGAAGTAACTATAGCTATATTAGAAGAGGATAATTTAGTACTAGCTGATATTTTATAATTTATTTAATATGGAACCTGTTTTAATAGAAATAAGCTGGGAAATAGCTAATAAAGTTGGAGGTATTTATACTGTATTAAAAGAAAAATCTAGATATATACAAGAAAAATTTAAAAATAATTATTATTTGATAGGACCCTATTTACCTAATAAAAGCTTTTCTGAATTTAGTATCCTTCCTATTCCTTATGAATTAGAGCCTGTAATAGATGAAGTTAAAAAATTTGGCATAGAGATATATTATGGAGAATGGTTAATTGAAAGTAGGCCTAAATGTTTTTTAATAGACTACTCCAGATTTTTAGAGAATATAAATAATTTAAAATACGAATTATGGACAAAATACAGAATAGATAGTTTAAGAACTGGAGAAGACTATAATCACCCAATTGCTTGGTGTAAAGCAGTTTCAATTTTTTTAAAATATTTTTTAGATAAAATACCAAACAAAACTATTCTCCACTTGCATGAATGGCTTTCGGGATCTGTGATTCTTTTTGAAAATTTACAAGCTTCTTCTATTTTTACCACCCACGCTACTGTTTTAGGTAGAGCAATGTCTGAAGCAGGTATAGAATTTTGGGAACATTTATCGATTATAAATCCAGATGAAGAGGCATATAAATTTGGTGTGGAAGCTAAACATATGATAGAGAAAATGTCTGCAAGAAAAGCAACCTTTTTTACAGTAATAAGCAGAATATTATCTATTGAAGCTGAGTACATTTTAGGAAGAAGACCAGATTTTATTTTACCTAATGGTATAGATATTTCTAAATTTCCTACAATTGAAGAAATTTCCTACGCTCATCGAATAAATAGAGAAATCATCCGTGAATTTGTTTTATATTTCTTCTCGCCCTATTATAAAGTTGAGCTTAAAAATTCTTTATTTTATTTTATAAGTGGTAGGAAAGAAATTAAAAATAAAGGCATTGATATCTTTATTAGAAGCTTAGGTGAATTAAACAAAAAATTATCTCCTACAGATCCTAATATTTTTGCATTTATATTTGTTCCTTCTGAAGTTATAGATATCGACCATTACATTCTTCATAATCTAAATGTATACCGAAATTTAGAAGATAAAATTGAAGATTTAATACCAGAAATTAAAAGTAGGCTAGTTCACTTTCTTATTCATAAAGAAAAAATCTCCTCAGAAACTTTATTTAACAAAGAAGAATTTTTAGAAATCCAAAAAATTATTAAGCAATTAAAAACAAGTGCTAAATTCCCAATTTCAACCCATATTTTAAATCCTCAAGATGAAATTTTACAACTTTTACTTGAGGTAGGATTAGATAATAGACCTGAAAATAAGGTTAAAGTAATTTATTATCCTATTTATTTGCATAGAGGTGATGGTTTTTTGAATTTAGATTATACTGAAGCTATAATTGGTTGTCATGTAGGAGTTTTCCCCTCATTCTATGAACCATGGGGATATACTCCTTTAGAATCTGCTATTAGTGGAGTGATTACTATTACTAGCGATCTTACAGGTTTTAGTGATTATTTGCAAACAATCACTTATTTTGATAAAGATTCCCCAGGTATTTATATAATTCAAAGAAAAAATAAAAGAGGAGCAGATGTTGTTGAAGAATTATCAGAAGTATTGTTAAACATATCCCGACTTTCAAAAGCAGAAAGAGTGCAGAATAAACTAGAAGCTAGAAGGTTAGCAAGTTTATGTTCTTGGGATAATTTAATATCTAATTATTTTGATTTATATTCTGCCGCTCTTCAAAGATGATGAAAAAAGTAAAATACTTAGAGCTAAAAGAAGAGAAATTTTTTGAATTTCAGCCTATAAATCCAATAATTGGACTTATAGCATATAATCATTGGTTTTTAAAATCTTTTAAAGAAAAAAGTAAATATTTCGGATATTGGGTTGAGCTTAAAAATGGAATTTATAAAATTATTTCAGATATTTTAATTAATGAAGATATAGAAGAAATTGAAGTAATTAATCCTGCAGCTGTTAATCTTATAGTTTCTAATAATAAAATTAAAATATATTTAGATGAAGAAAGTTTAAATCTTGAAGTCATTTCTTCTCCTATATTTGTTACACTTTTAATAGATTGTCGTAAATTGTATTCAGATATAAATTTTGGGAATATTTATAAAGTTATTCCAAATACTGGTTATTATTTTGTAAATTTTGTACAAGATTTTGAAAAATATGAATTAAACTTTAAAATTGTTTATGAGGGTAATCTTAAGTTTATAAATGAACCTATAGATATAGAGTACGATTATGATTTAAAAAGAAATAGCCCATTTTATAAATTCACTATCCTTAAGGGTTTTGAAGGATATATTACAAAACTAAAAATAATTTACGAGGATAAAGAAAAATCAAAAATAATTACCTCAAATCATCCTAATGCCTTTAAAAAATTTATTTTAGATAGAATTTTATCTCTATATCATCCACAAAAAGGTTTTAAAGCAGGACTTTTATGGTTCCCTGAAAGATGGTTTCGAGATGAACTTTTAACTCTTTTATTTTTAAATAAAGAATTACCTGAAAAAGAAGATATAATGAAGTTTTATTTAGAAAATTTAGAGAATATATGGAATAAAAATAAACTTGAGAATAGTATTTTATCTGCAGATACTTTTTTATTAATAATAAATAATTTGGATGATATATTAATTGAAAAAAATAAAAATAAATTGATAAAGTTTTTAGTTGAATGGGAAAAATTGTTTAATATACATAATCTTCCTGCTAAAAGTACATGGATGGATACATTAAACAGAACAAGAGCAATAGAAATAGATTTTCTTTATTATAATACCTTAAGAAAATTAAGGCTTGTTGAAAGATCAGCAGAATTTAAAATGATATTAAAATCTAATATTTTCCTAAAGATTTATCCCGAAAACGAACTTTATTCACCTAATTTATTTATAGGTTATTTTTTGGCTAAAGATTTTTTTGAAGAATATGAATGGTTAAGCTTTTTTGATCTAATTATTCGAAAATTTTATCTTAGATGGGGAGGATTTTCTACTAAATCTATTGATGATCCTGAATTTTATAAATTTCATACTGGAGAAGATCCTAAAAGTTATCATTCTGGCGATTCTTGGTTTTGGATAAATAATCTTGGGGCTTATATTTTACAAAATCTTTCTTATAGAAAATATGAACAATATATTAACAAGATCAAAGAAGCTAGTTTTAAGAATTTATTTTCTATGGGTGTTTTAGGTTATATGTCTGAACTAAGCTCAGCTGAAGAGCTTAAATATGAAGGTTCACCTATTCAGTTGTGGTCTTTAAGCTCTTTGTATTTATTACTTTAAATAAATTAGGGAAATCTGTAGCAATTCCATCTACCCCTTTTTCATAATAAGTTTTAATTTCATTCTCATTATTAATTGTCCAAGTCAATAACTTAATTTTATTTTTGTGAGCATTCTCAATATCTTTTGTGTGAGTAAATTTATAAAATGGTAAAAGATAATTTGCATTTATAAATTTTATAAAATCAATAGGATTTTTATGTTTTACATAAATAAGCCCCAAATCTATTTTTTTATCTATTTTTCTTAAATTAACTAATGTCTCTTCTAAAAAACTTATTAAAATAGCCCTATTAGTTAATTTGAAGTTTTTTACTGTTTCATAAATTAAATTTTCAGTTCCTAATTCTTTTATTTCGATTAAAATTTTTTCAACTCTTTTATCTATAAATTCTAAAGCTTCTTCCAAAGTAGGAATCTTATAATTAGAAATTTCTTTAATTTCTCGAAGTTCACAGTTTTTAACTAATAAATTTTTGTTCCATACTCTTTTTAAATTTTCATCATGAATAACAATTAATACGTTATCTTTTGTTTTTCTTACATCAAATTCTATTGCGTTAACACCAAATTCTAAAGCTTTTCTAAAGCTTTCTATGGTATTTTCAGTTACCAAACCTTTAGCTCCTCTATGCCCGATTTTTAAAAACATATTAAAATTTTAAATTAAATGGATGTGAAAACAAAAATAATTAAAGAGCCTTTAAAAATTAAAAAATATTTTATAGAAATTTATAAGTCAGCTTATCAAGATACTAGTCCAGAATATTATGAAAAAACAGAGGAAGAAATAGAAGATTATTTTAATTGGTTGTATAAACATGCCAGAGACGGATTTATTTTTTTATTTTTAAATAAAACTCCCATAGGATTTGCGATAGTTGACTTCGACTGGTTTGATGATAAATTAAATGAAAAAGTAGCAGAAATTCATGAAATTTGCATAAAAAAAGAATATCAACATCAAGGATTAGGTAAGTTATTGTTAAATAAAATTTTTGATTTAGCTAAAGAAAAAAATTTAAGATATTTATGTGGATATGTAGGCATAAAAAATTTTCAATCATTAAACTTCTTTAAAAAATTTGGTTTTGAAGAAAACGAAATAAGATGGAAAATTTGGAGAAGAATAAGAAAGAAATTACTTTAATTTCAAAATTTTAATTAAAACCTCATTAGGAACCCTAACTTTACCCTTACCTAATTTTTCTAACTTCTTTTTACCTCTTTTTTGTTTTTGCCATAGTTTTATTTTTCTAGTAATATCACCTCCATATAACCAACCAGCAACATCAGCCTTTAAAGCAGGAATAGTTTCTCTTGCTATAATTTTCCCACCTATAGCAGCTTGAAGTTTAATAGGAAATTGTTCACGTGGTAAAAGATTTTTTAGTTCTTTAATTATTTTTCGCCCTACAACTTCTGCTTTTTCTTTGGGAACAATTCTTGAAAGACCAGGATATTTTGCTTCAGCGATTAAAATATCAAGTTTAACTAAATTTCCTTCGCGATATTCTAAAAATTCATAATTTAAGCTAGCATATCCTGAACTTACAGATTTTAATTCATCATGAAACCCCGTAACTAATTCTTCTAAAGGTAATTCTCCCTCAATTTCAATAAAACTTTCATAAAACTTCCTATTAGTAATTATTCCTCTTCGATTTTTGATGAGCAAAGAAATATCCTCAACATATTTTAATGGTGAATAAATATAAATTCTTACCCAAGGCTCTAAAATCTTTTTAATATTTGACATGTCTGGTAATTGTTCAGCATTTTGAACAAAGATCTCTTTTCCATTATCTAAAACAACTTTATATTTTATTGATGGAAGGGTTAAAATAATGTCTGTTGAAAATTCTCTTTTTAACCTTTCTTGAAAAATTTCCAAATGAAGCAGCCCAAGGCATCCAATAATAAAACCTCGTCCAAAAACTGGCGAATAACAATTTTCTAATCGGATAGCAGGATCATTTAATCGCATTTTTTTTAAGTTTTCACTAAATTTTTCAAATGTTATATTTTCACCAGGATAAATAGAAGCAAAAACTACAGGAATAGGTTCTTGATAACCAGGTATAGGTGTTTGATTTAAATCTTGGACAACACTATCTCCGATATTTACTATATCTAACTCTTTTATGCCAGTCGCAATATATCCTATTTCACCTTCTTTTAAATATTCACATTCTTTAAGATCTGGAGCGAAATATCCTACTTCTATTGCTTTGAATTTATAATTTTTCGCTTTTAAATAATAAGTTTCAAATTTTTTAAATTTACCTCCAAATACTCTTACATGTAAAATAATGCCTTTATGAAGATCATAATGTGAATCAAAAATTAAAGCTAAAGGTTCGTTGCTTAAAATTCTAGGTGGAGGTATTTTTTCTATTACATCATATAAAAGCTCTTCGACTCCTGTTCCAAATTTTGCAGATATTAAATGAATGTCCTTTTCTTCGCAATTAATTAATCTTTTTATATCTTCTAATAAAATTTCTAAATCGATAATATTTAAATCAACTTTGTTAATAGCAGGAATAATTTTGAGATTTAATTTTTTCGCTATTTCTAAGTTAGAAATAGTTTGCGCCTGAATTCCTTGTGTTCCATCAATTAATAAAATAACTCCCTCTACAGCATAAAGAGCTCTTGAAACTTCATAAGAAAAATCACTATGCCCAGGAGTGTCTATTAAATTTAAAATATGATCTTTATAAAACATTTTTACTGGTTGCATTTTAATAGTAATCCCTCTTTCTCTTTCTAATGAAAGCCTGTCCAAATATTGAGGTACTAACTTTTCTTTAGGTATGGTTTTTGTAACTTCAAGAAATCTATCAGCAAGCGTAGATTTTCCATGGTCTATATGAGCTATAATTGCAAAATTTCTTATTTTTTCTATCATTTTATATAATCAAATTATAAAATCATTAAGGAGTTTATAATTTATATTTGAAAATGGAAAAAATTACTCCAGAACAACAAAAAAAGACAAAGATTCAAAAAATTGTTGAAGAAACTTTAGAAATGTTAAAGAGGTTAGAAGAAAATGGGAAAATTTCAATTTTAGAAGAAGAAAAAATAAAAGAAAAAATAGAAGAAATGTTTAAAAAAGAAAGTGAAAAAAACTTTGAAAAAGAACGCTCATTTTGGGAAGCCTATGTTTCAGTTAAAGAATTTTTAGAAGCTGCTATTAAAGAGAACTTATTAAAAATTCAGGGAATCAATGAAGAAGAAATAGAAGCAAACCGCCAGATTTTGATAGAACTATTTAGGCGTAATATTTATAAATTTAGAACTTATAAAGAAATTTAATTTAAAATGCAAAAAGAAAATAAAGTCTTAAAGAAACTTTTAATTTTGGAAAATATTTTGATAACCTTCGTTGCTTTTTATTTTTTGCTTAAACTAGAAAAATTTGCTTATAACTTATTTTTTTATTTTAAAAATATTATTCCCCTCTTTATTGATAATATTTATTTAGTAATTTTAAGTTTGCTTTCTTTAGTTTTGATAATTTTACTCCATATCATTTTATGGTTTGAAATTTTTAAAATTAATAATGAACAAAAATCGGTTAAAGAGGTAATTGAAATTTATTTTAAAATTCATGCTAAAAGAACTTTTTCGCCATTAGGCCCTATTTCACCTATTTTAAATATAGACTCTAATTTGAAAAAATCTACTTTAATTTATTTTCATTATAGTGCAGTAATTTTTTTAGGCTCCTCTTTGTTTTTTTTAATATTTTTACTATATAGATTACCTTTTTTATTGATAATTACTTTTGTATTTTATCTAATAATCTTTTTGATTTTAAAAGAAACTGTTTTTAAGAATATAAAAATTTTTGAGATAACAAAATTACTTTTAATAAGTGTCTTATTAGAACTTATAAGTTTTATAGCATTTATTTATTGTGTTTATATTTTTAAAAATAATCTAGACATTTCTACTTTATTGATCAGCTATCTAATTTGGGTTTTAATTTCAACAATATCTCCTTTTTTGTATGGTACTGGAGCAGGAGAATCTTTAGCTACGTTATTTATTTATTACTCAGGATATAATCCATATTCATTTTTAATTTCTATTTTATACTATAGATTACTGACTACATATCTACCAATATTGGGTATTATGATCCCAGAAAAATACTTGACAAAAAATAAATAAATCCTTTAAAATTTAAATATTACTCTAAAATTAGGAGGTGAAAAATGTGGAATGGTTTGAAGGGAAGTGTAATGTGTGTGGAAGTATGTTTTCTGTTCCACAAAAAATTCTTATTGGGGACATCGTAAAGTGTCCCCAATGTAACAACTTGACTGTAGATGTTAGGAAAGAGAAGCTAAACTTTCTTCCTTTGTCCATTAACGGGCAAAGGAAGAAAAAGAAGAAGGGGGGTAGTTATATTAACGGCGGGGCTATGAAGCTCCGCCGCTAAGAGCGTGGAAGGGCGGTGGTGGAAGAGTGGTATAACCACCGCCCAATTTTTATTTTTATAATATTATTAATGAAAGAACATAAAAATTGGTTTAAAGCACTTTATGAGCTATTACCTTATCAAGAAATTTTTTCAAATGAAAATATAAAAATTACAAGAAAAGTACAAATTATAAGAGAAGAAATAGATATAAAAAAAGAGCCTATAATAGAATATAAATTGGTTTTGTTTATTTTTGATAATAAATCTAACAAAGAAGTAAAAAATTTTAGCTTTTTCTCAGCTAAAGTAAATGACCCTAAAGCAAAATATATTCTTGATTTAGTAAATTTAAAAGAATTTTGTTATTTTATAAAAAATAGATTAAAAGAAGAAGATATAAATTATTTAGAAGAAGAATTAAAGTCCAATATAAGCTATATGCTTAAGTATGTAGAGGTTGAGGAAAGCGAAATGACTCAATTTTTAGAAAAATTTATAAATTTTTATAATAGTTATATTAGGTCGAATTAAATAAAATAAAAAAAATGGCAAAGAAAAAGACGACCAAAAAATCAAAGAAGTGCTCTTGTTAAAAAATTATTTTAGGAGCAATCTTGAAGAAGTTAATTTAAAAAATGAATAAAAAGAAAATTGATAATTTATACAAAATTAGGCATTCATTAGCTCATTTATTGGCAACTGCAGCTCTATATATTGATCCTAAGGCGAAATTTGGAATAGGACCTGTAATAGAGAATGGTTTTTATTATGATATTTTATTTTCTAAAAAGATAGATGAAAATATAATTCCTCTTTTAGAAGAAAAAGTAAAAGAATTAATTCAAAAAAATATAAAATTTGAAAAAGAAAAAATTAGTATAGATAAAGCTTTAAAGTTATTTAAGAAATTAAACCAGCCTTTTAAGATTGAACTTTTAAAAGATCTAAAAAAATACGGAACAACAGATTACAATGAAATTATAGAAATTAAATCAAAAAAGAAAAAACCTAAAAAAATAAAAAAAGTTACAATTTATAAATCAGATATCTTTATTGATTTATGTGAAGGAGGTCATGTTAAAAAATCTTCAGAGATTCCTATTGATGCTTTTAAACTTGTCAAGCTTGCAGGTGCTTATTGGAGAGGTGATGAAAAAAATCCTATGCTGATAAGAATTTATGGTTTAGCTTTTCTATCTAAAGAGGAATTAGAAGATTATCTAAAAAAACAAGAAGAAGCTCAAAAAAGAGATCATAGAAGATTGGGAGAAGAATTAAGATTGTTTACTACAAATGAAAATGTAGGCGCAGGATTAATTCTATGGTTGCCCAAGGGAGGAATAATAAGACAAATAATTCAAGATTTTCTAATAGAAACATATAAAAATAATAATTATCAATTAGTATTTACTCCTCATATTGCTAAAAAAAATTTATTTGAAATTTCTGGACATTTAAGTTTTTATAAAGAAAATATGTATGCTCCAATAAATATTGAAGGTGAAGAATATTATTTAAAACCTATGAATTGTCCGTTTCATTTGATGATTTACAAAGCCTGGCCCAAAAGCTATAGAGATTTACCTATAAGATATGCCGAGTTGGGTACAGTATATAGATATGAAAGATCTGGAACATTATCTGGACTTACAAGGGTTAGAGGTTTTACGCAAGATGATGGCCATATTTTATGCAGAGAAGACCAATTAGAAGAAGAAATTATAAACTGCGTCAACTTAGTTAAATATGTTTTAGAAAAATTTGGCTTTAAAGAATTCTCTGTAGATTTAAGCATATGGGATCCAACAAAGAAAAAAGAATATTTAGGAAGTAATAAAGATTGGAATTTTGCTATTAATGCTCTTAAGAAAGCGGTAGAAAATGTAGGTTGGAGTTATAAAGTAATGAAAGGAGAAGCAGCTTTTTATGGACCCAAAATAGACATAAAAGTTAAAGATGCTTTAGATAGAGAATGGCAAATCTCAACAATTCAATTAGACTTTAATTTACCTAAAAGATTTGAAATTAAGTATACTGACAAAGATGGCAAAGAAAAATATCCATTTATGATCCATAGAGCGCTACTTGGTTCAATAGAAAGATTTTTTGGTTTATTAATAGAATATTATGCTGGTGATTTTCCTTTATGGCTAGCTCCAATTCAGATAGTAATCCTTCCTATCAAGGATTCAAATTTAAATTATGCTAATCAAGTTTGTGAAAGATTGAAAAATTATTTTAGAATCGAAATTTGGAAGCCAGATGAAACTTTATCAAAAAGAATATTAAATGCAGAAAAGGAGAAAATTCCTTATATGATTATCATTGGCGATAAAGAGGAAAAAGAAAATACTATATCAGTCAGAAAACATAAGGAGGGAGATTTAGGAAATATGAAATTAGAAGAATTTATTGAAAAATTAAAAAATGAATTAAAAATATAATAACTAATTGCTTTAACTTCAAATAGAATCCGTTCAAGAATTAACCTTTTGAATTTTTAACAGCCTTCGTATAGAATTAATTTTTTTTTAAAATAAATAATTGACAGTATATCGATGTACGTTCTATATCTTTTAAAGAATCATTTCCTAATAAGAAAAAAGCGATTAGTTTTTACTTAACATTTTTTACTCCATCAAAAATCGAGCAAAAATATAGAAATTGTGAAAATACAAGAAATAAGAAATACCAGATTTAAAAGAATTTTTTTATTGCTAATTTAGAAATAAATTTGCAGAAAAATTTAAATGTCTATGCACTAACAAAAATTTAGCAAGTTTAAAAGAAAAATTAATGAAATAAATTCCAAATTTAATTTTCTCGCAATTCAAATAAAAAGTTATGAAGTTGAAACTGGATTTTATAAACATACTCCTTTGCTTTTGGTTTTTTAGGAAAGTTTTGTTGAAGAAGAATATTGGGTAGGAGAGAATTTCAAGATTATTGTTGTTTACAAAAATGAGGCTATAAAGTTGAACATCAACCTGGAAATTCCTTGCTTAAGTTTAATTTGCTCAAATTGTGAAATTCATTTGAAAAGAGAATAATTAAACAATAAAAACAAATTCAAAAATTTTCAATTTTTTTGATTTAGTAAATTTTTTTATTATTGAATTGAGTAGAAATTAATTAATATTAAGCAGAATAAAAATAGGATAAATAAAGACAAGCTAAAATTTTATAAAATTTTTGTCAAAAGTTTGTTAAAGATAATAGAAAAATTAATAAATTAAAAATTTAAAATATAAACCCGAAAGCCTTATAGGCTTTCGGGTTAAAATTTATTTATTTTTAATCTTATTTTATCTTATTTTCTATTCTATTTAAGCACTACTTACTCCACCCCAACCATTTTATTATTTCCTCTGCCCATTCACCGGTTATTTCATCAAAATGTATATTACAAAGACCTTCATATGGCGTTGGTTTTATTATACTTTCTTTACCACAATATACACATCTTTCTGCATCTTTTAAACTAACATATGGTGGTATATACCAACACGTTATCCATTTATTATTAAGGATAGTATTAAATGCTTGTCCTCTAGATATATTTTCGACTTTTGCTAAAGCTTCCCACGATGTTCTAGCTTCTACAATGTGTTCTTCTATTGTTCTTATATAATCTTGGTAATCTTCTATTTGTATATAACGTCCACATTTTATATCATTTTCTGCTGGTATGATCCTTACGTATGTTTCTTCGAATCTTTTTCTTTTTTCTTCTTCTTTGGGCCGTACTGTTATTCGGACAACATGCCATTTTCTCATTTTTCACCCCTCCTTTTAGAGTTCACAAAATTAATTATACAATAAATATACCTTAAATATCGAATAAAATAAAAATCAATAAAAATAATGCGTAATAATAAATTTTATTTAAAAGTTTTGATAATTAGTCTTTTGGGGGATTTATCTTATCTACTTTTTCTGATTTTTTAGCAAGCAAAAAACAAGTCATTTTTACTAGCTACTGGTTTTTAGTAATGTATATAATTTAAAAAATGAAAAGAATAATATATCAATTTTTTTAGAAACACCTAAAATTTTGATTAGTCGGGGCGCCGGGAATCGAACCCGGGACCTCTGGCCCCCCATGCCAGCGCACTACCACTGTGCTACACCCCGCTATTTAAATATTATATAAAAATAACAAAATTTAAACTGGGCTAACTTAAAAAATAAATTTTAATTATTTAGCATGAATTTAATTACAAATTTAAAAATACATAACACAATTACAAAAAGCTAATTATCTTAGAACTTAATACACACCAACAAATGGCATATAAATCGAAACTAATAATTTTTACAAATGAAGATTAAATGTTAGCTAAATATGTTGCTTTAATTATGAAATTTTGTTACTTAAATATTAACAAATTTGATTTTTTATTTATTTTTAGTTAAGTAAAAGTAAATAATTATCTTGTAGCCCCATATAATACTTTAATTTCTTCATCAGGAAGGGCTCGATTGTATATACGAACTTCGTCGATGAACAAAAATAGTACAAATATAAAACGACTAGATAAAGAGCTATGTTTTTTACCAGCAATTTTACTACTAATGTCGTCATCTCGAGTCAAGTTGTCTGTAGTATTTCAAATTATTTCGAATATATAAAACTGTTTTGTTATTATT
>CAZZNB010000022.1:0-29921 GCA_964655375.1 uncultured Candidatus Saccharibacteria bacterium
ATGGTTTTTTAATTGACGAAATTGAAAAAATAGAAAAACTAAATTATAATGGCTATGTTTATGATCTGACTATTAATCATAGAGATCATAATTTTATTGCTAATAATTTTGTAGTTTCTAATTGTGGAGTAAGATTAGCTGTAACTGATTTAGATTATGAAGAAATTAGAGATAAAATTCCAAAATTAACTGAAGAAATTTTTAGACAAGTACCCTCTGGGGTTGGACGCGGTGGTTTTTGGAAGCTAAATAATGATGAGATGAAAAAAATTTTAGAAAATGGTGCTCAATATGTAATTGAACTTGGTTATGGAGAAAAAGAAGATTTGGAGGCAACAGAAAGTTTTGGGAAATTAGAAGGAGCTGATGCTGATACAGTTTCTAAAACAGCTAAAGATAGAGGAAGAGATCAATTAGGTACTATTGGGGCAGGGAATCATTTTGTTGAAATTCAAAGAATACAGGAAATCTACGATGAAGAAATTGCTACTAAATTAAATCTTCAAAAAAATAAAATTTGCATTTTAATTCACTGTGGATCAAGAGGATTAGGGCATCAAGTTGCATCAGATTATGCAAGAAAAGCGATTTCTTATTTATTTAAACAAAATATACAATTAATTGATAAAGAACTAGCTTATTTCCCCTTTGAGCATCCAGAAGGCCAAGATTATTTTTCTGCAATGAAAGCCTCAGCAAATTTTGCTTTTGCTAACCGTCAACTTATTTTGCATCAAGTTAGAAAAGCATTCAAAAAAGTTTTTGGTAAAGAAATTAAATTAAAGCAAATTTATGATGTAGCACATAATATTGCTAAAATTGAAGAGTACACGGATCTGTTCGGACTTGACACGGACGGTGCGGATAGGAAATTGAAATTAGTATACGAAAGTTTGACTCATAAGATTATAGGAGCAGCTTTAGAAGTAAGGAAAGTTCTTGGCGTAGGCCAAAAAGAAATAATTTACCAAAACGCACTAGAGGAAGAGTTTAAAAAATTAAATTTAAACTTTGAAAGAGAAAAAGAAATTGAAATTAAATATAAAGGTAAAGTTGTGGGTTATTATAAACCAGATTTTATAGTTGAAGGAAAAGTCTTAATAGAAATAAAATCTATAGACAAAATAAACAAGGAGGTTTTAAAACAAATTTGGTATTACTTAAAAAATACAGATTTTGTTTTGGCGCTTATTTTAAACTTTTCTCCTAAGGGCTTAGAAATTAAAAGAGTTTTAAATAAGAAAAATACTTGGGAACCTCATATTGAAAATTTTTCATATATTTTTTTATCAGAACAGTCCATGTCCGGTCCAAAAAAGTCCGTTAAGTTAATTGTTCATCGTAAAGGAGCAACAAGAGCTTTTTGGAAAGGACATCCAGAGCTACCACCTAAATATCAAGAAATTGGTCAACCAACTTTAATTCCTGGTTCAATGGGAACTGCAAGTTATATTTTGATTGGTCAAGAGTTAGCAAAAGAAATTTCTTTTGGTTCAGCACCTCATGGTGCAGGAAGGGTTATGTCAAGAGCAGAAGCCAAGAGAAAAATAAAAGGAAGTGAGCTTAAAAAAGAATTAGAAGCAAGAGGAATTTCAGTTGCTGCTGGGAGTATGTCAGGGCTTGCGGAAGAAGCACCTGATGCTTATAAAAATGTTAACGAAGTCGTTGAAGTTGTTCATCAAATTGGTATTGCTAAAAAAGTAGCCAAATTAGTCCCTGTTGGAGTAATTAAAGGTTAAAACAAATCAAGAAATTTTTTATATAGATTTTTGCTGTTTATGGAACATTTTTTTAACACTTTTCTATTTTTAATAATTAATTTACTATCTTTATGATAAGATCAAGGTTAACTGAATAAACTATCCACATTTCAAAAATAATCTAACTAATTAAAAATCCTTCAAATATATTAAAATCATAATATTTTTTCCTTAATTTTTAAATTATAGTTTTTGTATAATCCTAAAAGAGGAAGTTTTTATAAAAAATTTTGATATTTTACAAAATGGAAAAAAATTTTAATATATATAGGATCATCAAAAGTGAAGGTTTATCAATATACTAACAACTTACAAAAACATTGGTGTTGATAGAGATTATACTTTATATGCTTTTAAAGAATGTAAAGTAAAATTTAAGGCTTTAAGAAAAACAGCTTTTAGCGGTAAAAAATTTGGGAAAAGTAATCAATATAATTTAATAATATTAATAACCTACTAGTCTCTTTGATAAACAAAACTACGAATAACCTTCAAAGTTTATTTTAAAATATAAAATTTTTCTTGATTTTCGATTCTTTAAAAAATATTCTCCATAATTAACTTTATAATTTTTTGTTATAATTCCATGAAATGGAAAAAATATTAATAGATATAGGATCGTCAACAGTAAAAGTTTATAAGTATTCTAATAAAAAATTAAACTTAATTTTGCAAAGGAGTTTATATTTCAAAGACGGGTTTGATCCAGAAGGTGGAATTTCTCCTGAAAACAAAAAAGAACTCTTTGAACTTTTAGAAGCAATCAAAGAAGAGAATAAAGATGTTTCTATAAGAATTTATGCTACTGGTATTTTTAGAAAGTTAGCTCCAGAAACAAAAGTTAATTTTATTGACGAAGTTTTTCTAAGAACAGGACTTTATTTTAATATTATTGATCAAGATTTAGAAAACTTTTATTTAGAAATGGCTCTTGTTGGAAAATGTAATCTAAACGAACCTGTTCTTCTTATTAATATTGGTGGTGGCTCGACAGAATTAGTGGTGATGTATGGTAAAGAGGCAATTGAAAGATTAAATTTGGATTTTGGAGTAGGAAAAATAATTTCCGATTTTCCGCAAATAAATGAAGAGATTTCAAGAGCAAAATTAGAAGAAGTAGTAGAAAGCGTAAAAAATCTTTTACCTTCTCTTCAAAACAAACCAAAAATTGCTTTTTACACAGGGAATGAGCTTACTTATATGAAACTTGCTAATTATCCCTTGAAGAAAAATAATCTTTTTGAAGACGAAGATCATCCTTATTTGATTGAATTTGAAGATTTCAAGAATAAAAATAAAGAAATTTTCGAAAAGATAACTCTTAAAGAATTAGAAAGTTTAATGCCTGACAATCCCAAATGGATGCATGGAGCACGTCCTTGTTCAACTATTGCCCAAGCAATTTGTGAAAAGTATAATATTGAAAAAATTGTTCCTTCTGATTCAAATATTATTAATGGAATAGTAAGACAAGAATTTAGACATGTAACTTTAAGTGGAAGTTTTAGAAAACACTTAGATTATATTATAGAAGTAAAGAAGAAATTAGAAAATAATGGGGTAATAGTTTTAAGTCCTCGATTTACAATTCCTAAAACACCAGAGACGGAATTTGTGATCTTTCATGGTGAAGAAGGATTATCTCCCCTAGAGTTAGAAAGATATCATTTAGAATCTATTAAAAAATCAGATGCTTTAATAGTTTGTGATCCCAATGGCTATGTTGGTGCTTCTGCTTTGTTAGAAATTGGCTTTGCTCATTCATTAGGAAAAAGAATAATTTTTACTGAAAAGCCAGAAGAGTTTATTTTAAATAATCTTCCATTTGAAATAGGTTTGTTATTATAAATTTCTTTTTACAACTTTCAGCCACCTTCTATAAGGTAAAGGAATTTTTTTGTTAAATTAATAACTGCTTTTTTAATTTTTTCTTTTTCATAAAAAATTGCGGGTAATCACTGATATAAGAAGAAAATAAAAAACGAAGGTGTTAATTTATTACATGCTAGTGGTAAAGATAAGCATTAATCTGTTTTTCGCTTTCATTCACATATTTTTCCAAGATTTAAAAATGATAGTTCAAATACCTGACCGAAATTACTAAAAATTAAAGTTAATTCCAATGAATTAGTAAGAAAGGTATATGAAAAAACCTTAGAAATTGTAAAAGAATTAGAATTGAAATAAATAAAAATTTTTAAGAAATTATTCTTATTATGAAATTTACTTCAGAAAGAAAAACATATTTAAAAGTTATTTAATAAAAATGCTAAGTTTATAGTTTAATAATATTACTAATAATAAAATTTGTTAAAATATTAAAATATTAAAATAAAGTTTCAAAACTATGACTTTTAAGGATGCTTTTAAAAAATTTTTAAAAGTTAAGGATTTGTTTAAGGATCTCGTTAACGATAATAAAGGAGTAGAGGAACTTTTTAAAATTTTAGAAAAACCCCAAAGAATAATTAAAGTATACATTCCTTTAAAAAGAGATAATGATAAAATTGAAATTTTCGAAGGTTATAGAGTTCAGCATAATAATTTTTTAGGACCATATAAAGGAGGAATAAGATATTTAAATGAAGTTAAGGAAGATGAAATAAAAACTTTAGCTTTTTTAATGACAATAAAATGTGCTTTAGTTAATCTGCCTCTTGGTGGTGCTAAAGGAGGAATAAAAGTAGATTCTAAAAATTTATCAGAAAGAGAATTAGAAAATCTCTCAAGAGAATATATTAGGAAAATTCACGATTTTATTGGTCCAGATAAAGACATTCCTGCACCTGATGTTAATACTAATGCGAAAATTATTGACTGGATGGTTGATGAATATTTAAAAATTTATAATTCAAAAGATATAAAACTTAAAGCAACCTTTACAGGAAAATCAATCGAAAATGATGGTTTAATAGGTAGAGAATCTGCAACAGGTAAAGGAGGAGAAATAATTTTAGAAAAATTTTTAGAAAAGATGCGAAATAATATGAACTTAAAACAAACGAATTTAAGAGTAGCTATCCAGGGTTTTGGTAATGTTGGTTATAATTTAGCAAATTTTTTATATCAAAAAGGATATAAATTAATTGCTTTATCAGATAGCAAAGGTGGAATCTATAGTGAAGAAGGATTTAACCCTGAACTTGTGATGAAATGTAAAAAAGAAAAAGGAACGATTGCTGAATGTTATTTTATTGGCAGCGTTCGTGATATAAAATTAGGAAAAGAGATTTCTAATGAAGAACTTTTAGAACTTGATGTTGATATTTTAGTGCCAGCAGCCTTAGAAAATGTTATTAATCAAAAAAATGCAGATAAAGTAAAAGCAAAAATAATTTTAGAAATGGCAAATAATCCTTTAACAGAAGAAGCTGATGAAATTTTAAACAAAAGGGGAGTTGTAATTATCCCTGATATTTTAGCTAACAGTGGAGGAGTAATAGTTTCTTATTTTGAAATGCTTCAAAATTTAAATAATGAAAATTGGAGTCAAGATAAAACTTTTGAAGAATTAGATAGATATTTAGATAAAGCATTTAATGAAATTTGGGAAATAAAAGAAAAATTAGATATTGATTTAAGAAAAGCTTCATACATTGTGGCTCTTAAAAGACTTTATAATAGATTCATTCAAATTCAAAACATATAAACGCTTAGTGTATTAAAAAGTTCTTTAACTTTAATTATTGATTAAAAATCGCTAAAAATTAATAGATATTTAGAAGTAAAAGATCGGCGCTTAAATAAATATTTTAAATACTAAAAGATGTTGTTAGTATTTGAAAAATAATTAATATAATCTATTGTTTTAAAAACATAAATTCTGATATAGATGAGAAAATAGAATTCCCTTAATGATAAATCGAAACAGATTTATAGAAAATAGAAATTCACGCGAAGATATCTTTTTAAATAAATATGCCTATTTTAATTTTTTAAAATTTTGTGTTATAAAATTTAAAATTATTAAAATAAAAATGTTATACTTAATTTTGGCCCTTCTTGCAGCTTTAACAGCTAGCCTAGTCACAATTTTTGGTAAATTAGGTTTAAAAAATGTTGATCCTACGCTTGCAACAACAATAAGATCTTTTATAATGACTATGTTTTTAATATTGGTCAGTTTATTTTTAAAAAGATTTGATAATTTCTCCTTATCTATATTTTCTTCAAAAGATTGGGTTTTAATTATATTAGCAGGAATTGCGGGTGCACTTTCTTGGCTTTTTTATTTCTGGGCACTTAAATTTGGTCCAGCGAGTCATGTAGCAGTTATTGATAGATTAAGTTTAGTTTTTGTAATTTTAATTTCTGCATTAATTTTAGGAGAAAATTTTAATTTTAAAGTTGCCTTAGGTATGATTTTAGTAGTAATTGGCGCTGTGTTGATAGTTCTTAAATAAAATGATAAATTACCTTTGCATATAATTTTTGCTTGAATTTATAATTTATTTAATGGAAAGATATCTCGAGATTTCCCAAAAGAGCGAAAAAGAAATTTTATCTGAATTTAAAACATCAAAAGAAGGATTAACCGAAAAAGAAGCAAAAGAAAGACTAAAAATTTATGGATTTAATAAAATTGTCGCTTTCAAAATTGATCTTTTAGAAATTATAAAAAGAAATTCTTTAAACTTTTTTAATATTTTTCTTTTTATAGCTGTATTACTCTCCCTTATGATTAAAGGTCCAGAGATCGAAGCATTTTTAATTTTGTTTTTTCTCGTGGTTTCAATATTTGTTTCAATTTTTCAGGATTATAAAGCTAATAAATTAAGCGAGAAATTACTTTCTTATTTTGAAAATTATGCTTTTGTTAAAAGAAATGGAAAATGGCAAAGAATTAATGCTAAAGAAATTGTTCCTGGAGATTATGTTAAAGTACCTACTGGCTATTTAATTCCTGCTGATTTGAGAATTTTTAAGGCTGAGAATGCTATGGTTGATGAATCAATAATTACTGGAGAAAGCGAACCAATAATTAAAAACCCACGAATTAGCGCTGATACAACAAGGATAGACAGTGATGACAATATATTGCGGGAAAGTACTAATTTTCACCTACATTCATATGCATCACATCAACGTTCCTCTGTGGTGCCAGAAAATATAGCCTTAATGGGCACAACTTTAATCAAAGGAGAAATAGAGGGAATTGTTTTTGCTACAGGTAAAGAAACATATTTTGGAAAAGTAGCTAAATCTACTTTAGAAATTCCAAAAGAAACTGCTTATCAAAAAATGATGAATGATTTTGCAAAAAATATAAGTTTTGTTAGCATCATAGTAGCATTAATTGTTATTTTTATTAATCTATTAAAACCTGGATACCCTAATATACAAGAATTAATTATCTTTACCATTGTTTTAGCTGTAGCTATTGTTCCAGAATTTTTGCCTACAATGACGGTTTTAGCTTTAGGTTTAGCCGGAAATAGATTAGCAAAAAAAGGCTTAATTATTAAAAGACTTTCTTCAATTGAAGATCTCGGAGCTATTGAAATTTTATGTACTGATAAAACAGGAACAATTACAACTAATGAATTAAAATTAGTAAGAATAAATTCAAAAAATGAAGAAGAATTTATTAAATATTTTTTAGCTGATTATTATTTTACGCAAGAAATGACACCGTATGAAAAAGCAATTTTAGGATACTTAAATTCCATACCTCTAAAGCAACAAAAAGAAAATTCTGTCGAATTTGGATTATCTTCTATAGTGTCTGCATACGAAAATTTTGAGTTTATTGAAGATATTGGCTTTGATCCTATTAAGAGAATAAGAAAATTAATTGTGAAAGAAAATGGAGAAGAAATTGAGATTATCAAAGGAGCACCAGAAAATGTTTTAGAGTATATTTCCCCACGCATTAACGCAAATATATCACAGATCAATGCAGATATAACAGAAAAAATAAATCAAGATAAATCTCTAGTAAATTATTGGTTAAAAGTTTTTGAAGAGGAAGATAAAAATGGTTATAGAACATTAGGTTTAGGTATAAAAAAGCAAGAAGAAGGTAAATTTTTAGGAATAGCTTCTTTTTTTGATCCTTTAAAGGATACTGCCTTTAGTGCTATTCAATTAGCTAAAAATTTGAATATAGAGGTTAAAATATTAACCGGCGATGCTTTAAATGTAGCCAGGAAGACCGCTTTAGAACTTGGCTTAATTAATGAAAATGATAAAGTAATTCTAGGAGAAGATATAAGAAATTTATCAGAAGAGGAAGCAGAAAAGATAATTAAAGAAACAAAAGTTTTTGCAAGAGTTTTACCTGAAGATAAACTAAAAATAATAAAGATTTTACAAAAAGAAAAATTCGTTGGATTTTTAGGTGAAGGAATTAATGATGCTCCAGGTTTAAAAATTGCCAATGTTGCTCTAGCTGTTGATACTGCTGTTGATGTTGTTAAACAAGAAGCCGATATTATTTTAAAAGAAAAAGATTTAAAAACAATTATTGATGGAATTTATGAAGGGAGGAAAACATTAGAGAATATTGGTAAATATATTAAACATACTATGAGTGATAATTTCGGCAACTTAACATCAATTGCTATTTTAACTTCTATTTTGCCTTTTGTACCAATGACTCCATTACAAGTTTTACTTACAAATTTTTTGACTGATATTCCTATAATTGCCTTTGCTGATGATAATGTGAAAATCAAAGAAATAAGAAGGCCCGTTAAATTATCTAATATCCAACTTATTTTATTGCTTTTAATTCTGGGTCTTATTGCTGGAATTGTGAATATTACAGGTTATTTACTTGTTAAAAATGAATCAATAGGAATAATTAGAACATTTATTTTCTTTCTAACAACAATGACAGGCCTTGCGGTGTGTTTCTCAATAAGAACAAAAAATTGGCTTATTTTTTCTAAACCATCAAAGTCATTCTTTATAGCTTCGATGGCAGGTTTTATTGCAACTATAATTTTTGTTTTTTTGCCACCATTTAAAAGCATTTTTAACTTTTATTCTTTAAATGTAAAATTTATACTTTATTCGATTTTTTTGATATTTGTTTTTATAATATCCACAGAATTAGCTAAAATAATGTTTTATAAAAGATTCCCCAATGCAATTTGATTTTTCAGTTTTTTAGATGTAAAATTTATAAATATAGGTTTATAAACATGCCAGGGTAGCTCAGTGGTAGAGCACCGCTCTGGTAATGCGGGGGTCGCGATTGTAAAATAATTTTTCAAGATGTTATATAGTCATCTTCGGGAAGAATTACAAAAATTTTTTTCAAAATACCCTGGATTAGAATGGAAAAAACCAGTTTCAGTTATTAATGATGCTTTTCCTGGTACCTTTAATTTAAGTTTTAATGAACCAGAGCATTTAGAATTGTTTGGAAGTTATATTGACTATCCTAGGCCACTACTTTTTGGTAAAATTCAGCCTGTTATAAGATATAATGACTTTTTAGAAAAGATAATACCCGGTAAAGATACTTACAAATATTTAGGATTGTTTGACATGGGTGGGATTTCTCTTTCTTATCCTGATAATAAAAATTTAAAAAAAGTAGTGGAACAAATTATAGAATTAGGATTTCAATTTTTAATTGAAAATTTATGTCTAGATTGCAAAAAACTATTTATTAAATTATCAAATGGAGGTATGATTTCTGATATTACGAGAGGGAAATATACGTTTAATAAAAAAATTTTGCCTGATTTTATCTCTATAGAAAAATGGTCAAAATTAGGAATAAATGAAAAACAAATAATTTTCGATTCTTCTCGAGATACTTTTTTATCTCTATATTTATTTGGCCGTCCAAGTCCTTGGGGTTATCGTACAGAAATACTATATGATATAGGTAAAGGCACAGATCCAGATAATTTACTTGATATTGGAACAATTGAATATCTTCCTTGGAGACCTGTAATAAAAAATGGGGAAATTATAGATATCATAGAAAATAGTAGCTTTAATGCATTAATAGTTTTTGGTTTAGAAAGACTTTTGTTAGTTAAAAATAGCCTTAACCATATAGTAGAATGTGACCACATATTACCACTTTATCAAAAAATTGTTTCAGATAGTAAAATTCCAAAGTCTCATGAACATTTTTTACTTACAGAAGCCTTGAGGGTTGTTCATAGAATTCTTATAGATAAAGTGACTTATAATAAAAACTTAAAGAGACATCGAAGAAAAAAATTAAAACATTATCTAACTGTAATAGCTGATTTATTTTACAAATTAAACATTAAAAAAGAAAAAATAATTGATTATTTAGTGTTGAATTCTGAACTAAACAAATTTTATCCAGAACTAAAAAATATCGATCTTATAATAGAAGAAATAAACTTTTAACGCTGATAGTGTTTACAAAATGAGCAAAAAATATAATAGTACAGTAGAAAAATAAAATGTGATTATATAATATTTGAAACTTGTTGTTTAATTTTTAATTTTTACTTCTTTACAGTTTAAGTTTTTTTTAAAAAACAGATTTATGTAGTAGGGTTAATTTTTTTTAGCGAGATTTATACATGTTAAAAAAACTTATCTTTATAATTTTTCATTTTAGCCATTGAGGTCCCTTGACATATAAAATATTAGTTTGTTATAATTATATAAATATTTCTATTTTATTATAATTATTATATTTCTTTAAACTAAACAATAAAATACATTAATCAATAAAATGACGTCTAATATAAAACCAATAATAGGAATAATTGAAGGCGGTGGAACTGGTCCAGAGCTGGCGAATGTTTTTAAAAAAGTTGTTTCTACTATCTATAATAAAGAAACAGGTAAAAAAGTAGAATTTTTGTCTTTTAAAAAAATATTTGGATATAATCCTAAAACTTTTTGGGAGCTAAAAAAGGATTATTATTCAAAGCTTTATTCTTTTGTTAAAAAATATGTGAGAGAGATGTAGAAAATATCTTAAAATTTGATGATATATTGTTATCAAAAAATGGCCTCGGTATATTTAGAACAGCAATAAATGCAGAAACACTTTATTATCTCAGAAGAAAAGCAAAAACCATTAAATTTGTGTGTCTTAAAATAAAGAAAAAAAGGAAAATAATAGATGTTATTTTTATCAGGGATCAAATACAAGGATATTATTCTACAGAAAAAATTAAAGTTGGAAAGAGGGGTATTGAAATTCTTTCTAGGTTCTCAGAAGATTTATTTGAGCTCATTCTTAATTTTGTTAAAGAAAAGATAAGAGAATTAAATTTCGAAGATGCTACAATTTTATTTCTATATAAATTTCATCTAATGGGCATTGAATTGCAAAAAATGATAGATAATGCAATGAATAAATCAAAGCTTAAAAATAAGTATTTAATTATGCAACCAGATAGCGGTATTCATTTCCTTTTATATGATATTTACAAAAAAGATATAAATAAAGTAATAGTAATTTGTGGGAATGAAATAGGAGATACTTTACTAGAAACCTTGATACATTATTATAACTTAGGTACAAAAGAAACGTTTTTTTACTTCTAACTTTGTTCTTGGCAAAAAAGGTATAGAAGCATTACAAACAATGCATGGTTCAGCAGATAATATCGCAGGCAAGGGAATTGTTAATCCAATTGCTACTCTTAAACTTTCAGCATATGCTTTAGAAAAATGGTTAAAAGTTCAAATGCAATTCGAAAAATGGAGAGGATAATTAAAAAAAGCTATTCAAACTAATAATGTAACTAGAGATATGGGTGGAGATAAAAAAACAATGGAAGTTGTTAATTTTGTTTTAAGTCAATGGAAGTAAAAATTAACATACAACAGTATGGAGCAAGGTAAGAAAAAATATTTTTGGGCATTAGAATCAGAAAGGCCAATTTTTAGGAGTGAAATTCTAACTTATCCTTTAATACTGAAATTATTGAAAAAATTTAAAGGAGAGAAGATAAAAATTTTAGATGCTGGATGTGGTACAGGAAAATTATGTGAAATATTGTTAAATTACAATTTTGAAGTGTATGGGATAGATATTTCTGAAAAAGCAATTGAAATAGCTAAGTCCAGAAACAATAAAATCCATTATAAAGTTGGAGATGTGACAAATCTTAGAAAATATTATAAAAATGATTTTTTCGATGTTATTGTATGTACATTTGTTACACTATACCTTAAAGAATTAGAACTTTTAAAATTTTTCAAACAGACCTTTGAAATACTTAAAAATAGTGGTGTATTCATCCTAGCTGATGTACATCCTTTTCTCCCGATTATACAACCAAAAACGAGATGGGAAAATGGAGCTCTGAAAATATAAACTATTTTAAAACAGTAGAAAAGTATACAAGTTGAAGCTGAA
This sequence comes from uncultured Candidatus Saccharibacteria bacterium, assembly GCA_964655375.1. Taxonomy (GTDB): domain Bacteria; phylum Patescibacteriota; class Minisyncoccia; order UBA6257; family HR35; genus JAGDVT01. The sequence continues at coordinate 12,079 of CAZZNB010000022.1, forward strand.
TAAAGTTATTTTAAGTAACTATAAAAAATATGAAAAGAAGATAAAATACCTGTCTATATTTATAAATGAAAAAATTATAAGCCTTTTCTCAGCAAAACTTCTGAACCATAAATTACTTAATAACTTCTTCATACCTTGTTTTTTACCTTACCCCAAAAGCATATAATATTTATTAAGAAATTATTGGCCTGCTTTGCTTGCCCATTATAATATGCACCTTACCGCTCTGATTTAATTCTTTTATTTCCTTAATTCGAGGCGGGGTTATTGACGTGGATTATATACGATAATTTTTCTTTAAGAAACATATCTCTCAAAGAATTTATGTTATTTACAATGATTTTCTATCCAGTAAGATAAAATACTGCTCTATATATAAAATTTTATAATTTTATAATAACCACCAAAACTTGGTCCATTTTGTTATGATATTAAAAATATAACCCATAATTATTCGAATTTCGGCGATTCATTAAGAATATCACAATAGAATAATTTTTGTTTACCCATTTAAAATTTTTGATTCTCTTAATACCACATGAGAGTAATAGTGATTATAAAAAAAATTTTATGCAGAATTTTTTGAAATAATGTATATATTTTATAATATTATGTAGAGAATTATAAACATGCCAGGGTAGCTCAGTGGTAGAGCACCGCTCTGGTAATGCGGGGGTCGCGGGTTCGAATCCCGTCCCTGGCTCAATATGGTTAAAAAGGCTATAACTTTTGTAGAAATTTTAGTAATTTTAGGAATATTAACATTCTTATTATCATCTTTATTAGTTTTTTTAAATCCATTATTAATTTTTAAAAAGATAAGAGATAATACGCGTTACGCAGATTTGTTAAATTTCGTTTATTTACTGAATTTCTCTTATAAAGAATTAGGTTTTAAAAAAGTTTTTGTAGAGCATCCTTCTAATATGATAAATAAAATATACATCAGTCTTCCAGCAGAAAAATGTAATGAAATACAAGCACCTTTAGGCAAAACTTTGGTTTGTTCAACTAAACCTAATGATATCACAAATGCTTGGCTTCCGATTAATTTCCCTAAACTTTTATACTTAAAAACAATTAAAATAGATCCGTTGAATAGACCTCCATTTTTTTATACCTTCGAATTAACTGATCCTCTCAAATTATCTTATATTTTAACAGCTAAATTAGAAACAACGGGCGAATATCTAATTATTAAAGGAGAATTAGGTGGAGGTTATCAAGAAGAAACCACTTCAACATTAGCATATGATTTTTACCCAGGTGAAGAATCAAGAGAATTAGGAGGAAACGAAGAATCGGGAAGAGAAGGTGAAGAATCAGGAGGGGGTGAATCAGGAGGCGGAGGAGCTCCCTCTACCCCAATTAATTTAAGGGTTTTGTCAAAGGGAACCAATTATATTATTGTACAATGGGATCCAAGTATAGGTGCTGTCTCTTATAAATTAGATTTAGCTACCGATCCCAATTTTCTTTCTTTAGTGTATGCTAATGTCTCGACTGATAATACTATTTATAATTTTTCAAATCTTTCGCCATCTACTACTTATCATGTTAGGGTAAAAGCAATTAATAATTATGGAGAAAGTTCCTATGCTTATTTGTACAATATTACTACCTTTTCTCAAATTAGTTATGATTCCTTTGTTAAAGGCTTTACAAATACATACGGAGTAGTAGTCTCAGATGTATTTTGGGATAATATAGCTTCACTATTTCAAATTGCCGCTTATTATCGTTCAGAGGAATCAGAAGCATATACAGTACTTTTAAAATCTAATCTCGACGGAGATATTATAAAATCCAATGTACTTCGAGTTTCATCGCCAGATATTTTTCAATACCCCATATATTTCTTCACTGCTCTATTTTTAGATGATGATAATTATTTAATGACAGGACCGATTACAAAAAATGTTACTACAACAATTAATCCATATGGTGGATATTCCCTTGTTAATGTTTTATTCGGGAAATTTACTTCAAACTTAAGCCCAGTTTGGAGTAAATCAATAGGCAAGGGTTTAAGTGGTACCTACTATCCAATTTATTGTGACTTTGAGGGCGAAAGATTTATATGTGGTTATGATCCTGAGTCTAGTGATACTGTTTATAATGAAGAGGTAAAAAAGATCATCCCTACCTCCGATGGGTTCTTACTTATAGGAAATTTATCAGTTGCAACTTACTGGCCTTTAAAAGATCCTGGGCAGTCTAAAGCCTATGGTTATCCTTTAATAATAAAAACCGATAGAGAAGGAATTCCAATATATGCAAAAATTATTAAAATTCCTAATTATTTAGAATCAAATCATGGTTATATTTCGTTTAACGATGGAGTTAAGATAGGGGATTTTTATTATCTAGTTGGAACTTTTGTAAATACTACAACAGTAACCCATCCTTATCCATTTCATTCTCGTGATGTAATGTTAGCAAAAATGGATGAACAAGGCAACATACATTGGTTAAAATTTTATCAAATTTCTACTGGTGCTGACCTAGGTAGTAGAATACTTCAAATGTTAGATGGAACTCTGCTAATCACAGGGACAAACGGCTTTCAAGGAACTTATGATCCATATCTTCTTAAAATAGATTTAAATGGAAATGTAATAAAAGGAATAGTAATAACACCAGCAACACCCGGAGTTATAAATGGAGGTGAAGGGGGATATGATTTAACTATAACTTCAGATAATAACTATGCTATGATAGCCGGAGGTGCTAGTGGAGCAGTAGTTTTTGCTAAATTTAACTCAAATTTAAATATTTTAAATACATCAGTTTTTCGAATAGGTGAGGATCAATGGACAACAAAGGTAAGAGAAGTAAATAATAGATTTTATGTAATTGGTGAGTTTAACAACGCAGCACCCTTCGAGTGCGTAATAGGTCCTTCTGGTACTATTGGAATATTTATGGCTAAATTAAATCAAGAACATTATTTATCAGGATGCGCTTGTTCGGGAACGTCTACAATTATTACAGATATTACTAATCAAATCATATCTTACACAAAAACTTACGAAGTAATAGATTATAAATATTCCGATGAACCAATGTATAGCGAATTTCCGACTTCGTCTTTAATGTGGCAGACTAATTTTGAAGCAACGTCTACTCAATATTGCCCCTATGATTATTACGGTTATAACAATTATAATAAACCCATTGAAAGGATTAAAAATCGTTATATTACAAAACTTAACTTTTTTGAAGATTTTTTAGATGTTTTTGATAAATTAATGTCTATGATCCCCTTGAAATATTTATTAGCAAATTTAAAAAACTTCATTAAATATTAATATGGTTGAAATTTAATTTCTATATATTTTATAATTTTAAATAGAAGATGAAGACAGAAATTTATCAAACATTAGATGACTTGTTAAGTAGCTTGACGGAAAGAGAAAATGATATTATTAAAAGAAGATTTGGAATAGGATATGAACCTCATTCTTTAGAAAAAATAGGTGATCATTATGGAATAACAAGAGAAAGAGTAAGACAAATTCAAGAAAGGGTTTTAGAAAGAATAAGAGAAAAAGTTGAGAAAAATAAATTTTTAAATTCAGAATTTTTAGAAATATTAGAGGACATCCTTGGGAAAGTTAAGGTAAAAAGAGAAAGATATACTTTCGAAAAATTCAAATTAAATTTGTCCTTAGATATTACTGAATTAAGAATAATTAGATTTTTTTATATTCTTCACCCACAAATTTATTATCATAAAGAAACAAAAGAATTCCATCCCTTTTTGAGCATTAACCAAGAAATTTTCGAAAAAACAAAAATAGTTATTGATCATTTTAAAAAATTACTGATCAAAAAATGGCGAAAAACTTGGCAAGAGCAAGAAATTTTAGATATTTTATCTCATGAAATCAAAAATCATTTTGGAGTAGAACCAGATGTAGATGATTTATATGATCTTTTGAAAATTTATAAATTTATAAGAAAAAATCCCTTAGGAGAGATAGGTCATATTTTAAATAACAAAGTAGTACCTTCCTCTTTAAAAGAAAAAATAAAAATAATTTTTGAATTAGAAAAAAGACCGCTTCATTTTAATGAGATATATCAAAAGCTTAAAGAGCTTAGTGAAATAGAAGATGAGCTTGTAGATCCTGCTTGGAAGAAAAATTATACTCCTCAATCAGTTCATAACATTTTGGTTGCTACTCCTGATTTTGTTTTATACGGCAGGGGTAAATATGTACCACGAGCTTGGGGTTATGAACCTGGTACCGCATTAGATTTTATGAAAAAAATTGTGAAAAAATATAAAGAAATTAATTTAGATAAGCTATATGAAATTGTAAAGAAACATAAAGAAATATCTAAAAACACTTTTTTGATTTATGTTTATAAGTATTTTAAAGTTAGTGATAAAAAAGTAAGAATTTAAGATGATCTCTTTTTTAAAATTCATTTTAGGATATTTATTTAGTGTATGGTGGCTAATTTTACCCCTGCTTGTTTGGTTTATAGTTAAAGAAAAACATCTAATAACAGTAAGGTATGCTTATAGAGGAAAACTAAAATGGATATTTTTAGAAATTAAAATACCTCCCTATGTTAAAAAATCTCCGAAAGCTATGGAAGAAATTTTTTATGCTTTGCATGGAATTTTTAGAAGAGGCGATCCTTGGGCTAGGTTTATGATGGGTTTTACTCCTCCTTTTTATGTTTTTGAAATGATAGGGCATAATGGAAAATTGAGATTTATTGTAAGGTGTTTAGAGCAATATAAAGATTTTGTTGCTAGTCGTATTTATTCTCAATATCCGGAAGCTTTAGTTGAAGAAGTAGAAGATCCATTAAAAGATTTACCTTGGAAAATACCCAATCCCACTTTCGATGTAATAGGATGTGAATTTGTTTTTACTAAATTAGAAGACGATAAAAAAACTCCTAAAGACTATTATCCTATAAAAACTTATGAAGTTTGGGAAAAATTGCCCGAAGAGCAAAGGATTGATCCTATAAGTATATTATCAGAAGGAGCAACCTATTTAAGCAATAAAGAATGGCTAATAATCCAAATAATGGCCATGCCTGTACCTGGTAATGATAAAGAGTTTGGTAGAGAATGGGCTACTAGAGGCAAAAAAGAAGTAGATAAATTAATGGGGAGAAAAGGAAAGAAAGAAACGTCTCCATTTGATTATATTCTTGAGTTTATTAAAAATTTATTCTTAGCCATGACTGGTCAACAAATAGAATGGAAAGTAGGTAAAGAAGAAGAAAAGAAAGAAATAGAAAAAGATTTAATGAAATTAACTCCTGGAGAAAGAGAAATTATTGAAGGAATAGAAAAAAAGATTTCAAAACCGGGATATTGGTGTGTAGTAAGATTTTGTTATATTGCTTCTAAGGATGTATTTTCCCAAAATAGAGATAAAAATGTAGGATTAGTAATGGGGGTATTTAAGGTTTTTGAAAGACAAGATATGAATGGATTGATTAGAGATTCTAAAACAATTCCTTCTATTGATAGACCTTTAACTTATTTTAAATCTTTGTATGACGAGAAAATATTTTATAGAAAAAGATTAATTTGGGCATATACTAAAGGAAGATGGAATACAGATTATGATGAAAATCGTTTAATTTTAAATACAGAAGAATTAGCTTCTTTATTCCATATACCTATAGAAGTGGTACCCCAATATGGTTTAGAGATTACACCTACAAGATATATTCCTCCCTCTGCAGAAGTTCCAGAAGTTTAATTATAATAGGCAGGCCCAAATAGCCTGCCTATTATAAAATACCGAGATTTAAGAAATTCTATTTGAAATATATTCTACTGCGTCTTTCACTGTCTTTAATTTTTGAATATCTTCGTCTGGTATATTAATATTAAATTCTTCTTCTATTGCCATAATTAATTCTACGATATCTAATGAATCTAATTTAAGATCTAACTCGAAGTCTGATTCTAAGGTAATATCTTCTTTTTTGATTTTTGTTCTAGTAGATATAATGTCTGCTAATTTCTCGAATACCTCATTCACTCCAATCACCCCCTTGAAGATTTCCTATATTTATTATAAGTTATTTCTAAATATCCCTCAAGCTACCCTTAGGTTCCCCAACTAATCTCTCAAACTGCTTTTTTTCTAATGTCTCTCTCTTTATTAATGCTTTAGCAACCCTATCTAATTTATCTTTTTTTATTTCTAAAATCCTCTTTGCTCTTTCTAATGCTTCCTGCAAAATTTTCTGAACTTCTTTATCTATTTCTTCTGCAGTTTTTTCAGAATAATCTTTTTCGACTAAATACTCTTTATAACCATAAATAACTTCTTGCTTTCTTCCTAAACTTATAGGACCAAATTTTTCTGACATTCCGTAAGTAGTTACTAGTTCTCTTGCCATATCCGTAGCTACTCTTAAATCAGAGCTAGCACCAGTAGAGATATCATTAAAAACTATAAGTTCAGATGCATAACCACCTAAAGCAGCAGCTATTTCGTCTAAAAATTCTTTTTTGAATAAAAATGATTTTTCTTCTAAAGGCGTTTTTAATGTATAACCACCTGCTCGGGCTCTTGCGATTATAGAAATTTTTTGAACTGGAGAGGCATAAGGAAGATAATGGGCAACTATAGCATGACCAGCTTCATGATAAGCTGCGATCATTTTTTCCTTTTTAGAGTAAACTTTAGATTTTCTTTCCGGACCTAATATTACTTTTTCTATTGCCTCTAGTAAATCTTCTTGATCAATTTGATTTTTATTTTTTCTCGCTGCAATAATAGCAGCTTCATTACATAAATTAGCAATATCTGCTCCTGAAAAGCCTGGAGTTCTTTCAGCGACTTCTTTTAAATTTACCTCACCTACCTTTTTATTCTTTAAATGAATTTTTAAAATTTCTTCTCTTTCTGAAACTGTAGGCAAATCTAAATAAATTTTTCTGTCAAATCTACCTGGCCGTAATAATGCTGGATCTAAAACATCAGGTCTATTTGTAGCTGCAATCACAACCAACGGAATTTCTTTTTCAAATCCATCCATTTCTGCGAGCAATTGGTTTAAAGTTTGTTCTCTTTCTTCATGAGCTCCTGTAATACCAATTCCCCTAATTCTTCCTATAGAGTCTATTTCATCAATGAATAAAATTGAAGGAGCAAATTTTTTGGCTACAGAAAAAGCATCCCTTATTCTACTTGCCCCTACTCCTACAAAAAGTTCAATAAATTCAGAACCTGAAATATAAAAAAAGGGAACCCCAGCCTCATAAGCTGTTGCTTTTGCTAACAATGTTTTTCCTGTGCCTGGTGGTCCCACTAATAAAACTCCTTTAGGTACTCGTGCTCCTAATGATAAAAATTTCTGTGGATTTTTCAAGAACTCAATTACCTCTTTTAATTCTTCTTTTGCTTCTTTCAATCCTGCAACATCATTAAATGTTATTCTTTCTTTCCTTGGATCATACATTTTTACGCTTGATTTAGAAAAAGAAAAAATTTGTCCTGCTCCCTTTTGTGCTTGTGAAAACATATACCAAAATATAGCAATAATTACAATAACAGGAAGAAGATTTATTATTAAAGCTAAAATAATTTCTTGAGAGGTTTTATTTTGAGAAGTTATTTCAATTTTTTGTAATTTCTCTTGAGGAATATTTAAGTCCTTAGCAATTTGCCAAAAAGTTACACCAGATTCTTTGTTTGTTTTAATAATTTCACCCCTTATAGTTTCTGCTATTATAAAATTATCATATACTGAAATTTTTTTTAGTTCATCTTTTTCAATTAAATTTTTAAATTCATATAGAGAAATAACTTTTAAGTTTTTATAACTTACATAAGATGATATAAAAAAGGTCAGCAAAATTATTCCTGCAAAAATTAATATGAGGTTTAGTAGCTGATTGCTAAACTTCATTTTTTAACAGACAATATAAGTTTTTTATTATCTGGATCTAATTGTTCAATGATAAAGGAGTATTCTTCATCTTTCTTTAAGTTTTCAAAGTCTTCTAAAACAACACCTTTTACTCCTTCAATATCTACAACAGCAAAAAATTGAGAAATTTCGGTAATCCTTCCTTTAACTTCATCTCCAACTTTATATTGCTTAGAAAGTTTAACCCAAGGATCTTCTGTAAGATCTTTTAGAGAAAGATTAACTCTGTCTGCCTCGATTTTGATTATCTTAGCTATAATTTTATCTCCTTTCTTAAAAGTTTCTTCTAAATTTTTATATTTGTCAGGAATTTCATTAATATGAATTAAGCCATCAATAGGAGGATTATTATAGAATCTTACAAAAATGCCAAATTTACTTACACCTAAAACTTCAACTTCTTTTAATTCTCCAACCCTAAATTGACTTAAAACCTTCTGATATTCTTCAAGATAAGCAGCTTTTTCAGATAAAATTAATTTTTGTGATGCAGGATCAACATTAATAATTCTTAATTTAAACTTTTTACCTAAAAATTGTTGAAGATATTCAGTAATTTTTCTTTTATCAAATTCTCCTATCCTAGGGTAATGTTCTGGTGTTAAGTGAGATAAAGGCACAAAACCTTTTAATCCATTGAACTCAACTATTAAACCTCCTTTGTTAATTTCTACTACCTCTAATTCCAAAATCTTTCTTTCATTCATTGCTTCTTTAGCTTTTAGCCATGCACTTATATATTCTATATCCTGTAGTTCTAATTCAAAATTGCCATATCCGTCATCAAAACCTATAATTTTAACTACCACCTCATCACCTTCTTTAATTTTACTGATTAAATTTTTCGCTTTCATATATTCAATTCCATAAACTCTACCTACGCCTAAACAAGGTATATCTACATATATTTCCCGAGCTCTTTTTTTGATTACAAATCCATTTATAATATCTCCAATATTAACATTTCTAATTTTTGGTTTAATTGTAATTCTTTTATCAGTTTGTGTGGTCATTAAGAATATTATATAATATTTTTTAAAATGGAAATCAAAAAAATTGAAGAAGGAATAGAAGTAAAATTAAGCGACGTAAAAATAATTTTCGAATCTTTAAAATCAAAATCAGCAGATATTAAAATTTTATCAAAAATAACTCCTAATATCAATGATCCTAATATTATTAACTTACCTGGAGAATATGAACTGAAAGGAATATTTTTTAGAGGCTACCAGAATGGAGAAAATATCATTGTTGTTTGGGGGACTAGAGAAACAAAAATTTTATACTCTACTAGTGAATTTAAAGATGAAATTTTTAAAAATATCAAAGAAGAGTTTGATGAAACTATAGATATAGGAATTTTTAAAAATATAAAGAATTGGCAAAAACTGAAAAATGATTTAAAATTAAAAGTAGTAATTTTAGTAGATAAGGTCGAAAATTTTAAAGGAGAGAAAGTTAAAAATTTAAAATTAAATCTTAAAAAATTAGAAGAAAAAGATTACCTTCTAATATAAATGAACTCAAAACAATTTGAGGAAATAAGAAAAAAATGGAAAGCATATAAATATGCTATTGGAATATTTGTAATAATTATGTTTTTATGGTGGTTTCAAGGAGGACATATTATTCCTGTTTTAGGATTAAAACCATCACCAGCTGAAGTTTTAATAGTTACAACCGCTAATGCTTTTAAAACAGGACTAGCTACTATTTTTAATGCAGTACTAAATCTTTTTAGATAATTTAAAAATTAAGTAATCTTAAAATATGAAAGAAAAAATTAAAGTAAGTGAAATCACAGGAGAACTTAGATCTTCTTATTTAGACTATGCTTTGAGCGTAATAGTTTCAAGAGCCTTACCTGATGTTAGAGATGGTTTAAAGCCAGTACAAAGAAGAATTTTATATGTAATGAAAGAATTAGGATTATGGCCTAATGAAAAATTTACTAAATGCGCTAATATTGTTGGAAATACCATAGCACGATATCATCCTCATGGAGATCAAGCTGTATATGAGGCTCTTGTAAGATTGGCTCAAGATTTTTCAATGAGATACCCCTTAGTAATTGGCCAAGGAAATTTCGGTTCGATTGATGGAGACCCTCCTGCTGCTTATAGATATACAGAAGCAAAGCTTTCATCTTTTGCTGTAGAAATGCTAGCTGACATCGAAAAAGAAAGTGTTGATTTTAGACCTAATTATGATAATACAAGAAAAGAGCCAGTAGTTTTACCAGCTAAAATTCCACAATTAATTCTAAATGGAAGTTTAGGAATTGCTGTTGGTATGGCTACTAATATCCCCCCTCATAATTTAATTGAAGTTTGTGAAGCAGTTAAAAATCTAATAAAAAATCCAGACCTTTCTATTAAAGAATTATTAGAAATTATCAAAGGCCCTGATTTTCCTACAGGCGGTACAATTTACGGAAGGAAAGCATTATTAGAAGCTTATAAAACCGGAAGAGGTGGTATTGTAATTAGGGGGAAAATAAATATAGAAGAGACAAAAAGAGGTGCTAAAAGAATAGTTATTAATGAAATACCTTGGCAAGTTAGTAAGTCAGAACTTGTTCAACAAATAGCTAATTTAAGTTTAAATAAAATAATTCCAGAAATAAAAGAAGTTAGAGATGAATCTAATAAAGAGGGAATACGAATAGTAATTGAAATTTCTGAAAAGGACGAAAATCTTCTTAAAAATATTATTGAAAAACTTTATAGATTAACAGATCTTCAAAAAAATTATTACTTCAATTTCATCGCTTTAGAAGAAGGCATCCAACCTAAGGTATTCAATTTAAAAGAACTACTTTTAAGCTGGATAAATCATAGAAGGGAGGTTATTAGAAGGAGGACAAAATATGATCTAGAGAAAACTAAAGAAAGAATAGAAATTTTAGAAGGGCTTAAAAAAGCCTTACAAGACATAGACGCAGTAATTAGAATTATTAGAAAATCACCTGATAGAGAATCTGCTAAAAAGAATTTAATGAATAGATTAAAAATAAATGAAAGACAAGCTGATGCTATTCTTGAAATGCCATTAAGGACATTAACATCTTTAGAAACAAAAAGAATTATTGATGAGTTAAATGAAAAATTAAAACTAAAAAAAGAATTGGAAAATATTTTAAAATATCCTAAAAAAATTGACGAAATTATTATAAAAGAAACAGAAGAGATAAGTAAAAAATATGGAGATAAGAGAAAAACTGAAATAAAAGAAGAGGAGATTATTCAATCAAAGATAAAAGAAGAGATTAGGGAAGAAGATGTTTTGCTTTTTATAAATCAAAAGAAATTTGTAAAAACATATAAACTAGATACTCCTTTTGAAAAAATCTTAAAAGATAAAGAAAATTTTGGGAAAATTGTTTTGACTAAAACAACAGAAAAATTATTAGCTTATACTAGAAAGGGGAAAATTTATACATTAAATGTAAGCGATTTTTATAATTCTCCTAAATATTTAGAGACTAATTTAATTATTGAAAAAGGAGATGAAATATTGGATGTTATAAGACCTATAGGAGCTAAGAATCTTATTATTTTTACTAAAAATGGTTTAGCTAAAAAAATTAAAATAGAAGACGTAATTTCAGTTAAAAGAACAGGTGTGCAAATAATTAAGCTTAAAAATGATGATGAAGTGGTAAAAGTGTTATTAGATGGTACTTATGATATTTTCCTTATAAGTATTAATGGCTTCGGTTTAGGAATTAAAAATGATTTACCTATTCAAACAAGAGCCGGTTCAGGAGTAAAAGTAATGAAATTAAAAGATGATTTTGTCTTTACTGTTACTCCCTTAAATAAGAAGTATATTTTAACAATATTTGAAAATGGCTATGTAAAAAAGATTTCAATAAAAGAAATTAATATTCAAAGACGAGGAGGGAAGGGAATTAAAATTTTTGAGCCCAAAGAAAAATTCGGAAATCTAATTTTCGCAAGTTGCGTTAACGATGATGATACTTTAGCAATTATTAATGAAAAAGTAGAGTTTATTAAAATAAAAAATATTACATTAATTAAAAGAATTAATCAACCAAAAAAAATAATAGATAAAATTACAAAAGTTGAAATATTGTAAAAATCATAAAAAATGAATAAAAAAGCTTTTAGTTTAATTGAACTTATTATAACCATAGCTATATTTTCAGCATTAGTTGGTATACTTGCTCATGTTCTGAAACCTTCTGAAGCTTATAAAAGCCTAAGAGATTTTCAAAGAATTCAAAATCTATCTAATTTAAGTAAAATTCTTCAGTTAACAATAATTCAAGCAGAACAGTTAGGTATAAGTTTAGTTGATAAATATTCTAATTTGAGACCTAATACTATTTATTTATCTTTACCTATGCAATCTGCTACAACTAATTGCAAAGCAGACTATCCACAATTACCTGATGTGGTAGGCTATAGTTATTATTGTGCCCCCTCTTCAACTTATATGAATACTGATGGTACTGGCTGGATACCTATTAATTTTTCTGATTTTTCTTCTGTTGGTATAAATCTAGAAAAGCTTCCTGTAGATCCGATTAATCGTCCAATTTATTATTATTCATTAGTGATAGACAACAATAACAATTTCGAATTAACAGCAGTTTTAGAAAGTTCTAAGAATATAGGTCCGGAAAGTGTTTCGGGAAAAGATAATGGAGATGATCCATATTTATTAGAAAAAGGAAATAATTTAACTTTAACTCCGCAGTCTTTTCAAGAAGATAGATTAGAACAACCTGTAGCTTGCTTTTGGAAATCATATTATACTGGTTATAATGAACTCGGTATAAGAGTATTTGAATTAGACGATGGATATTTAATTTTAGGGTATAACTGGGCTACAGTTCTTCCTAAAGAGATCATAATTACTAAAACCGATAAAACTGGTCAAAAAATGTGGGTAAAAAGAATAAATGGTAGCGGAGATGAGATTATTTACTCAGCGAGGAAAATATCTGATGGTAGCTATTTAATGGTTGGGTCTACTAATATTAGCGGGAATAGAGATGTTTTGTTAATTAAAATTGATTCAAATGGTAATATAATATGGCAAAAAATTTTAGGAAGTAGTGGGGATGAAGAAGGCTTGGATTTTGTGGAAGATAACAATAGAAATATCATTATTGTAGGTTATACAAATTCAGCAGGTTCAGGTGGTTTAGACGGTTTATTAATAAAGTTAGATCATAACGGGAACCTAATAACTGCCCATGCTATAGGTTCAACAGGCGATGAAAAATTTGTATCAGTAGATATCAAAGGAAATGAATTAGTAATTGCTGGAGAAACAACTTCTTGGGGTGCTGCTTGGAACGATATATTTGTAGTAAAATTAACTGATCTAGCTATTCAATGGGCTAACAGATATTATGCTTCTTCATGGTGGGATTATTCTTTTGTTGTAAGATTTGATAATGAGGGGAATATTATAATTGGAGGTAGAAGTGGTAGAAATTACGAAGAAATCATTATAAAACTAAACTCGGTTGGAGATCCTATTTGGGGAGAAAGGATATTTAATGGAATAGATAACAACGTAGCTATTAATGATATCTATATTCTACCAGATAATTCCTTTGTTTTAGGTGGGAACATATATGGAAGTCAAGGGTGGGTAGGTAAAATTCATTCGGATGGATCTATTCTATTATTGAAAAAATTGGCAGCTTTATATGATTATTCTGCTATTCATAATATTAAAAAATCTTATCAAGAGCCTAGTTATTTAATTACCGGCATTGGGCGTGGAGATTGTACAGGAAGCTATGGTAATTTATGGTTTATTAAAACAGATAAAAATTTCAACATTAAACCATTAGAATCTGCATGTGTAACAAGCACTCCCATTAGTTTAACTGGTAGAGCAACCTCTTCTATTATGTACGCTACTGTTACTCCCAGTCAAATCATTATTTCCGATAATATAAATACCACTTCAACTAATTTTACTGTTAGTTCTTTTGATTTTGTAGAAGCTACTCTAGGAGAAACTTGTAAATAAATTTTTTGTGATTTATAATTTTCTAGAAATGGCAACAAAAACAAGAAATTTAATAAGATTAAAATGTACAGTATGTAATAGAGCGAATTATTATATTTGGAAGAAAAAAGGTTCTGAAAAAAAGTTAGAGTTAAATAAATTTTGTAAATGGTGCGCCAAGCATACAAAACATAAAGAAAGCAGAAAATAAGATGGCTGAAAAAATTCAGCCATCTTTATAAATTTTGGAAAGATCCTATAGCCCACTCTTTATTTTTAATTTTACGTTCTAAGTCTCCCCATTCTATCTTAAAATTTTCATTTGTATTAGATTCTTTAGAAATAATTTCTACATTTGCAAACCTCTCATCTAATCTTTTAATTTTATATACAACTTTCTTCTCTTTAAGAAGATCTACAACCCATATTATAGCTTTACCCTTTTTACAATAATACAATAAATAAGTTAATTCCATTCCTCTCACCTCCTGTAGCTTACTACCTTAATTATATTTAAATAAAGTCAAATTCATAAAATTCAAAATTTAAATAGCCGGGACTGATGACCTTTAGTATTACTACGCCATCCCCTAATTCAATTAAACCTTCTAACCTTGAATATATTTTTCCTCTAAATTCTATGATTTTATCTTGTTTAACTGCTCTTATAGATCTTACAACAAAATCTGCCTTTGCTCATCTTAAAATTCATCAAAAATAACATCAAAAATAAATAAAAGGGCCATTTGGCCCGAATCTTTATATTCTATTTTCCTAATTATGAGATATTTATCTAATATAGGTTATAAAAATCAACAAAAACACCCACACTATAAATATATAAAACAATACCATATAAGCTATATAATGCATTATTGTCTTATAAGCGTTAATTAGTAAATCTTCGAATTTTTTTAAAAACCTCTCTAAATCTTTATTATCAGATATGTTTATTATCATCAACTGTTCTTTTATCTTATCTTTAACCTCCCAAATAACAGATAAAACCTTAAATTCTATCCAAATTGTACTTATCATTGTTCCTATTATCAAAGCAAATATAGAAATAACAAACACTATAATATTTATCTCTTTAAACATCTTCATTCACCTCCTTTAGCTTGCTAATTAAATTATAAAAAAGAAGTGTGCTTGACTGAAATAATTATTTTTTATGAAAATATTAAAAAAATAGGTTTATATATAAAAGTTATTTTATGGGGGAAATTCTGATTATTTGAAATTTTTCATCTATATTCAAATCTCTATCTAGAACAGTTAAATTTATCTTATCAAAATCTATACTTTACGACGTCCAACATCCTAAAAATGATGTTAATAATAAAATAGCAAAAAATTAAACAAATATTATAGAGAAAATAGGAATCAATTTTTATTTGACATTTTAATATAAATATTGTATAATTAAAATGGAGGTGACTAAAAATGAAAAAATTATTAGTCCTGCTGCTACTGCTGCTGCTTTTGGGGCTCAGCTTATGCTGGGCCCAGGTAGAAGACTTTGTTAAAGAAGTTCCTTCTGGTGCTCAAGTTTGGCACCAGGAGGAGCACAAGGTAGAAAGAGAAAAATTAGAGAAGAGATTAAAAAAAATAGAAGCAGAAATAAATAAATTAAAGAAAGCTAAGAAAAATAAACTAATTACAAAAGAAAATAAAGAAATATTGGATAATATAGAGAAAAAATTAAAAGAGTTAGAAAAAGAAATAAAAGTTCTCAAAAATAATAATATTGAAAATAAAGAAATTTTAAAAACACTGAAGAATAATTTAGATAGTTTAGAAAAAAAAGAAAAAAGTATAGAAGAAAAAGTTGTTAAGATAGAAAATGAATTAGAAGAAACAGAATATTATTATTTTTATATAATAGCAATTACTATATCTTTAATAATGATATTTATAGCAATAATAGGTATTGTGGAGAATATGTAACAATCATAAAAAAATAAAAACCGCCCATCCGTGGGCGGTTTATTCATTCCCCACCTCACCTCTATTTTATTTTTTTTCTTTTTCTGCATTTTAGCCCCCCTGCGTTTCCCGCGTTTCCACGGTAGGCAGGAAGGCTAGTCCCCGTGAATCATCCTCTTCCACCTCCAGCCTGCCACCTCCAACCTTCTTGATCTCGGATAGACGTTGTATTAAACCTGCATAAAACCCGAAGAACCCCGCTACCAATCTCATTATAGCCTCTCCTCCACCTCTCCTCCTCGATCCCCACACCAGCCCCGCCGCGAAACCTATCAACCCCACCACAACGACAAGAAGGACGGGAAGCCAACCTGGCATTATTCTCACCTCCTTTCTTTCTAATTGTACCATTTATATTATACCATAACTCTATATAGCTTGTCAAGAGGGTTAAAATTTGCTTTTTGTTCATTTTTTTAATATAATTAAAATAATGGTACGTGGGTTAGAAGGAAATATAGGACGAAAAGATAGAGCTGATAGACCTTTTGAAAAAGACTCAGTAGAAATGATTGAAAGAAGGTGGAATGAATTGGAGTTAGGAAGAATTCAAGGAATATTATTAAGAGAACAACTTGATTGGGCTTTTGAATGGGCTGAACAAGAACTTCAAAAAAATCCGGAATATGCTTCTTTACCAGATTACAAAAAACAAGAAAGAAAAGAAGAAAAGGTTGTTGAACTTATTAATGAATTAAAACAACTTAATAATAGAGAAGCTTTGAAATCTAAATTACAGAAATTAGGATTAGATACATCAAAAATAATTAACCTTTTTGGTTTAGTTTATATTCCTGATGATTATACTATAGTTGCTGTTACTGATATTCATGGTGATATACATGCGTTAGAAGCAGCTATTGAAAAATTTAAAGAATTAAAAAACTCTAGAAAGAAAGTAGCTTTTGTTTGTATGGGCGATTTTGTAGATAGAGGAGAATATAGTTTCGAGGTTGTAAGAAAACTATTTGAATTAAAAACAAATTACGGAAATGAAGTAATAATTCTAAAAGGAGATCATGAAGATGATGTATTCGAAAAAATTAATGAATCTAATCCTCAAAGTCTTGAACCGAATATTACACCTGCAGAATTTGCCTTACAGATGCTAGGGGTCCCTAAAGATTTTATAGAATCGGAATACGATCAAGGTAGATACCCTACTTTATTTGGATGGTTGGATCAACGATATTCAGGCTCTACTCAAAAAATAGAACAGTATGTACAAGATTATAAAGCGTTTATACAAAGAACGAAATTATTATATGAAGAAACTTTTTCAAAATTACCTCATGCAGTTATGTATAGGGATATCTTAATTACACATGGAGGATTACCTGTAAGTATTAAATTTGAACAAAATCAGCCAATTTTAGATTCAGAAAACATAAACTTAGGACGTTTAATTAGTCCTTCAAGAGAAGACTTAAAACAAATCTATTGGTCAGACATAACTACAGAACAAGAAATTGGTAAAGGAAGAATAAGCGTTGCTTGGGATTTATCTCCTACTGAATATTCAGAAATATTACAAAATTTAGGTTTTTCTTATCTAATCAGAGGGCATCAGTATAAATATTTACAACAGGGAGAATTAGCTGTAATACAACAAGAAGGAGTGATAACCTTTCATTCTAATCAGTCATATTATGCTGGGGAAGGTGGATACCAACAAGGGTGTTATTTAATTTTAAAACCAGATGGAAGTATAATAGCACAAGGAGTACAAACACCAAAAGAAGAAATAACTATAATTGAACCTAAACAACAAGTCGAATTACCACCATCTTCAACAATGCCAGGAGGAGCATCAGAATTTCAACCTGAACAATTAAAGGAACAACAACAAGGACAAGAACAACAACAAGGACAAGAACAACAACAAGGACAAGAACAACAACAAGGACAAGAACAACAACAAGGACAAGAAC
>CAZZNB010000023.1:0-44369 GCA_964655375.1 uncultured Candidatus Saccharibacteria bacterium
TTTCTATAAATCCTGCTCTTATTAAAAGTTTTGCATTTCTTGATTCTTCATCAGCTGGCTCTTCTTTGTAAGTTTTATAAATCAATTCAGACTGCCTCATTTTAGATAATTTTAAAATAAAAAGCAAAATAAATAGCAAATATATTATTAGTTTTATTTATTTAGTAATAATTTAAATTTATTACTAAGGAAGCGGAGCGCATCCATATCCAGGGAAATATGGCCACTCATCTCCCGTAAAGTAACCTATCTCTACCACACATGATTTTCTTACTATTGATGGATTTGAAGGATCAGGATAGTACATACTGCTATAATCTCCTTTTACTTTTACCCCTTGTCCTATTTTGATGCAGCCTGGATTTCTTATGAAATCATCACCTCTAAACCAAAAATAATGTTCAGCATCTATAGGCCAAAACATGGTTGGATCAATCCATAAATCTAAACTGGAATTATTAGTTTCAAAGGAAGCGCTAGGTGGGTAATGCTTTCTATCCTGCAGAGACCACGTAGTACCGTATCGTGGTGGATTATCTGAAAGCCAGTAAATAGATGAAGTTACATGAGAAGGAACATTATTATTTATGTTGTTTCTATAATAATTAAACTCATTAATATAATCCCAGGGATAAGGACCTACATTAAATTTTATTCTTACACTCATCTTACAATAAGTACTCCAATGAACACCACTATTTCTACTTTCATAACAAGGAACACCGAATTCAGCTGTTGGACTATAAACAAACGGGATGTTTTTATTAGTAAATGTTTTAGTATAATTTCTACTATTGGCACAATTTGTAAGATAAATATCAATTTGTTTAATAGAAATTGTTGGTGGTGGAGTAGGCTTTAAAATGAAACCTTGTGTTGAAGTAGCGTAAGAAGCATAATGACCACTGTGATAATTAGCATTTATACCTGCAGAAAAATATGAATATCTACCAATTGTTGGATACCACAACTCAATATTACTTGAAGTCGGAGGTAGTATTATTTCTGTAGAGGTTACTACATCTCCATACCTACTATAAAAGTATAATTTATAATTTTTCAGATCATAAATCGAATCTGAAGGAGAATTAGGAATATGACTAGGGGCTGGAGGAGTAAATTGAACATTCATTTTGAAATATCCGCTATTAATAAAAAGTGAAGGATTCCACTCTAAGCTCTTACAAAGTTTATCAACTTCATATTTGTTAACAACTTTATCTCTAAAGATTTTAGTAGAGTATTCACCTTCAGGCTTACCTACGAATAAAGGAGCATACTCATTAGCTGATTTTTTAAAATGAATACCTTTATTTGTCGTATTAAATTTAAAAAATTTAAAAGGAGGGGGATCGAAAGCGAAATTAATACCCCTTCCAAAACACATTTTATCAACATATTCTTTGGTGGCCGCCATTGCAGAGGGGGAACCTGATGTAGGAGATTGAACAAATATAGGCTTTAGAAGGCCTCTATTAGATCCAAATATGAAAAAGGAATTAAGTATGTCTAAACTTTTAAACACAATAAATTTAGTATTTAAATTTTTAAGTTCATTTTCCAAGTCAATATTATCATAATAGACACCATATGAATCAGTTTTATGCGGATAACCTAATTTACTAAATAAATATTGAAAAGTTGCCGCCTGATTAGGACTACTATTAGAAGAGGGAGAAGAAGCTAAAACATAGGTAAGATAATTCTTTGATTTTATTGTAAACACGAAATAACGATCGTATTTGCTATACTCATACATATCATAATACATATATTTAGCGAAAGGAGTATTTGTAGCATATCCTGTTGATTGAAAAGTTGCACACTCTCTATAATACATAGAGCTATCACAAAACATTCTATCATTCCCACTAATAGAGAGAAAGAAAATGGCATTATATAATTCATTGTAGCAAGGTAGAATATTACGTGATTCATAGAGTTTGTCTGTATCTATATAAATTAAAGCATATTTATAATTAAAATATCTTTCGTTTAATTTGCCGAAGAAATAAGCAACCTGATCTCTTGCAAGTCTACAATATAATTGGTTATTCTTATATAAAAATAATTCAAAAATATAATTATTATTTAAGTCTTTACTAACTGGATATAATTGGATGTTATAAGTTTCTCCACTTATTTCTAAAAATGGATAATTATGTTTAAACAACAATCCCCCTGATTGAGTAGTAAATTTAGTATAGTTATCCCCCTGCCCTAATGCTTTTTTTAATTTAATATCAATAGGATATATAGGGAGGATTATGATTAGTAATATGAGAAACAGAAAGTATAATAATAGTTTAAATAAAGAAAATAAATTAATTTTATGCATACTACTATTTAATTATTGATATTCATTATTTTTAATTTTAGCATAATTTATTTTTTGTCAATGTTAGTTGGTGGATTAATTTCTTTACTATATTCTATTATTTTATCTATTAAACCATATTCTTTTGCTTCTTCTGCTGTTAAATAAAAATCTCTATCTGTATCTCTTTCTATTTTTTCTATTGGTTGTCCAGTATGTTTTGCCAAAATTTCATTAATTCTTGCTTTTATCTTAAGTATTTGTTTAGCTGTTATTTCGATTTCTGTAGCCTGACCAGCTGCTTCTCCCATAACTTGATGTAATAATATTTCTGAATTGGGCAAAGCCATTCTTTTTCCTTTTGTTCCTGCTGCAAGCAAAATAGCAGCTGCTGAAGCTATCATTCCTAATCCTATAGTTACAACATCCGGTTTCACAAATTGCATTGTATCATAAATAGCCAATGCAGAAGTAACTACTCCCCCTGGTGAATTTATATATAGATAAATATCTTTTTCTGGATCTTCGTGCTCTAAAAATAAGAGTTGAGCAATTATAGAATTAGCAACAGCATCATTTATAGGTGTACCTAAAAAGATAATTCTATCTTTTAAAAGTCTTGAGTAAATATCATAAGCCCTTTCTCCATATTGAGTTTTTTCTATTACATAAGGTATTAATTGCATATATTTTTCTTCCATTTTAAATTATTATATCAAGTCTTTGTTTAAAATCCAAATGAAAAATAATAATATAAGAAATGTTCTTAAATAAATATTAAGGGGTAAAAAATAAAAAAGCCAGAAGGTTTCACAAACAAAAATACTTATAATAAATGCCGAAATAAAATTTTTATTAAAACCACTATAAACAATTAAAAGGAAAATTAAAAATAATAAAGTTACTATCCATAAGAAAGGATATCTATTTACAAAAAAACTAGAAATTAAAACTACAAAAATTAAAAATATAATCCAACCAATTTTTTTGTTTTTTAAAAATATTAAATAATAGATGAACCAAAAGAATGTGAGTAAATAATTATTAAATTGGGAGAATGCAAAGAGAAAAAGAAGTGGTAAAGGATAAATTATTGTATGTACCAGAATTTCTAAGCCTCTCAAGTAATAATAGTTAACAAAAAGCAAAAATAAAAGAAAAAATGGATAAAAACGTGATGAATTTAAAGATAAATAAAACAAGATTGTAAGTACTAATAGAGAAAAAATTAAAAAATAATTGTTATATATCCAAGTTTTTAACTTCTCGAGCATATGCTTCAATGAATCTTTTTCTTGGTTCTACTTCTGTACCCATTAAAATTGTAAATAATTGATCTGCTTTTTCTGCATCTTTAATTGTCACTTTTTTAAGTACTCTTTTTTCAATGTTCATTGTAGTTTCCCATAATTCTTCTGGATTCATTTCTCCTAACCCTTTATATCTTTGAACATCTATATTTTTCTTTTTTTCTTTCTCTAACTTTTTTATAATTTCATCTTTCTCTTCGTCTGAATATGCATAATAAATTTCTTTCCCTGCTTGTATTTTATATAGAGGTGGTTGAGCAATATAAACATATCCTTTTTCAATTAATGGTCTAAAGAATCTATAAAATAAAGTTAAAAGTAATGTTCTAATATGAGAACCATCTGTATCTGCATCAGTAGCAATAATTATTTTTGAGTATCTTAAGTTATCCAAGTTAAAATCTTTACCAATACCAGTGCCTAGAGCAACAACAAGATCTCTAATTTCTTTAGATTTTAAAATTTTAGACAAATTAGCTTTTTCAACATTTAAAATTTTACCTCTCAAAGGCAAAACAGCTTGGTAAACTCTATCTCTGCCCTGCTTAGCACTACCCCCAGCACTATCTCCTTCTACAATAAAAAGTTCTCTTTTAGAAAAATCTTTGCTTGAGCAATCTGCTAATTTACCGGATAAAGCCAAAGAGACAGATAATCTTTTTTTAAATATATTCTCTCTCGCTGTTTTTTCTGCCTCTCTAGCTTCTAAATTAACTACTAATCTTTGTAAAATATTTTTTGCTTCATCTGGATTCTTGCCAAAATATTCTTTCAAAAAATTAAAAGTTTTACTTTCAACAAAGCTTCTTGCTTCAGGATTACCTAATTTTGATTTTGTTTGACCTTCAAACTGTGGTTCTGGGATTTTTAAAGAGATAATAGCATACAATCCGCCTCTTATATCCTCTGTTATTAAATTTTTGTTGTTTTTTAAAATATTAAATTCTTTACTCAAATCATTAAATATTCTAACCAGTCCGTTTCTGAAACCTACAAGATGAGTACCGCCTTCAGGATTTAAAATGTTATTAGTAAAAGCTAATTCTTTAGTTTCTTCATTTTCGACATAATTAAAAACAAACTCATATTCTTTATCATCTTCTGAGATTTTTCCATAAATATGATAAGGATTTACAAGTTTTTTATTTTTTATAAGATGGCCTAAAAAACTAATTAATCCTCCTTCAAAACAAAAACCATAAGCGAAAATCTCTTCTTCTCTCTCATCATAAAAACTTATCTTAAGACCTGGTGTTAAATATGCTTGATGCCTTAAATATTCTAAAATAAGATCACGGTCAAATTCTATCTCTGCAAAAATTTTAGGATCTGGCTCAAATATAATAGTTGTTCCTGTTTTTTTAGAAGGCCTAACTTTTTTTAAGGGAGTTTTCGGTATCCCCCTTTCATATTCTTGTGACCATTCAAAACCATCTCTGTGAACAATAGCTTTTAAATATTTAGACAGAGCATTAACAACAGAAAGCCCCACTCCATGTAGTCCTCCAGAAACTTTATATACTTTTTGACTAAATTTCCCTCCAGCATGAAGATAAGTAAGAACAGTTTCTAAGGCAGATTTTTTTGTTTTAGGATGAATATCAATAGGAATACCACGCCCATCATCTGAAATGGCCACTTTATTATTTTTAAGTAATCTTACTTCTATGTTTTTTGCATACCCAGCTAAAGCTTCATCTACTGCATTATTAATTATTTCCCATATTAAATGGTGTATACCTTCTTTTCCGGTTCCACCAATATACATTCCAGGTCTTTTTCTTACAGCTTCTATACCTTCTAAGACTTGAATATGTTCTGCCTTATATTCTGTACTCATTTTTTAATTTGTTAATCTAATATCTAAAATTTTATCCAAACTCCAGCCTGGCCCTGAAGAAATTAATATTATAAAATAAGCTATTAAAGGTAATTTTTCTAATTGAACTTGTTTTTTAACTATACTTCTAGTAAAATTTGCCATTTCAAAAAACAATAAAATTATAGCTGAAATAGAAGTAAAAAGCCCTAGAGCTAAAGAAGTTGCTAATATAAAAATGAGAGCACTTTTTATTTTGTCTAAAGGATAAATTTTATAAGAAAGGTTAAAATAAATAAATGAAATTATTAAACGAGAAAAGAATATTAAATAATCTCCTAAAATCCAAATAAGCTGTATCATGAAAGAAAAAATATATTTTAATGCAATAAATATACTTTATAAACCTTATCAGCTTTCTATATTTAAATTATATCAAAAATTAGGTAGTTTTGAAAGTGTATTTAACGAATTAAAAATTAAAAATAAATTAGATATTGAAAAAGAATACAAAAAAGTTGAGGATTTAAATATTAAAATAATTACCTATAATGAGAAAGAGTATCCTATAAAACTAAAAAATATTGATGAGCCACCTTTAGGATTTTATATTTTAGGAAATAAAGATTTATTAAATAATGATAATTTATTCATAGCTATTGTAGGAACAAGAAAAGCAACAAATTATGGTTTGAATATATCACAAAAATTTTCAAAAGAATTGGCTAGTTTGGGAATAATTATAGTAAGTGGATTAGCTTTTGGCATAGATGAATATGCCCATAAAGGAGCGGTTGAGATTAATGGTAAAACTATTGGAGTTGTAGGAGAAGGTATCGACATAGTATTAAGGTCTACTAAAAGAAAATTAGTAGAAAAAATATTAGAAAATGGAGGAGCGATTATTTCTGAATATTCTTTATCAACTCCAGCAATGCCTTATCATTTTCCATTAAGAAACAGAATAATTGCTGGCTTAAGCGATGGTATTACAGTTATAGAAGCTCCGATAGATTCAGGTGCGTTAATCACAGCTAATTATGGATTAAAATACGGCAAAGAAATATTTGTTGTTCCAGGAGAAATAACAAATAAAAATTACCAAGGTAGTCATAATTTAATTAAACAAGGAGCAAAACTTATAACAGAAATAGAAGATATTTTAGTAGAATTTAACTTTGATGTTGATTTAAGAAATAAAATAAAAAAACTAAAACTTTCCCCTAAAGAGGAAATTATTTTTGAAATTTTAGAAAAAGGTGAAAAAACTATTGAAGAATTAAAAGCAGAAACAAATATACCTATTCAAGAGCTTTTAGTTGTTTTAACAAATATGGAAGTAAAAGGATTAATTAAAAATAAAGGAGGGAAATTTTTTCTAGCTTAGTAAATATATAAAGAAATAGTTCCCATATTTTCGTAAGTAAATTCTCTTACTATTTTGAATTTTGTAGGTTTTGTATATTTTACAGAAATTAAATTACATTCTTTAATGATTTTATCCAAATTTCCTCTTACAATAGATTTTATATTTTTAGAAGCAACAATAGCTAAATTAACTTTTTTACTTGGTATTAATTCTAAATCTTGTCTTAAATCTTGAATATTTCTTATAAGATCATTAACAATACCCTCTTCTTTAAGTTCTGGTGTAATTACTGGATTTAGCCATATATAAATAGGTTCATCAGTGAATAAATAATTTTCTTTATTTTTAGGCTCTCCTATTATAACTTTTTTGACATTTATTTCATCTTTAATAATATCTAAATAATCTTCTTCAATTTTCTCCCCAAGATAAACTTCGCTTAATGGCTGTCTTACTTTTATCTTAGCAGATTTTCTTAAAGCTAAAATTGCTGAAGTTATATTTTTTATTTTCTTCATTTCTTCTAGTATTTGTTTTTCTTTTGTAGAAATTGGTTTTGGCAAAGTTAATTCTTCTAAATGAACGCTTAGTTTAGTTTTGAATCTGCTTTGAACTTCGTCTTTTAATTCTTGGTACAAAAATTCACTAAAGAAAGGAGTAAGAGGAGCTGAGATAATAGCAATTTTATATAAATACTCTTCAAGTTTTAATAAAGCTTCGATTTTTTCTTTTTCATTTTTAGGCCTTTGAAATCTTTTCCTGCTTCTTCTAAGCCACCAACGAGATAGATCTTGAATTAAATTCACCAATTCTCTTGATGCTTTTGTTGGATTAAAATTATATAAATTTTCATAAAATATCGAATACATTTCTTTTATTCTAATATCAAACCATTTATCTAAAAGATTATTAGAGCTTAAATTTTTGTATTTATTTTTGTTCCTATCATAGTACATTCTATAAAAGTTATATATATTCAAAATAAGATCAAAATAATTCCTTTTAAGATTTATAAGTTCTTCCTCATTAAACTTCTTATTATCAGCAGATTCGCTTATGTATACAAAATACAATCTTAAAAGATCCGCTCCGTATTTTTCAATGATTTCTAGGGGATCAATAACATTTCCTAAAGATTTAGACATTTTTTTCCCTTCTTTATCTAAAACTAACCCTGTCACTACAACATTTTTGTAAGTTTCCATCTTTTTTATTAAGTATCCAATAACCAACAAAGTATAGAACCATCCTCTAGTTTGATCAACCCCTTCAGCAATAAAATCAATAGGGAACAAAATTCCTTCATCTATTTCTTTTTTATTTTCAAAAGGATAGTGTTTTGATGCAAAAGGTGCAGCTCCTGAGTCAAACCATATATCTATTACATCTTCAATCCTTTCTTTTTCGCCCCCACATTTACATCCCCATTTAAACCTATCTACAAAAGGACGATGGACATCAATTTCTCCCTCTTCATTTCTAGGTAAGACCAAATAATCAATTTCTTTTAATTCTCCAGGAGAAAGACTAAAATCTTCTCTTTCTGCAGTTTGTTTGCGTGAAAGAGCTTGCATTTCTCCAAATAAAGCCCATAATGGATCTTGGTGAGAAATTATTAAAATCGTTTTACCTTCATATTTCTTTTCTAATTCAAGAATTACTTTTATCATCCTTTTTCTAACTTCATCTAAGCTTTCGCCACCCTCAGGTTTTTTGAAATATTGATCGTACTGATCTTTATACAATTTATCATATTCTTTAATTGATTTTCCATTTAAAACCCCGAAGTCAATTTCTCTTAGATTAAAATCTACATAAACAGGTAAATGAAGGTATTCTTTAATAATATTAGCAGTTTGTCTTGCTCTTAAAAGAGGGGAAGTAATTATAAAATCAATATTTAATTTCTGAAGAGTAGGTATAAGATTTTTAATTTGTTTAATACCTTTTTCTGTTAAAGGATTAAAGAAAGTTTCAGGATAAGAAGAAAGTAGATTTTTTATATTACTCACAGCTTCCCCATGCCTTAAAAATAAATATTTATTATTTGATCTAAAATGTTTAGCTAATTCTTGAAAACTTCCAATGATTTCTAAAGATCCACATTTATTACATCTCCATATAGGTAAAGGAATGCCCCACATTCTTGTTCGTGAAAGATTCCAGTCTTTACCTTCTTTTAACCATTCATAGAATCTTCCTCTTCCTATTTCTGGAGGATGCCAGTTTATTCTCTTATTTATATTAACTAATTTGTCTTTAAATTTAGAAACTTTAATCACCCAATTTTTAGTAGAATAGTATATTAATGGAGTTTTACAACGCCAACAATGAGGATATTCGTGCTGATAACCTTCTAAATTAGCGTATAAAATTAGATTTCTATTTTGTAAATCATCTATAATAAACGGATCTGCTTCTTTAAAGAATAAATGATTGATCTTGCTACTAATAAAAGCAGGTTCATCAAAATTAAATCTACCTGTCTCATCAATAGGATTTATTAATGGTAAATTATATTTTTTGCTTAACTCAAAATCTTCTTCACCAAATGCAGGAGCTATATGCACTATTCCCGTTCCTTCTTCTTCTTTTACAAAGTCGGCAGGGTAAACTTTATAAGCGTTTTCATAATTTTCAATATTAACAAATTCATAAAGTGGAGTGTATTCTATTCCAATTAATTTTTCTCCTTTTATTATTTTAATGACATTCCCTTGGTAATTTGATGGCAATCTTAAACTAATTATTATTTCACCATTTAATTCATAAACCTTGTATTCAAATTCAGGATGGATTACTAAAGCTGTGTTAGAAATTAAAGTCCAAGGAGTTGTTGTCCATACTAAAAGATAAACTTCTTTGTTTTCAAACTCTTTTAAGTCTTCGTTTAATTTCTTAATTTTAAATTTTACATAAACATCTGGATCTAAAACAGTTTTATAAGCATCTACTTGTCCTACTTCAGCTTGAGAAAGCACTGTTTCACATCTAGGGCAATAAGGAAAAACTTTATATTCTTCCTTTAATAAACCTAGTTCATAAATTTTTTTAATTATCCACCAGCAACTTTCCATATAAAAAGGATCATAAGTGATATAAGCATTTTGATGGTCAATCCAAAAACCCATTCTTTCGTCTACATATTCCCAAATATCTTTAAACTTCATTACAAGCTCTTTACATTTCTTATTAAAATTTTCTATTCCTAATTGAAAAATTTCTTTTTTATCTTTGATACCTAAAAACTTTTCAGTAGCAACTTCTATAGGTAATCCGTGCGTATCCCAACCTGCTTTTCTCTCAGCATATTCACCAATCATTGTTCTAAATCTTAAAATAACATCTTTATAAACTCTTGTTAGAAAATGTCCTATATGAGGTTTATCATTTGCATACGGAGGACCTTCGAGAAAAACAAATCTTTTATTATTTTTATTTTTTTCTAAGCTTTTTTCAAATATATTATTTGCCTTCCAAAAATTTATTATTTTTTTTTCTATATTTATCAAGAAATCTTTATTTATTTGCATTTTTGTAATTTTCTATAGCTTTATTAATTAACTCTTCTGCCTTTTCTTTACCTAACCAATTTTTTATTTTTACCCATTTCCCTGGCTCTAAGGTTTTATAGTTTTCAAAAAAATGTTTTATTTGATCTTTATAAATTTGAGGAAGATCTTTAATATCTCCATAATGAGCCCAAAAGGGATCAATTTTTTTAAGTGGAACAGCTATTATTTTTTCATCTTTTCCTGCTTCATCTTCCATTTCTAAAACTCCTATAGGTGTAACTTTTATTAAACTTCCAGGTAGAATAGAAGCATAAGAAAGAACAACTACATCTACAGGGTCTCCATCGTCTGCTAATGTCTCTGGGATAAAGCCGTAATTAAAAGGGAAAACCATAGAGGTATATAAAAATCTATCCACCCTTATTAGATTTTTTTCTTTATCTAGTTCATATTTTACATTACTATTTTTAGAAATTTCTACTAAAACATCTATTTCCATTTAATTATTCTTCTGACGATCCACTCTCTAAGGAATCGTCAGGTTGATCTAATGAATTTGCCTCTGCAATACCTCCTTCTATTTCTTTTTCTGGTTCTTCTATTAATCTAACATCTATCCTCCATCCTGTAAGTTTTGCTGTTAATTTAATATTTTGCCCATTTTTCCCCAATGCTACCGGAATTTGATCTTCTGTTACATAAACCTTAATTGTTCTTTTGGGTAAAACTTCTGCACTTACTGCTTTTGCCGGAGATAGCGCATTTAAGACATATTGAACGGGATCGTCTGAATATTGAATAATATCTATTTTTTCTCCATTTAATTCATTAGAAATGCTTAATACTCTGGCTCCCTTAGGACCTATGCACGTTCCTACAGCATCTATTCCTTCAATATTTGACTTAACTGCCATTTTACTTCTTACACCAGGAATTCTTGCAATGCCTTTTATTTCAATTATTCCTTCAGCTATTTCTGGAATTTCAAATGTAAATAAAGCTGGAACAAATAAAGGATTAGATCTTGAGAGGTAAACTTCTACACCTCCTGGAGTTTTTTCTACTCCATAGACATAAAATCTCATTCTGTTTCCTATTTTATAAAATTCTCCAGGAATACTTTCTGATCTAAACATAATCCCTATAGCTTTTCCTAAATCAACATAAACTGCTTTACTATTTATCTTTTGAATTATCCCAGAGATTATTTTGTTTTCTTTTGCTTTAAGTTCCTGGTAGACAGAATTTTTTGTAATTTCTTTTAATTTTTGAGTAATAACTTGTTTAGCAGTTTGGGCTGCAATTCTGCTAAATGTATCTTTATATTCTAGGGGTATTTTAATTTCATCACCTGGTTTTGCATTTGGGTTTATTCTTAAAGCTTCAGAAAGGAGAATATGTCGATAAGGATTAAATTTTATATTTTGTTCTTCTACATCTTTATCATCTACAACAGTTTTCACTAAAAAAAATTCTATTTTTTTGTTAACAGGATCAATTCTGCCTTCCACTTTTTCTTCTTTATGTCTATAATCTTTTTTATAAGCAGCAGCTAAAGCATATAAGACAGCTTCTTGTACTTCTTCTTCATTTAAATCCTTTTCTTCTACTATCTGCTCTATTAAATTTTGAATTTGTTTTATATTTATCATGGCTGAAGTTATATAATTATTTAATTTTAAAATATAATTATAACATGGAGAAAAGGGGGCAAATAGAAGATATTATAGTTTTTCTAGTCACTATTTTGCTTATCCTTTCTGCGCTTGTTTATTTTTTATATTTTAAAACAGGCGTAGTACCTGCATATAAACCACCTAAGGAGATTGAGCCAGCTCAAAAGGGTATTGTCCCAAAAGGTACTTTTTTTAAACATCCAGAAGAGAAACTGCCCTTTAAATTCTTCTTAAAAAAGACCTATGCACAGTCTAAAAAGCTTAAACCAAATAAAAAAATTGAAACTTATATCCACCATGACTATTTTGATTTAAATAATATTGAAACTAACATAGTTAAATTTGTTTTTGAGGGCAAAAATTTTGAAAATCCTAAAGAGAGATTTTATTTTCTTTACATTCTTTATCCGCTAGAAAGAGATTGGAGGGCCTCTTATTCAAATACAAAATATTTTTATTTACCTAAAGGATACTATAGGTATTTTCTAATTGTTACAGCTGTTAACAAAAACGGTGAGTATGATCCTTCTCCTGCTTATCTTTCTTTTAATACAAAAATTTCTCCATATTTTAAAGATATTTCTATTTCACCTAGGGGAGATAAATTTACTTTATATTTAAATAACAATACCAATAAAGAAATAAATATTACAAATTGGAGGATTGTGTCTTCTCAGGGAGTGTATTTAATTCCTAAAGGGGTTAATTATGTAGATCCTGATTATAAATATAAAGAAGAAGACATCATCCTGCCTCCATATGGAAAGGCGAAAATAATTGCTACTTCTTCTCCGTTAGGATTTAGCTTTAGAACCAATAAATGTTTTAAATATTTCTTAAATTTAAGGAGAGATGTTGAGAAATTTGTTGACTATATACCTTATTATTGTAAATATTTCTCGAGAGAAGAACTCTTTAACTTAAGAAAACAAGGATATTCTATAAATTGCTTAGATTTTCTAAAAAGAATTTCTTGTCTTCCAAGGTACAAAGATTTAGAGAAAATAGTATATGATTCAAAATGTATGAAATTGATTGATGATCTTTTCACTTATAAAGGATGTTATTATAACAATTTAAACCAGCCTGATTTTCTTACTAAAAATTGGATTATTTTTATCCCTACTCCTACTACTACAATTTATGAGACTTCCACTTTGAGATTCAAAGAAATTTATAAAAATTTATACCAAACAAGATATGAAGAGATCAGGCTTTATGATAACAAAAATTTGTTAGTAAATACATATATTTATTATTGATTAGCGAAAACTTTATTAAATTTTTGTGCCAACTTTGATTTTATTCTACTTGCTGTATTTTTATGCATAAATGTTTTAGTTGCTTTATCTAAATATTTGTAAATCAAATTTAAGTATTTTTTTGCTCCCTCTTGGTCTTTATTTTTTAAAGCAAGCAAAAATTGTTTAACAGCTGTTTTAATTTGTTTTTTTCTTTTTAAATTTCTTAATCTTCTCCTTATATTCTTTCTTAATTCTTTTTTTGCTGACTTTGTTTTAGGCATTTTTAAATTATAAAAAATTTTATATATCAAGCAAAGGGTTTATATCTAATTTTTCTGGTATTACTGCATTTTTTTGTAAAAAATAACCAGCAAAAGCAATATTGATCCCATTATCTGTAGATAAGGTCCTATCTGGAAAAATTATCTTATCTTTACCGAAAACCTTTATTAGCATTTTTCTTAATGTCAAATTAGCAATTACCCCTCCTGTAACTATGATAGTTTTAGGTTTGTACCTATCATAAGCTTTTTTTGTTTTAATTATAAGTGTTTCAAAAACAGCTTTTTGATAAGAAGCAGCTAGGTCTTTTTTTGTTTCTTCATTAAATTTATTATATTTTTTTATCTCTTCAACAAGTTCCCAAAAGGCAGTTTTAATACCAGCAAAACTAAAATTAAAATTATTTTGCCAAACCATAGGCCTTGGAAGATTAAAAAGTGGTTTTCCTTTTTTTGCTAATTTTTCTAATTTTGGACCTCCTGGATATTCTAAGCCTAAAATTCTCCCAGCTTTATCTAAACTTTCACCAATAGCATCGTCTTTTGTTTCTCCTAATTTTTTAAATTTATGAAAATTAGCCATATAGATTAAAATTGTATGACCCCCTGAAATCAAAAGGCATAAAGCTGGAAATTTTATTTCTTTTATTTTTTGATAAATATTCATTTTATTTTTAGGGATTAGAACAGAATATATATGTGCTAATAAATGATTTACAGGTATTATTTTCTTATTTAATTTTTTAGATAAACTTATAACAAATTCTTTCCCAGAAATTAAAGCTGGAGGTAATCCGGGTCCATACGAAAATGCTATATAATCAAAATTTTTAGGATCTTCTTTTGTTTCCTTGAGAAGTTTTTCATATAAAATAGGTAAGTTTTTTTTATGTTCTCTTTCTGCTAATATTGGTACAATACCACCATATCTTGAATGCACATTAAATTGAGTTCTTAATTGATGATTTACAATTCTAAATTTCAATTCTTTTTCTTCAAAAAATTCTAAAAGAGCAATTCCTGTCTCATCACAAGTTGTTTCTATGCCTAAAATTTTCATAAAAAATATTATATCATTCTCTTACACCACCAGCACAGACATCTCCGCAAGCTGAAGAAGAGGTAGGCACCCATTGTGTACCATCCCACCAATAACAATAAGAAAATATGCACCTACACCAATTACCAACAGCTCCAGGACATTCAAATGACCCTGGAGGTGGAGTAGATGGTGGTTTAACGTTTATAGTAACTTTTACAGGAGAACTAGGTCCTATTCTCTTGTTTAAAGAATTAACTAAATACAATTCATAAACTCCCTCCGAAATGCCATTTAAACCTAAGTTTTTAACAACGTAATCAACGCTCAAAAATGAAGAAGAAGCAACTCCAAAATGGACGAAGGACCCTGAAACAGGAGATGGTGTTGTTGTTGATATACCACTTGCCATATAATTTGGACAATAAAGTTTGTTGCTGTAAACTTTATAGTTAATAGTTGAAGTTGGTTCTGTTGTCGTTGAAGTAGGTTCTAAATAATATTGATCGTCTTTAGAAGCTATAGTTGAAGTTTGTGCATAAGATTGTTTAACAAGATAAAAAGAAGTAGATGCGGATCGGTTATTTTGATCTATTTGTATTGTCCATTTTTCGTAATCTTTTGTCGGGCTTTGAAATGTTCCCTCAATTATACAATCGTTCCCCGAAATTTTGCCCACAGAAGTACAATTTATAATAGTTCCCATTCCATAACCTAATGTATATAATTGAAAATTAAAAAAGCCAGTTCCTACTCCTTTTAATTTAATTTGATATTCGGAACCTTCAACAACTACAGATTTCAAAGGTAACTTATATTTATCCTCTTCTCGGTAAATATAGCTAGGTCCGGCATTTTCAACTTTAATTAAATTTCCTCCACCATAGAAGCCCTTGGGATAAACATATAACTCTATCCCAAAGTTTTGAGCTTGGCTTAATTTTTCTTTTATAAAAAATAAAATAAATAAAAGTAAAAAGCTTAAAACTATTGCTAAACCTGCTTTTTTCATATCATCTATATTATAAATCAAAATTAAAAAACAAACAATAAAATGTGGATAAATGTTAAAATTAAATTATATGCTTAACTTCTTAGCAAAATTAATTTATTTAAAATTTAAACCCAAGATTATAGTTGTTTCAGGAACTTCAGGAAAGACTACTACTATAGAAATTATAAAAAGATTTTTAAGTAATAGAAAGAAAATTTTTGCTGTAGAATATCATAAAGATCATAAATTAGCAATTGCATTAACTTTTCTATTAGAAAAAGAATACAACTTATTAAGAAATATTATTAAGGGGATAAAAATTTTATTCTTTCAAAAGAATTACCCTGAATATATACTACTTGAATTTGGCTTTGAAAATCCCAAAATCGTAGATTATTGGATTAAAAATTTAATGATTGATTATCTAATAATTACTTCTATAGGAGAAATACCTGCTTATTCAGAAGTTTTTGTTGGGCCTGAAAATATTAAAAAGAGAAAGAAAAAATTAGTCGAAAGTGTAAAATCTACTGGGTTAATTATTTTAAACAATGATGATATAAGTTGTATTGAGTTAGTAGAAAAAGAAAATCGAAGCAATGTCATATATTTTGGCTTCTCTGAAGATTCAGATTTTAAATGCGTTAGTTATGAAATTATTTGCAATTTATATTCAACACCGTCTGTATGTGGAACTTCATTTGAAATTACTTCAAAGTTTGGTAAAAAAAGGATATTTTTAAGAAATCTATTTGGGAAAGGAATTATTTATTCATGTTTGGCAAGCATAGCTTTGCTTTATCATTTAGGATTTGAATTAGAAGAAATAGGAAATTATTTAGAAACCTTTTCTGGAGTTAAGCACAGATCAAATTTAATTAAATCTAAAAATGGCTATTATATATTAGATGAATCTTTACACCTTACTCCAACTTCTTTTTGGAATATACTTGATGTCTTTACAAAAATACCAGCAAAAAGAAAAATATTTCTAATCGGAGATTGTATAACTGCAGGAAAATATGGAATGGAATTTCACTTTGAAATAGGAGAGAAATTAAAAAATGTATGTGATTTTGTAATTACATTCGGAATAAGATCAAAATATACAAAAGATTCTTTAATAGCCTATGGTTATGACGAGAATAAAACTAAGCATTTTTATCATACTCAGCATTATGATCTTTTGAATTTCTTAGAAGAATTTTTACAACCTGATGATCTTATTTTAATTACTGGAGATAAAAGATTAAATCTACATAAAATTGTTGATCATTTATCTTAAAAATCTTTTAAGTGCTTTAACAACATAATCTAAATCTCTTTTCTTTGTTTCTAAGCCAAATGAAAATCTTATACTTTTATATGATCTATCTGAATTAGGGAAAAGTTCTTCTATTATATAACTTGGGGTTAAAGCTCTTGCTTTACATGCCATACCAGGAGATACCATTATCCCTTTTGAATCTAAATAGATTAGAATTTCTTGGGAAGTTTTTTTAGGGAAGTATAAATTTAAAATTTTTGGCGTAGAAAAATTTATATCTCCATTTATTTCGAAATTAACATTCTCTTCTTTTAATCTGCTAATAAAGTAATTTCTTAAATTCTCTAGATATTTTCTATTTTTTTCTTTATTTTTTACTGCAATTTCTAATGCCCTTGAAAAACCAACAATCAAAGGTACATTTTCTGTCCCTGCTCTTAATTCAAATTCTTGTTCAGAACCTGAAATTAATCTTTCTAAAATAATATTTTCTTTTTTAAATAAACAAGCAATGCCTTTTGGTCCATAAATTTTATGTGAAGACAAAGTCATCATGTCTACATTTAAATTTTTTATAGAAATATCTTCGGTAAGCGGAGCTTGTGCTGCATCTGTATGAAAAGTTATTTTAATATCTCTATTTTTGTTTATTTCTTTTATCTTTTGGCCTAATTCTTTTATATTTTGCACTATTCCTATTTCACTATTTACATAATGCAAAGTAATTAAAACAGTATTTTCTTTTATTAAACTTAAAATCTTATCAACATCAACTAATCCAGTTTTTTCTGGTTTTGCTAAAGAATATTCTATTAAATTTAATTTTTCCAAATCTTTCAAGACTTCTAAAATAGAAGGGTGTTCAATTGTGGAAGAAATTATATGTGGTTTTAGTTTTAATCTAAAAAAATAGTGGGAAACTAAACCTTTTATTGCTAAATTGTTACTTTCTGTAGCTGAAGAAGTAAAAATTATTTCACGAAAATAATCTGCTTCAATTAATTCCTTTATGTTATTTCTTGCAAAATCCAAAGCTTTTAATGCCTTTTGGCCTAAAAGATGCAAACTAGAAGGATTTCCGAATTCTTTTATAAAATATCTTTTCATAAAATTAAAAACTTCTTTTGAAACAGGTGTTGTTGCCGCATAATCAAGATAGATTACTTTTTTCATTTTTATGGAGATATTTTTTTAACTTCTAAGAAAGATAAAATTAAAACAGGAATTGAATAAGAAGCAAAAAGTAAAGCTAAACCTAATAAAATCCAAGGTAAATTTTTTTTCACTTCATCAATTTTTTTCGTATAAGTCATATAACCTAAATAAATAAAAACGATTGCTGATCCTAAAACTATAAAGATTTGCATTATTCTAATTATTTTATGAAGGATGTTTACAATTTCAGTCATTATTTAAATTTTGGAACAAAAATTTCTATTGTTTTGAAAATAATTTCTCTGTTAAGAATTATTATACCTAAAAGTGCTAGACCGAGAATTATAAAAAGAAACGAGATTTTAACATCTTTAAGATTTTTTTTAGCAAAATAAATCTTAACACCTAAATAAATTATAAAAAAAACTGCTATTAATAGCGAAAATTTTAATAAAGTTTCTAAAATTCTAGTTGCTATCTCAAGAATTTTCTCAAAGATAGGGAATAATTCAAACATTATTTAAGGAAAGAGAAAATTAAAACAGGAATAGAGAAAGAAGCAATTATTAATGCAATTCCTAAAATAACATACAAAAGTTCGCTATGCCAGTCTTTACCTTTTGTATACATATATTTTGCTCCAGCATACATAATAAGAACAATTCCTAAGACTAAACTTATCCAATAAAAAGCATTTATTACTCCTATAAATTTACAAATAAAATACTCTATACCTTCTTTATTTATACATCCTGTTTCTCCTCTAATTGTCTGAGCTAATACTTTTAACATTAAAATCCAAATAAGTCTCTTAAAATATTTCCTGAGGGGCTATAGAATCTACCTGTTTCTATATCATAAGTAGTATTAAATGGCTGATCTGAAATATTATTGTCATTAACTTTTACTTCTTCGCAGGCTCCTGTATAATGATAAAGCTCTAAATTTATAAAACCTAAAAGATTATTAGGTAAAGGAAGAGGAATGGGGACATTATAAGGACCTTCTCTATTAGCTTCATATCTTATTGTAAAAGAAAAATCTCTATTAAATGTAGTATAGCTTATTGCTTTTGTTTTATCAAAAGATAATTGATTAATTCGAATCCCTCTTAGTCTTCCATAAATAGTACAAGAGCCTGAATTTTGAGGTGATTGGTTATCTACAGTTACATTATAAGTTACATACATTGAAAATGGCGGATCATATAAATTCCTTTGAATCACAGCAATTCCTAAAATGTTCTCCAAAATACTTTTTAAATCACTTAGATCTTCAATATTTACATAAATTGTTTGCTGCCCAGTAATTTCTCTAATAGTTAAATCAATTATAGGTTTTTTAATCGTAGGAGGAGTTGTTACGATTTCTCTAGTTCTAATATCTAATTGCCTAACAGAAACTTCACAATTTGATGAGTTAAATACTACTCTTACTGTATCACCTAAATCAAAAAGGTCGGATGGTATGTTATAACTGAAAAATTGAGGTGCTGAAATTGAAACAGGACCTTGAGAGCTTATATTTATTCCTTTTGTTAAGTTATAAAAAGATACAGTTAAATCGCATGGTTTTTCTGCTGAAACAAAAACACTAAATTTTTTATTTTCATCTATTTTTGCTGTAGATTGATCTATTATTATTTTAGGAGCAGGAGAAATTGCCACATATTGACCAATTTTTACTATGTAAGAAGGTGGGTTAATCGTACAAATTAGATCTCCTGGGGAAAAAGTTAATTCTAATTCTGTAGCTGTAGCAGGAATATTCAAGTTTCTAAATACTTTTTCTATATTTGTTCCAGCAGAAAGTTGTAAATTATTAGCTATATTATAGTTGTTTCCTGTATCATCTTTCCCTGTTATTGTAATACTACAATAGTTACTACCCTCTTTAGGTTTTATATCAAAAGTTATATATAAAGCATCTTCCTGCCTATCAATATAAATTCTTCTTATAGAAATTAAACCTTCTTGAGCTGTCCCAACTGTTTCTCCGACAGTCCCACCTGTTTGAACTTCTGTTGTTAAACCTCCTGCAAGCCAATTTTCTAAAGCAATTACTATTGTAAATGAAGTTATTCCTACAATTATTCCCAAAATGCCCCAAATAAATCTTTGATGAATATTTTTAGCTTCTAATGGTTTAGTTATATAAAGAATACCTGCCCACATCAAAAATATTACTCCTAAAGCTAAAGCACCAAAATATAGTATTCTTAAAATCCTATCAAAAAAGAACAAAAGGCATTGACCTACCCCTTTTTCGCAAGGAGATACTCTTGGAAAGGGTCCTCCATATCCAGAAGGAGAGATATATATTTTTCTTAAAACCCCACCACTAATGTCTACATTAACCGTTTTCCAATGACAATACTCTATCATTCCTAATGCAGCTAAAGTATCACAGTCCGATAAAAGCAAATCTGTAGCTGATTTTATTAAATTTTCCCAGTTTCCATAACTATTTTGAACAGCTTCATTAACATTTTGTCCTGTTTCACTTATAATTGTATCTCCTGATACTTTAAATGTAGAAGTATTATAAAATTCATTTAATAATTGAGCCGCTCTTTCTCTTACTTCATTTCTAAAATTTAAATTGTCAATAATCCTTACTTCCTGAACTGTTTTTATTCCATATTGAAATGGATTAAAAAATTGCTGAGAGAATACAAAGGTTAGAGGAATAATTACAAGAATTAAAATTAAAAATTTCTTATTCATATTAATGAGTTAAACTATATTCAATTGCCCTTACCAAGCTATAAGATAATATTGTAACTATTGCACCTATTAATGACCATAATACATATTGCATACCAGATCTATCACCAGGTTTTGTAATTAAAATAATTCCTCCGTAAATTATAAATCCTATTGCTGAAAGTAAGGAAATTGTATAGATAACAGTTAGAATTTTCTGGGCTAGCCATAATAGGCATTTACCAAGTAAACCTTGAGGGATAGACTGCCCTCTTAAAATGTCAAAAATATTATATGGAGTGCATACCCTACCTGGCTGAAATTTTAGTTGTTGAGCATAAGCTATATTTATTAGCCCAATAGCGCCTTTTGAAACTATATTTTCAATTAAAACTACCAAAGAATAAGAAATTATAGCTATTACTAAGCCTATTACTCCCCAAATTAAAATGTTTTTAACTTCATCAGCTTTTTTATAACTACCAATTAACATTATTCCTGCCCACATAAACATAATAACTGCTAATGCTCCAGAAATCCATGTTAATACTTTTAAAGCTACATCAAAAATTAATAATAAACAAGAAATAAAATCTTGACATACAATAGGAACAGGGGGGGTTAATTTACTTGGTAACCCAAAAAACGGATTAAAGGGATATGCCATCTAAAATTTACTGTTTAAAAATTTATCATTATGATCCTAATATTAGCCTCCTAATCCTCCTGTTGTTACAATTGTATGAATTACAGTAACAAGGGCGTAAGAAATTAAAGCTATAACAAGACCTATAACTCCATATATTAATCTTGTTTTACCTTCATCAATTTTTCCTTGAAATATTACATTAATACCACCCCAAATAATAAAAAGAACCGCCGCAGCAGCTGCTACCCATGTTAAAATTCTAAATAACCATTCAAAAATATTAAAAATAACATCTCTAACAGTTTGTTGCCCGGTAAATTGAGTTGTTACTACTGGTTCTACAATTGGTGGCTGCTGCTGTCCTAATGTAAAATTAAACAAACTAAATATTGTAAATAAAGCGACCAAATATATTAAATTTTTACTTATTTTCATTTTATCTTCTTAATTACTTAATCCGACCCTCTTTATTTTATTCTTTGTTTAAAATAAATTATAAAATAAAGATTTCAAAAAACAATAAAAATTGTGGATAATTAAAAAATGTATTCGAAAATATATTCTGCCATTTTAGATGGATTAGAAGGTAAAATTATAGAAGTAGAAACTGGTTTATTGCCAGGATTAACAGCTTTTTTAATAGTTGGATTAGGAGATAAAGCTGTACAAGAAGCAAAAGAAAGAATTAATTTAGCTTTAAAATCCATAAATGCTAAACCGCCTTTTAAATTTAATAGAAAAACAATAGTAAATTTAGCCCCTGCTGATATTAAAAAAGAAGGTTCTAATTTAGATTTAGCAATAGCTATAAGTTTTTTAATCGCCTCTAAACAAATTTCACCTATTAAAAAGAAAGTTTTATTTTTAGGAGAACTTTCTTTAGAAGGAAAATTAAGAAAAATTAGAGGAGCCTTGCCTATTATTTTAAGTTTATATAAAGAATTTGAGGAAATTTATTTACCAGCAGAAAATTATCCAGAAATTAAATATTTAAAAATTGATAATTTATATCTTTTTGAGAATTTAAAAGAAATTATAAGTCATATAGAAAAAACAAAAGTTAAAGAAAGATTTAAAGGAGAAAATTTTATTAAAAAAGAAAAGGATTTAGACTTAGATTTTATAAAAATTTCAGATTATATATTAAGAGCTATAACTATAGCCTCAGCAGGAAGACATAATTTAATTTTATATGGACCACCGGGAACAGGAAAAACATTAATTGCAAAAAATATTGTTAATCTATTACCTGAATTATCTTATGAAGAAGCTTTAGAAGTAACAAGTATTTATAGCTGTGCAAATGAATTAAAAGAGGGATTTATAACCTCTCCGCCATTTAGAAATCCTCATCATAGTTCTTCTTCTGTAGCTATTTTAGGTGGAGGACAAAGTCCAAAACCTGGTGAGGTAAGTTTAGCACATAGAGGAATTTTATTTTTGGATGAATTACCAGAATTTAAAAGGGATGTCTTAGAAGGATTAAGAGAGCCTATGGAAAATGGTGAAATAACTATATCTCGAAGCAAAAAAACTATCAAAATGCCTGCTAAATTTATGTTGATAGGAGCTTATAATCCTTGTCCTTGTGGTTTTTATTTGGATCCAGAAAAAGAATGCAAATGTACTATTGCTGAAATTAAAAAATATCATAAAAAATTATCTGGCCCGATTATAGATAGAATTGATATAAAAATAAATGTGCCAAGAATTAAAGGAGGGGAGCTTTTCTTGGAGAGCATTAGAAATTATAAAGATATAGTTGAAAAAATAGATGAGCTTAAAGAATTACAGTTTAAAAGGCAAAATAAATTTAATAGCGAATTAAGCCCTAAAGAAATTAAAGAATATTGTAAACTTTCCTTAAAAGCTGAAATTTTTTTAAAAAAATCAATTGATAATTTAAGATTATCTTTAAGAGCAGTACATAAAATAATAAAAACAGCTAAAACTATTTCTGATTTTGAAAACAAAGATATTATTGATTTAGAGCATATAGCTGAAGCTTTACAATATAGGAATGTAGAGGAAGATGGATTATAATTATTTTGATGATTATTTTAGACAAAGAAAAATTGTTAAGGTTTAATAAAAACAATATAAAAAATAAAAAAGTTATAGTAAGGGTAGATTACAATGTAGAAATAAAAAATAAAAAAATAGAAGAATTTTATAGAATAGAGAAAAGCCTAAAAACAATAAATTTTTTAAAGAATAATAAAGCAAAACAAATAATTCTTATTACCCATCTTGGAAGACCTAAAAATAGAGAAGCTAAATATTCTACTAAAAATATATTACCTTTTCTTAAAAAACATATAAAAGGAATCCAATACTTTAATTGGGAGCCTGGTAAAACAATCAATATTAATAAAAAAATTGTAATTTTAGAAAATATACGATTTTTTAAAGAAGAAGAGAATAATAACCAAAAATTTTCTAAAAGCTTAGCACAATTAGGTGATATCTTTGTAAATGAAGCCTTCTCAGTTTCTCATAGAAAGCATTCTTCAATTTATGGAATTTCTAAATATTTACCAACTTATTTTGGTTTTAACTTTGAAGAAGAAATTAATAATTTAAACAAAGTTTTTGAATATATAAAAAAGAAAAAGTCTATAGGAGTAATTATAAGTGGAATTAAATTTGAAACTAAAATTGAATTAATAAATAAATTTATTAAAAAATCTGATGTTATTATTCTTGGAGGAGGAATAGCTAATACTTTTTTAAAAGCCAAAGGATTTGAGATAGGAAATTCTATTTACGATAAAGAATATTTAGAATATGTAAAAAATATATACTCAAATAAAATTATTTTGCCATTTGATTTTATCACTCAAAATGGTCATAAATATTTAGGAGAAATAAAAAAAGAAGATATAATTTATGATATTGGTGAAGAAAGCTTGGAAATTTTCATTGAAGAACTTAAAAAAGTAAGTTTAGTTATATGGAATGGTCCTTTAGGCAAAATAGAAGATAAAAGATACTTAAAGGGGAGTTTAAATTTTGCTAAAAATTTAATGAAATTAAAAAATAAAAAAATTATAGGCGGCGGTGATACTTTAAAGATTTTCAAAAATATCAAAGTTAAAAACACATTTTTATCAACAGGAGGCGGAGCTATGTTATATTATTTAGCCTTCGAAAAGTTGCCTATTTTTGATTAAAATGTTAGAAATTTTAAAAGAATCAATATTTTTATATCCTTTTATTTCTCTTTTGATAATTACTATTCCTATCTCTTTATTTGGTATTTTTGTAATTTTTAAAAGAATGGTATTTTTCAGCGATGCAGTATCTCATAGTGCAATTTTTGTCATTGCTTTAAGCTATTTGTTAGCTTTAAATTTAAATGTTCTAACAATTATATGGGTAATATTATTTTCGATTTTAATTTTTTTATTAAAAGAAAAATCTAAATTTAATTTTGATGTTTTAATTATGTTGCTTTCTATTTTTGGTCTTTCTTTAGGTATAATAATTTTTAATTACATTCCTTTAATAAAAGGAGATATTAATTCTTATCTTTTTGGGAATATTCTTTTGTTATCTAAAATAGATGTTATTTTAATTCTTATTATTTCTTTGATTGGTATTTTGTTTATATTTCTAAAATTAAAAGAATTAATTTTAATTCCGCTCAATGAAGAATGGGCAATAACTGAAAATATAGATGTATATAAGATCAATTTATTATTTAATATTCTATTAGGAATTATTGTTGTATTGGGTATAAAATTTATAGGTGCTTTGTTGATAAGCGCAATTTTAATATTGCCTGCCTCTATAGCCAAATTAATTTCTAATTCTTTTAAAGAATTAATAATTTTTACATTATTTTACGGCGAGGCAATTTCAATTTTAGGTTTTATTTTATCTTATATCTTAAATTTACCTTTAGGACCATGTATAGTTATATTAGGGTTTTTAATATTTAATATTATTTTGACTTTTCGAAGAAAGCTTATATAATTTAATTAATGGGTAATTATAAAGAAATTACAAAAATATTAGTTTGGATTGTAGTAATTAGTACAGTTCTTTATTTTGTTTTATTGCCTATTAGTTTTACAAGACCTACTCCACAAAGAATTTCTCCTCAAGAATTAAATAAAACTTTAGAAGCTAATCCTTTTTCGACTTATCCGCCAACATCACTAGAAACTAATACAAAAACAACTTCTACTTTAGATTTTGAAATTCCAGTACCTGCTCTTCCAATTCCTCAATAAATTTTTTAGAGAATTCTAATATATCAAAACCTACAACAGAACATGCATATATTTCTAAACTTCCTATGTCTGAATTTAACTTAACATCTTCTCCTCTATCTACTAAATAACCTAAAAGTCTATTTTTTGTTTCTATCAAAAAGACATTAAAATTTTCTGAAAATTTTTTATAAACATCTAAAACCAAAGCTATATCTTTAATTGATGTTTCAAAATTGGTATCCCACAATATTATTTCTTTGTCTTTAAACGGTGTAAGATTGATAACTACTTTAACATTGCTTAACTTTTTAGCTAAATTTAATTTATTTAAAACATTAAAAAAGTCTTCGAGGTATTCTGAATTATATTTTTCTTTATATTTTTCTATTTTTTCATAAAAATCTTTTATTTTAAAAGGTATTTCAGTTAAAGAAAAGATTTGAAAATGTGGATGATCTATACTTGCTCCTGCTCTTAAACCATAATTAAAAATCAAGATCCTAATATTATTTTCTTGCTTTTTAAACCAATCAATTGCCAAATTAAGTGCATTATAAAAATCTATAAAATTTAAATCTTTTTTATTATGTTTTTTAAAAATAACTAAAGAGTGTGAAGGGGAAATTTTTGCTAAATTTGAAGCGGTGATAGCATATTCATTTTCTAATCTGCCTATCTCATCAACTGGCGTATTTTCCTTAGGATTACAAAAGGGATCATGAGTTTCTATTTTTATTTCTTTTTTAGGTTCTTTTCTCCTAGCTCTCCAAATATTAAAGCGGGTTTCTTGATTTAAAATTTTGTTTTTAAATATATATATTTTCTGCTCTTCTCCATTACCTATTGTTTTTTTTAATTTATCTGGAAACTTTTGTTTAGCAATTTCTATTTTATACTGGAAAATCCTATAAAAAATTTCATCTTTTAAGTTCTCGATTAATTTGATTAATTCTTCCATTTAAATCTTTAATTTATTTAAATAATTAACTGCTGAAAGTGCACATA
Source organism: uncultured Candidatus Saccharibacteria bacterium (assembly GCA_964655375.1). Lineage (GTDB taxonomy): Bacteria > Patescibacteriota > Minisyncoccia > UBA6257 > HR35 > JAGDVT01. Next base: position 26,566 of record CAZZNB010000023.1, read on the forward strand.
TAATCCCATGACCTACAGCTATTCCTATTTGTTTGAACGGTATATCTGTAACATCACCACCAGCAAACAATCCTGGTATTGCTGTTTCGCATAATTTATTTATTATTATTTCTCCATAAGAATTTTTAATATTCCATTCATCAGGAATAAAATTTGAATTTGGTTGCATTCCTATATGTATAAACACACCATCTACATATATTTCTTGATCTTTATTTAAAATTGTATCTAAATATCTAACGCCCTTAACAAATTTATCTCCGAAAATTTCTTTAGTTAAAGCATTATAAATAATTTTTAGGTTTTCTTTTTTTTCTAATTGCTCAATTAATGATTTATCTCCTTTGAAATGTGGATTTTTATTAATTATATAAGCATATTTACAAATATCTGAAGCCATTAAGCCTGCTTCAAGCGCTGAATTTCCTCCTCCAATAATTGCTACTATTTTATCTTTAAATAACGGCATATCACATACACTACAATAACTTACTCCTTTATGATAAAATTTATCTTCTCCAGGAATATTAAGTTTTTTAGGGCTTGATCCTGTAGTTACTATCAGTGTTTTTGTTTTGTAAATATTATTTTTATTTGTGAAAACTAAAAAAATATTATTTTCTTTTTCAACTTTATTAACTTCTTCATAAAATACTTCAATGTTATATTTTTCTAATTGCTCCTTAAATTTTTTTGTAAGTTCTAAACCGGTTGTATTAGGAACACCTGGATAATTTTCAACTATACCTGAAAGCGCCATTTCCCCTCCTATATCTTTAGATAAAATTAATAATTTTACACCTCGTCTTTTTAAATAAATAGCTGCACTTATACCGCCAGCTGATGCTCCAATTATTATTGAATCATAAATTTCATTCATACTTTAAAGGAAATAATAAAGTTTTAAAAAGTGCCTCGATAACATCTGGATTTGTAAAAATCCATAAAAAAATTGCTGCAATTAAAAGATAAATAATAAATAATGCGATCTCTTTTTGCATTTTATATTTTTTGTCCTACAAATTCTTTAATAATAATTTCTAAATCTCCATCCATAATATCTTCTAAATTATACCAACTTTTATTTAATCTATGATCGGTTATTCTGTTTTGAGGAAAATTATAAGTTCTAATTTTTTCTGATCTTTCTTGAGTACCTATTTGTTGTCTTCTTTCCTCGGTTAGTTCTTTTGCAATTTTTTCTTGTTCTATTTGCCAAAGTTTAGATTTTAAAATTTGCAAAGCTATTTCCTTATTTCTTTGTTGAGTCCGTTCTGATTGACAACTCACTACAATACCTGTAGGTTTATGGTAAATTCTAACCGCAGTTTCTACTTTATTGACATTTTGACCACCAGGACCGCTAGCTCTAAAAAATTCAACTTCTATATCAGATTCTTTAATTTCTATAGGAGTATATTCATATTTAGGTAAAACTGCAACAGAAGCAGTTGAGGTATGAATTCTTCCTGATTTTTCTGTAATAGGGATTCTTTGAACTCTATGTACTCCTGCTTCATTTTTTAGTAATTCATAAACATTTTCGCCTCTTATTTCTGTTACTAAAGTTTTTATGCCTCCTAAATCTGAATATTGTTCTTCATGAACTATCACTTTAAAACCTTTTTTGTTAAAAAATTTTAGATACATTCTCCATAAATCTTTTGCAAATAAAGCAGCTTCTTCACCACCTACTCCTGCTCTTATTTCAAAAATTACGCTATTGATTTTAGAATTTGTTTGGTTGTTATTCATTTTTTGTCTTTATTAAAAAAATTTTTAAATAATTACTTGTAAAATAAATTCTTTAATGTTAAAATTAAATTAGTTAAGATTTTTTCTTATATTTTCTTAAAAATTTCTCTACTTGTCCAAGAGCTACCTTTCTTTCTTCGGTCCCTATAAATAATGGAGCACAATTTCTACAAACTTCTACATTAATATTTTCCTTTGTTGAATAAACTTCAAATTCATTCCCACATGCACATTTTACTTTTGTTTTAAAATATTTTGGATGAATATTTTTCTTCATTTCGATTATAATTATATCATATAAAATGGAAACAAAAATAATAGAAAAAACAAAAGTATTAGAAGAAATGATGAAAGCTGGATGTCAATATGGAAGAGCTAAAAGGTTTACACATCCTTCGATAAAGCCATTTTTGATTAAAAATAAAAGAGGTAATATAGAGTATTTTAATTTAGAAAAAACTTTAGATAGCATTGAAAGGGTGGCAGAATTTCTTAGAAAGGTGTTACAAGAAAATAAAGTAATTTTATTTGTAGGAGCAAAGCCTGCTGCTGAAGAAGCTATTAAAATCATAGCTGATGCTTTTAATATGCCTTATCTAAATCATAAATGGGTTGGTGGTTTTATTACTAATTTTGAAACAATAAAAAATAGAATTGCTTATTTCAAAGAATTATTAGAAAAAGAAAAAAGCGGTGAAATAGATAATTATCCTCCTAAAGATAAACAGAGAATTATAAGGGAATTAGAAAAAATGAAAAAAATATATTCAGGTGTAATAAATTTAGAGAATTTACCTGATGTTTTATTTATAGTAGATTTGGCTTACAAATCTCATAAAATTGCTTTGATGGAAGCTTTGAAAAAGAATATACCTGTTTGCGCTATCGCTGGATCTGATAATGATGTAAGTAAAATAGAATATTTTATACCTGCTAATGATAAAGCTCCTTCAAGTATTAAATTTATAATTAATTTTTTAATTAAAAAAATAAAAGAAAATGAATAAAGAACTACTTGAAAAAATCAAAAAGCTAAGGGAAGAAACAGGGGCGCCAATTAGTTTATGTAAGGAGGCCTTAGAAAATACAAATGGTAATATTGAAGAAGCTAAAAAGTATTTAGTTAAAAAGGGAGAGGCTTTATTAGAAAAAAGAGGCGAAAAAATAACCGGCCATGGTATTATTGAAGGATATATCCATTTTAATGGAAGAGTCGGTGCTTTAGTAGAATTAAGAGCAGAAACAGATTTTGTAGTTAAAAATCCAGAATTTAAACAATTAGCTCATGAAATTGCTTTACAAATAGCTACTATGAATCCTAAGTATTTAAGTAGAGAATCTATCCCGCCAGATGTTTTGGAAATTAAAAAAGAAGAATTAATGATTGATCTTAAAGACAAACCACAAGATATTAAAGAAAAGATTGTTGAAGGGAGATTAGAAAAATGGTTTGAAGAAGTTTGTCTTTTAGACCAAAAATATATTAAGGATGAGAATCTTAAAATCAAAGATTTAATATCAAATTTTGCAAATAAATGTGGAGAAAAAATAGAAGTTAAAAGATTTGTCAGATTAAGCATAAATGACTAATTTAAATTTTTTATCTCCAATAATTGGATTTTTATTATTAGGTGCTGTAGCTTTTTATTTGATAAGAAGATATAAGGGAATTAAAATTTTACCAAGGGATTATATAATTTTTCATAATTTTGGAATTAGAATTAAAAAAATTATTAATCGCTATACTTCAATAATAACTATAGAAAAACTTAAGAAAACTTCTATATTTTTAGCAGTTAAATTTTTACAAAGATTAAAAACAGACACTATCAGGCTCCAATTATTTTTTGAAAATATTCTAAATAAATTAAAAAATCAGACTTGAATAATATTTTTTATAAAACTCAACCTATGATGCTTTGAAATGCCGTATTTTTTTATCGCCAAAATATGTTCTTTTGTACCGTATCCTTTGTTAAGTTTAAAATTGTAAAAAGGATAATATTTATCTAATTTAATCATATACTTGTCTCTTAATATCTTAGAAATAATAGAAATTGCTGAAATTAACTTAACTTTTTCATCGCCATGTACAATAAATTTTGCTTTCCCAGAAATTATTTCTATTTTTATTGGTTTCCCATCTATCAATATATAGTTGGGCTTAAATTCTTTATATAAAATCTCTATTGATTTTTTAAAACACCAACCAATACCAAACTTATCAATCTCTTTATTTGTAAATTTAATGATTTTAAATTTAGGCCCTAAAGCTATGATTCTTTTGTATATTTCTTTTCTTTTATTTTCCTTAAGTTTTTTAGAGTCTTTTATCTCTAATTCTCTTATTTTTTCATAAAATTTAAAATCGCCTAATAATCCTCCTACGTAAAATGGGCCAGCAAGTGCACCTCTTCCTACTTCATCTATTGCCAAAATTTTTTTGTATTTTTTGAAAAATTTCTCTTCCATCTAACTATTATTATAATATTTAGGAAATGAAGTTTGTTCATTTACATGTTCATACGCATTATAGTTTATTAGATGGAATGTGCAAAATTAATGAATTAGTTAAAAAAGCAAAAGAATTGGGCTATGAAGCTTTAGCTATAACAGATCATGGAAATATGTATGGAGTTATTGAATTTTATAAAGAATGCAAAAAAAATGGAATAAAACCAATAATTGGAGTTGAGGCATATTTAGCACCAAGAACTATTTATGATAAAACATATAAAATCGATTCAAAAAATTACCATATAACATTACTTGCTAAAGATTATCAAGGCTATTTAAATCTAATAAAGTTAATAACTATAGCTAATTTAGAAGGATTTTATTATAAACCGAGAATAGATAGAAATTTGTTAAAAGAACATGGTTCTGGATTAATATGTTTATCTGGATGCTTAGCAAGTGAAATCTCAAGAAGCATTTTAAACAATGGCCTAGAAAGCGCTGAAAAGTTAGTATATGAATATATAGATATTTTTGGGAAAGAAAATTTTTACTTAGAAATAGGGTGGCATCCAGGCATAGAAGAAAGTAGAAAAGTTTTTAAACCTCTAATAGAGCTATCGAAAAAAACTAAAGTTAAATTAGTAGCTACGCAAGATGTTCATTATATAAATAAAGAGGATAGAGATATACATGATGTATTTCTAGCAATTCAAACAGGAAAAGATATTGATGAAAAGGAGAGATTAACTATGAAAGAAGACTTCTTTCATTTAACTAGTATAGAGGAAATGCTTGATAATTTCAAAGAAATACCTTCTGCAATTGAAAATACTTTAGAAGTAGCTGAAAAATGTAATTTAGAAATAGAACTAAATAAAATAAAGATGCCTGTTTATGAAGTTCCCGAAGGATTAACAGCAGATGAATATTTAAGAAAAGTTTGCTATGAAGGATTAAAAAAAAGAAATTTAGAAAATGATAATAAAGCAAGAGAAAGATTAGAATATGAATTATCTATAATAAAACAAACAGGTTTTGCTTCTTATTTTCTTATTGTTCAAGATTTCGTAAATTGGGCTAAAAATAACGGAATAAAGGTAGGTCCTGGTAGAGGATCAGCTGCAGGTAGTTTAGTTTCTTATCTTTTAAGAATAACTGAGGTAAATCCTTTAAAATATAATTTAATTTTTGAAAGATTTTTAACACCAGAGAGAATTTCTTTTCCTGATATAGATGTTGATTTTTCTGATATCAGAAGAGATGAAGTTATAGATTATTTAGCAAAAAAATACGGGCAAGATAAAGTTGCTCAAATTATAACTTTTGGGAAAATAGCTTCAAGAGCTGCAATAAGAGATACTGGAAGAGCAATGGGGCTTCCGTATTCTTTATGTGATAAAATAGCTAAATTAATACCACAAGGAATGGATTTAGAAAGTGCATTAGAAATTCCTGATTTAATAGATTTATATAATAGAAACAAAGATGTACAAAGGTTAATAGATATATCAAAAAAGATAGAGGGGACTGTAAGGCATGCTTCAGTTCATGCTTCAGGCGTAGTAGTAACTCCTACAAAATTAACTGATTTTATGCCCGTCCAATATGCCCCACAAGAAAAAAGAATAATTACTCAATATGATATGTACTCAATAGAAGATTTAGGGCTTTTAAAATTAGATCTTTTAGGATTAAGAACTTTATCAGAAATTGAAACTACAATTGAATTAGTAAAACAAAGAAAGGGTATTAATATTCATTTAGATTATGAAAATTTAGATGATCCTAAAACTTATAAAATTTATCAAGAAGGGAAAACTGTTGGAATATTTCAAGTAGAAGGCAAAGGAATGACTGAATACCTCAAAAAACTTAAGCCTACAAATATTAATGATATAAATGCTATGATTGCTTTATATCGACCAGGGCCTGTAGAATATATTCCGTCTTATATTAAAAGAAAATTTGGTTTAGAACCTATTACTTATTTGCATCCTAAATTAGAGCCTATTTTAAAAGAAACATATGGAATAGCTATTTATCAAGAGCAGTTAATGCAAATAGCTCAAGCTTTAGCTGGTTTTACTTTATCTGAAGCTGACGTCTTAAGAAAAGCTATAGGTAAAAAAATTGCTTCTTTACTTGAAGAACAAAAAACCAAAATGATAGAAGGAATGATTAAAAACGGTATTGATCAAAAAACAGCAGAAAAAATATGGGCGTGGTATGAACCATTTGCAAGATACGGATTTAACAAAAGTCATAGCGTTTCTTATGCTTTAATTTCTTATCAAACAGCATTTTTAAAGGCGTATCATACAATTGAATTTTTAACCGCTTTATTTATTCATGAAGGAAATGATACAGAAAGGATAAAAGAATTAGTAGAAGAAGCAAAAAGATGTGGGATAAAAATTTTGCCTCCAGATATTAATGAAAGCAGAGAAACATTTACAATAGTTGATGATTATACAATAAGATTTGGATTAAGTTCTATAAAAAATGTTGGGTCCAAATTGATTGAAGATATTATAGCTGAAAGAGATAAAAATGGGCCTTTTATATCAATTGCAAACTTTTTAAGAAGAGTAAAGTCAAAAGATTTTAATAAACGTTCTCTTGAAGCTCTTATTAAAGCTGGAGTTTTTGATAGTTTAGAAGATAGAGGTGTCTTATACTATAATTTAGATTATTTACTAGAATTTGCATCGAAACAAAAAAGCTTTGTTTACACTGGAGCAAAATTATTTAGCGGACAAAGTGAAGAAATAATTTTTAAAAGACAAGGAAAGGTTGATATATTTGAAAAACTAAGATGGGAAAAAGAACTTTTAGGCATATATGTATCTAATCATCCTATAAAGCTTATCAAAAATAACAATTTTATGAAAATAAAGGATATTAAAAAATATAAAGATGAGATGAAAGTTAAAATTATAGGGGTTATTAATAAAATAAAAAGAGTTATAACAAAAAATAACGAGGTGCTTCTTTATGTAGAAGTTGAAGATCATACTGATAATATAGAAATTTTAGTTTTACCTGAAATATATAATTCTATGCCTATTATTTGGGAAGAAGGTAAAATTATCTCTGTTATTGGAACATATAATCCTATTAAAAGAGAGGACAGAGTAGTCGCAGAAAGAATTTCAGAAATAAGATGAAAAAAAGATTGTTTTTTGCTATTCCTGTTACAAAGGGTCTTTATCCTAAAATCGGGAGATTAGAAAATGAAATTGATAAAAAATTTAAAGTAAATTGGATACCTCTCCAAAATTTGCATCTAACTATTCTATTTTTAGGGAATATAGATATAAATCATTTAACAAAAATATTAGAAATTATGGATAAGGCTTATTTAGAAAACAAAGAAATATTTCAACCTATTAATTTAAAAGTTAAAAAAATAGATTACGGACCTCCAGGTAAAAAAAGGATGATTTGGTTATACATTGAAAAAAATGAGAGATTGAAATTAATTAAAAATATCTTAGAAGAACACTTACAAATAGAAAATATTCCTTATCAAAAAGAAGAAAGAGAATTTTTACCTCATATAAATTTAGCTCGGCTTAAAAATTTTAAAAATTTACCTGATATTAAACAAGATTTAAATTGGGCAATAGTATTAAACGAGCTTAATTTATATGAATCATATTTAGAAAAACCTTTTGCTAGATATGAGATATTAAAAAATATTAAATTTATTCATCAGATAAAAACTTAATTGGGTCAAAATATCCATAATTTTGTGGATAATCAGGAGTATATCCATAACATTTTGTTTCTTTATTGTAAATAAAACAGCTTGCTTCTACAGGTGATTCTAATGTAGGCTTTGTTTTTATTTCAAAATGTAAATGAATATCTAAAGGAGATTTCTTATCGCATCCATCTTCTCCTATTCGCCAATAATTACATCCATAACCTGTAGCTCCTACTTTGCCTATAACTTCTCCTTTTTTAATGAAATCACCTTTTTTCAATTTAGGATTAATTTCAGAAAGGTGAGCATAAAGTGAATATATATTTTCTTCTTTAATTTTATGTTCAACAATAACTACATTGCCCATACCATGATCTTCTTCTCCATTTTTTACAATTTCTGCTACCTTACCATGATAAATATTATAAACATTCAAATTTTTAGCAAATGGATATGGTGCTAAATCTATACCTGCATGTTGAATATAATCTATTCTTCTATCCTCAGAAAATGTCCAACGATTTCGTATAGGGTTATTAAATCTTTGTCTAATAAAAAATTCATTTATGTTAACTGGAGGATGGAAGATAGGTTTTATTTTAAAATTTTTCAATTTTTTATAAGAAATAATTAAATCTCCTGGTTGTGATAATTTGAAAAATTTTTTTGCATATTCCTTTTCTAATCTTATGCATCCCCCGGAAAAATTGGAAGATACTCTTTGGCCATCTAGATAATAAGGAATTTCATGAATAAAAAAATCTTCATACATTTGCACAGCATAGTTCATATAAACAGGAAATAAAGAAGAAATATGTTTTTCCTTTTTAATCCCTATTCTAAAATAGCCTGTAGGAGTTTGAAACCATTTTCCTTCTGGTGCTTGATAAGCTATAGGAATAATTTGTTCTAATTTGCAGTTTTCATAAAAATAAATTAAATTATCAGATAAATCTACTTCCCATACTCTTTTTTCACAAATTTTAGGTTTTAATAAATTTGGGGAAGAAAAATCATAAATAACTTCGTTATTATTTTCAAAAACATAAGTTTTATAAACAATTGTTTTTAAAAATAAATTAATTGAAATCAAAGTTAAAAAAATTAAAAATATAAATAAAATCCATTTTTGCATTTTTGAGACTTATTTATATAATGTAAGATATTTAGCTTTTAAATAGTTAAAAAATGGCTGGGTATCAAAATTTTTATTACAGATTTTATAAATCAAATCTTTTGATGTATAAACGCTTCCATATTTATGAATATTTTCTTTAAGCCATTCTTGAATTATATTTATCCCATTTTCTTTAATTAAAATTTTGTCAATGCTTCCTACGTCTTTTTCTAATTTTTCTAGCCACATTCCTGTTAAAAAAGTACCTAAAGAATAAGTTGGGAAATATCCTATAGCACCCATCGACCAATGAATGTCTTGTAAAATTCCTTCTTTATAAGTTTTTGGTTTTATTCCTAAATACGTTTTCATAAATTCATTCCAATATTCTGGTACTTCTTCTATTTTAATTTTGTTTTCTAATATCATCTTTTCTAATTCGAATCTTAAAATGATATGAAAATGGTATGTAATTTCATCCGCTTCAACCCTAATAAATTCTGGTCTTATCAAATTGAAATAAATATAGAAATCTTTGAATTTGTATTTTTTTAGAAAAACTAAATGTTTTCTACAAATATTCCAAATCTTTTTTAAAAATATTATATTTCTACCAATTATATTTTCCCAAAACCTTGATTGAGATTCATGCAATCCATAAGAGGCTCCCCTTTGTAAAGGAGTAAATTTTAATTCTGGATCAATATTAAGTTCATATAAAGAATGGCCAAATTCATGAATGGTTGCTGATATACTTCTTCTAAAATCTTTTTTATGATACCAAGTAGTTATTCTTACATCATTTAAAGAAATACTTTCTTCAAATGGGTGTGGTGCTATATCTAATCTTGATCTTTCTGGATTAAAATTTAAAATTTTTAAAACTTCATAATTTATTTTCTCCATGTCTTCTTTTTTATATTTTTCTTTTTCTAATGGATGTCTATCTACGTAATTTTTTGAGGATTTTATTATTTCAAAAATTTTTTTAAGTTCGTATTTTATATTATTAAAAAAATTTTCAAAATCTTTTGTAGTCCAATTTTCTTCATATAAATCTATTAAAGCATCATAAGGGTGTTCTTTATAACCTAAGTATTCTGCTTGTTTTCTTGCTAATTCAAATATTTTTTTAAGAGACGGTAAAAATTCTTTAAGATTATCTGTTTCTTTAGCCTTTCTCCAAATTATTTGAGCTTTATTAGTTGTTTCGTTAAACTCTTCAATAAATTTATCAGGTAATTTTGATAATATTTTAATTCTTTTTTTAAGGATTCTTATAACTGCTTTTTCATAATCATTTAAGTTTTTTTCTCTTTCAGTTTTATTAATTAACTTTACAAATTCTTTATTTAAGATCAATTTTTTTATTAAAACATCTACCTTGCCTAAAATTATACCTCTATCTTCAGCAGCTTTAGGTGGCATATAAGTATTTAAATCCCAACTAGCTAAAGCATATAATCTTTGTATTGCATCAATCGTTTTATATCTTTCTAATATTTCTTTTATTATTTTATTTTTAAATTTCATATTTAAATAATAATTATAAAAATTTCCCGCTACCTATTTCAATGTATAAAAACTCTTTAGTAGGGAATCTATTTTTAATATTATTAAAAGCCTTAAAATCTAATAAACTTGATCCTATATAAAATATACGATTACTATTCTGGATTAAATTTAATAATTTTTCATTTATTTCTGAAGACAATTTAAATTGACTTACAAAACCTATACCTTCTTCTTCAAGTTTTTTAATTATTTTTCCTGAAATAAAAGGGAAATAATTTTTTGTCGTAGAAACAATTCTATTTGAAAATAAAACTACATTAATTCCCTTCTTGGCTAATCTTTTTATTGTTAACAAATACTCAATTGGAATTGAATGTTCTTTTGTAAATTTTTTAAATTTTTCTTTAGATAAAAACAAATATAATAAACCTTTAACTAAAATTTTTACATCTATATCTAATAATACTCCATCAATATCTAGTATTAACAAATCTTTTTCAGATAATTTTTCTTTTAATGCTTCTATAGCCTCTTTGAAGCTTTTAAAATAAAGTATTTCTTGTCTTTTTGCTTGTTCTTTAAACATTTTTATTATTTTATAATTTCCACTACTTTATCCACAGGTACAGGTGAGGAAATTACTATTGGATTTTTAGATTTAAGTATTGAAGGCAAAGTATCTTTTCCTACTACTTTATCATCGTCTATCCAGTAAATCTCAAGATCTAAGAAGGTATTTTTGTTCCAAAAACTTCTAATTTGTTTATCAGGAAAAATAAAAATCATGCCATCATAATCAACTGGTTTTTTAACAAACATTAATCCTTTCTGCCATTCTTCAGAAGTTTTTGCTTCACGAAGTAAATAAATTTTATTCTCTAATTCATAAGGTAGAAATTTTTCGCTTATTTTTTCTATTTGAAAATTATTATTAAGATAAAATTTCCTAAAATAGATATTTCTGATTTTTTTATTTTTTATATAAACCTCAACGCCTCCACCGATCATTGTTTCTTTTGAAAAATTTTGGTCAAAAATAAAATTTCCTAAAGAATAAAAAATAAATTTATCTTTGTATTTTTCTATGTTTTGAATTACGTGAGGATGATGGCCAATAACTAAATCTGCTCCAGAATCAATGGCTATCTTTGCTAATTTCTTTTGTCTTTCATTAGCTAATTCTTGATATTCTTCTCCCCAGTGAAAACTTACAATTAAAATATCAACTTTTTCTTTTGCTTTTTTTATCACTTCTTCTAAATCATCATCAATTACCGCTATACCTATTTTATTTTTTTCATATTTTAAATGCCTTAAAAAATCTGAAAACCCTAAAAGACCTATTTTTACCTCTCCCTCTTCGAGAATTAAAGGCTCATAAGTATCTCCAAAATATTTAATATTATTTTCATTCAAATTTTTCAATGTGTCTTCAAAAGCAATTTTACCATAATCAAAAATATGGTTATTAGCTAAATTAACAATTTTTATATTTGCTCTACTTAAAGCTTCAGCTACTTCTGGTTTCATTCTAAAAGAATATATACTTCCTATTTTTGTTCCTTTATTAGATATTGGTCCTTCTAAATTAATGATTATGTAATTGAATGTTCTTAAATAATCAAAAATTTTTTCAAATGGGTAATTAAAATTTTTACCCATTTTTTTTATTTTCTTCTCTACATATCTTGTCATCATTAAATCTCCAACAAATAATAGTTTAATTTCAACGGGGCTTGGATTATTTTTATTTAGAATATTACTGGTAAAAGTATAATAATTTCCTTTAAAAATAAATAAGGCTCCAATAATTAAAGCCATAAATATCAAAATTATTACAAAATTTCTATTTTTCATTTATTAATCTTTTTAACAAATTTTTTATAATCTTATTAAATTTTTCCCCACGGTCAAATTCATTTTTAAATTTCTCAAATGAAGCTGAAGCTGGTGAAAACAGTACTACTGACAAACGTGAATTTAACGCGGATAAACGAGAAGACAAGAAAAAAATTGCTTCTTTTAAATCTTCGAAAATATTTTCTTCAATTAATTGATATTTAATTTTTTTTAGTTCTGTGATTAACTTTTTAGTTGCACTGCCGTCAAGCAAAATTAAATTTTTAGGCTTTATTTCTTTTTTTATTTTTTTAGCCAATTCTTTAAAATCTAAATTCTTATCAGTACCTCCAGTTATTAAAATTAAATTTTTATATTTTCTAGATCTCTCAATGGCATTAATTGTAGCATCAGGAGATGTTGCTGCTGCATCATTGATAATTATTAAATTTTTGCTTTGATAAACTATTTCTTGTCTAAATTTTGGTGTTTTAAGCTCTAAAATAAAATTTTTTAATTTTTTAATTTTAACTTCTGGATTTTTTATATTTTTAGATTTTAAATAAAGATAAACAGCTAATATAGAAAAGAGTAAGTTATAAAGATTATGCTCTCCATAGATTTCTTTAAATTTTTTAACAGAAAAAATTTGGTAATCTTTTTTATCTTTTATAAAAATTTTTCCGTCTTTAACATAAATTCCCCTTTTAGGTTTTCTTTTCAAAGAAACAAAATAAACTTGACTTTTAGGTTTTAATTTTAAAAAGAATTTTGTCCATTTATTATCTAAATTCAAAATTAAATAATCGTCTTCTTTTTGATTTTGAAAAATTTTAGCTTTAATACTTGCATATTCTTCAAGGCTAGAGTATCTATTTAAATGATCATTATAAATATTGGTAATAATAGCAATATTTGGTGCTTTTAATCTACTATCATAAAACTCTAATTGAAATGAAGAAAGTTCTAAAACAGAAAGGGTATTTTCTTTTGTTTTATCTAAAATCTTGAATAAACTCCTTTCCGGCTGATTGCCTCCTAGAAAGATTGGGAATTTTAAAATTTTCTTTAATAACTCGTAAGTCCAAGTAGTAGTTGTTGTTTTTCCTCTTGTTCCTGTAATAGCAATTATATCTCCTTTAACATACTTAAAAAATAAATGACAATCATTTACAACCTCTTTTCCTTTTTCTTTTGCATATTTTACCCATTCACTTTTATAGCTTACTCCTGGATTAAAATAAACTATATCAGCCCAGTCAATATCTTCAAACCTATGGATCCCTAATATGTATTCAGCTTTTATTTTTTTTAACTTTTGCAGAGAAGATTTAAGTTCTTTTTTTGTTTTTTTATCAGTAATTCTAATCTTTGCTCCATTTTTATAAAACCACTTAGCTGCTTCAATTCCTCCGCCTAGAAGTCCTAAACCGAAAATTAAAACTTTTTTATTTTTTATGTCTTTAATCATTTAAATTTTAAACCTTTTTGCAAAATTTCTTTTAAAACTACAGCATTATTGTATTTCTTATCTTTAGCTGAATAAAGTAGATTAGCTTTCTTTTTATTTTTTATAATTTCCTTTAATTTTTTAAAAATTTTTTTATTCTCTTTAATTTCTTTTTTATATCTTTTTTTAAATTCTTGCCATTTTGAAGAATAATGGGAAAACCATTTTCTTAATTTATCGCTGGAAGCGATTTCTCTCAACCACAAATCAATCTTTGCTTTTTCTTTTTTTATTCCTCTCGGCCAAAGTCTATCAACTAAAATTCTAAAACCGTCATTGGCGGAATATTTTTCGTAAATCCTCTTTATATTGATTTTCATTTTATTTTTAATTTTTTTAATAACTCGTCTGGATCAACTTCTATTTTGGGAAATTTTGGCCATGTGTCCAGTTTATCATTTTTCAATCTTGGAAAGAGATGAAAATGGAAATGAAAAACAGACTGTTGCCCATCTTTACCACTTGCATGTAATAGATTTACTCCCGTGGCGCCTATTTTCTTTTTATATGCTAAAGTTAATTTTTTAGCAGTTATTACAAGTTTGGACAACAGCTCTTCTGGGATATCGTAAAGATCTTTATAGTGTTTCTTAGGATCAATTAAGGTGTGGCTATAAACTTGAATTGTTCTAGGCAAAAAGCAAATAACATCTTTGTCCTTATATACAATTTTTGCTGGCTTTTTTCCTTTTATTATCTTACAAAACACACAATTTTTCATATATTAATTTTAATTCAAAATTTACTAAAAATTTAATCTCGGACTGAGAGATAGTTTATGTTAAAATTTAATCATGAAAAATTTAAAAGTTTGGGATTATAAATTACCAAGAAATTGGAGACTGAAAAATGATTTTGAATGGCAGTGGTATTTAGTTAGAAAAATAAATTATGGTGATTTTAAGGGTTTAAAAATCGAATTGATTAAAAAATATTGGAGGAAAATTAAAAAAATTTAACACCAGGAAAAAGACTTTTGTTTGAAAACTTTTTCAAATATGAAAATCCTAAATAAAACTCAAAAATTGTTTTAGATGTTTTTTTCAAAATCAGATTTAGTTAAAAATTTTTATTGGGCAGGGGAATTCTTTGAAAAAGAATCCTTGCGGTATTTAAAAAAATTTCTAAAATGAAAATTTTAGTTACAGGTGGGGCAGGATTTATTGGTAGTAATTTGGTTGATAGATTAATTGATGAAGGTTACAAAGTTTTTGTTATCGATAATCTTTCTTCTGGAAAAAAAGAAAATTTAAATAAAAAAGCAATTTTCTATAAGGCTGATATTTGCAATTTGAATAAAATTTTTCCTTTATTTAAAGGAATTGATTACGTTTTTCATTTAGCAGCTAATCCTAGAGTTTTATTTTCTGTAGAAAATCCAATTGAAAGTCATAAAGTTAATGTTGATGGTACTTTAAATGTTTTATATGCTAGTTATAAAAATAAAGTCAAAAGATTAATTTTTGCTTCAAGTTCTGCTGTTTATGGAAATATAAAAAAATTGCCATTAAGAGAAGATATGAAACCTAATCCAATTTCTCCTTATGGACTACATAAATTAATTGGTGAATATTATTGTAAGTTATTTTCCGATCTTTATAATTTAGAAACAGTTTGTTTAAGATATTTTAATGTTTATGGGCCAAAAATGGATCCTGAAGGACCTTATGCTTTAGTTATTGGAAAATTTTTAAAACTTAAAAAAGAAAATAAACCACTTACAATTTATGGTAATGGGAAACAAACAAGAGATTTTGTTTATGTTGATGATGTAGTAGGAGCAAATATTTTAGCAATGAAAAGCAAAAAAGTTGGTAAAGGAGAGGTTATTAATATATGTTCGGGCAAAAATTATTCAATTAATTATATTGCTAAACTAATTGGAGGAAAGAAAATTTATTTACCAGCAAGAAAAGGAGAAATGAAACATACTTTGGGAGACAATTCTTTAGCTAAAAAACTTTTAGGCTGGAAACCAAAAGTTAATTTAGAAGAAGGAATAAATTATCTACTTAACAACTACTTTTAATTCTACTTTCTTAACATTGCTCACTGGCCAATAGGATTCAACAACAAAGTCTTTATCAGAAATGAATTCTGCTTTAGCAACTTTTCTATGTTTTACTGGCTATATTTCAAATTTTTCACTTATCTCTTAAATTTTTACTTAGCTAAAAAATTTGTTTTTAGTTAACCATTCTTATATTATAATATAAGTATGGTTGATTTACCAATTTTTAAAAAATTAAAAAAGAAAATACATCAAGAAATTGCCCTTGTGCAAGATCTTTTAGTCCAAGAGGTTTTTAATGTTTTTAAAACTGCTACTTTGCATGGTGGGACAGCTATTTGGAGATGCTACCAGGGAAATAGATTTTCTGAAGATGTAGATTTTTATATCTCAAAAAAAGAAAAAAACAAAATTAATATTTTTTTAAAAAAATTAGAAAGTGCGGATTTTAAAATTTTGAAAAAGAAATTTACCCCAAATGCTTTTTACTCTAAATTAAGAAAAAACGGTATCGAAATTAGGCTTGAAATTTTATTCAAAGAAGTCAAAAATTACATTACCAAAGAATATGAAACAGTAGAGGGATTAAAATTCACAGTGAATACTTTAAGCGCTGATGATTTAATTCAAGAAAAAGTTTTTGCTTATCTCAAACGAAGATTAATTAGAGATATTTATGATATTTATTTTCTTTTAAATTATGCTACAAAAGATAAAGTTAAAAATATTCTTTCAAAATTATTAAAAAATTTTAAAGAGCCCATTGATGAAAATAGTCTAAAATTTTTAATTATTACTGGAGTAGCGCCGAAATTAGAAGACATTTTAAATAAAATTAAAAAATATGCACGAGAATAAACACATAAATAAAATAAAAAATTTCATTAAAAAAACACCTGTTTTTTCTTCTAAAGATATAGAAAGAATTATTAGGAATAAAAGTTATACCCATTTAATTTTAAGTAAGCTTGCAAAAAGAGGTGAAATTTTCAGATTAACAAAAGGATTTTATAGTTCTTATGATGATCCTACTTTTTTTGTATTTTATTTTAAACCTGCCTATATTGGACTTTATGATGCTTTAAGTTTAAATAATTTTTGGGAACAAGAAACAAATACAACTATCATTACTACCAGAAAAGTTAGAACTGGGATAAGAAAAGTCTTTAATTCTAACGTTATTGTCAAAAGAATTAAACCAAAATACTTTTTTGGTTTTGATTATTTAAAATATGAGAACTTCTATATTCCTGTTTCTGACCTAGAAAAGACTTTAATTGATATACTATACTTCAAAGAACCATTAACTAAACAAATTTTGAAAGATGCAGCGAAAAAAATAGAAAAAAGGAAAATTGTAAAGTACTTGAGGTTTTACCCTAAAAATTTTCAGAAATTAGTTTTACATAAGATCAAAATTTAATTATTTCACTACTATTTTTAATTCTGCTTTTTTGACATTGCTCACTGGCCAATAGGATTCAACAACAAAGTCTTTATCAGCAATGAATTCTGCTTTAGCAACTTCTCCTGGTTTTATTGGTTCTGTTTTAAATTTTTCACTTCTAAACTCTAAACCACCATAATAAACTTTATCTGATCTTACATAAAGATGAAGGTTAACCCACTCTCCTTTTCTAAATTCCAAACTTGATGGGTAAAAACCATAATCATCTGCTTCAACTTTTGCTTCTACCCGTGTTTGTGTTTGTGTTGTTGGAGTTTGAAGTATTGGAGTTTTAACAGGACATCTGTCTGTTTTTAACCATCCTGGAGGAATATCACAGGGCGTTGGAAATTCTTTGCATTCTGATGGATTTTGAGGATTGTAGGCTGGAGTAATTACTTGAATACAGACTCTTGGAGTTGAAGTAACTGGTAACTTTAG
>CAZZNB010000024.1:0-8831 GCA_964655375.1 uncultured Candidatus Saccharibacteria bacterium
ATTCTTTTACTATCTCTTGATTTTTTGAATATTTCTGTAGGTTTTATTGTTGCTATTAAGATAGTTACTAATATAGATATAATAGCTAGGACAACTATTAGTTCTATAAGGGTAAAAGAGGAAGATTTATTAATAGTTAAAGGATAATTATGATTAGTATAAAGGTTGTTTTTCTTCATTATGATAATATTATAAGGTATAGTTTTGTAGAATTTAAATATTTTTTAAAATAATTGGGACTATAAGAACATATGTACGTATAGTCCCGATTAATAAAAAATTTTATCTTGAATCCACGTCGCAGCTTCATGAAATATTGTAATGATAAAATATAGGGGATATAGGTTTTCTTTTTTGCAATAGTTCAAATTAAGGTTAGTATGTTTTTACTCGATAATTATAGCTAGTGTTTCATAGGTTTCTTGAAATGGATGAGAATAGTATTCCCAGTCTCCTTCTACAGGGAGAAAATACCAGTATTTATTATCTTTTTTAGGCCAAAATTTAGATTTAGAAGAAAAGTAAAAAATTCCATCGTCTAATTTTTCTCTTTCAAAAACAAAAAAGCAACTTCCAGTTTCAAGATTAATCTTACTCTCAAAATTAAATTCTACCCACTCAGGATTAAAGCCTTTAGGAATTGTTTCTTCTGAAATTTTAGTTGAATAAATTAGATTTCCTGTTTCTGGTTTACCATTCCCAAATGAATAAATTTTTAACCAAACATTATCACCTTCTAATTTATCCATTTTGCTCAATTTTAATTTTACTTTCTTTATATAACTTATACTGTTTATTTTTATTTCTTGCGCTATTTTTCTAAGATTTGTAGGTGATTGCATGCCCCAACTTATTGTTTCATTGCCTTCCGCCTTGTAAATAGAGCAATCCAAGTTTCTAATTTCTAAATCATATTTATGTTTAATTTCATCATTTACAACTAATAGTAAGCTTATTTTATTACTATTTTCTAAATCAAAATAACAACCATTAAATTCTATTATTTCTTTTTTACCAAAATTTTTAACTTCTGGCAGTGTTACATCTAATTTTTCATCATTTTCTTTTCTTATTTCGTAGAAAGCATTATTTAATTTACTATATGGTGAGTTAAATTCAATAATTATATTTTGTTTATCTGTTTTTAAATTAACAAAAGTTAAATAATCAGGGGGTATTTCTTGTTGAGAATCACTATTTTGTGGTTCATTTTCATCAAATTCTATAAATTCATTCTGGTTTTCATCATTATCATAGCTATTACCAAAATTCTTTTCTTCATTTTTCATGCTTTCTTTTGTACTTTCAATTCCTCCTTTTCTTATTAATATTAATTCATCATCAAAGTTTTGCCACTCAACAATATCGACAATTTCATTATTAGAATTTATAAGTTTAATTTTATTATTTTTCGCAAAATCTTTATCTTTAGAATAAACTACATCAGGTAAAATACCAAATTGCTCTTTTAAGTTGTTGTTTACATTTGCAATAAGAAAATATCCATAAGGTTTTATTTTGCCTTTTAATTTATATTTCCTTTTGGTTGAAGTTGAAAATAAATATTCTTCTTTTCCTTCTCTATTTACTTTTATTAAATTCCAGCCATTTAAATTTATTTCAAAATTATTTGGATTATAAAGTTCAATATATTCATTTGTAGATGTTCCTTCTCTTATAAATATCTCTGAAATCAATATCTTAACATTGTTTGTTCCCTGTGTTTCTTCTTCGCATAAATATTCTGGTAGAGTAAATGTTGAATGCCAAATTTTTGATAAATTTTCTTCGTCTAATATATCTTTAATCCTAATACCTAAGTAAAATTGTGTGTTTAAAGGGCACTTATTAACTTCTAGGGTCTCTTCTCTATCTTCACCATTAAATTTAGAAAGAAAAGTAGATGTAGTTATACCGAACTCATTTAAGTCTATATTGTTTTGAAAATTTGATGATGTTGAAACTAAAATTTCGTAAAAATAATTTGTTGTAGCAATATTTAAAGATGGTTCTTTAAATTTTATATTTAAATAAATATTTTCTTCTGTTGTAGTCACACTAGCATTAAAATTTTCAATTTCTACTTCATTTAAGTTAATAAAGTCTTTTCTTGGTTTCTCCTGAAAAGCTGAATTTTTAGGAGATGGATTTCGTAGCCAGAAATCTCTTGAATTATCATTTGTATCTTGGTAATTTATCCTTTGAATAGATTTATTTGTGAAATCTTGGCTTATAAATGGATTGTTTTCAAATTTATATATTTTTTCTTTATCACCACCAAAACCAACAATATCAGAAATTTCTCCATTTGGTTTTCTTAATACTAAAGAATTATTTTTAGAAAGATAGTAGCTTTCTGCATAAATGTAATCAGGAGTAATTGTACCAGAATAATTTTTACTTGTTATTAAATAAAAACTATAAGGTTTTATTAATCCTGAAGACTTTGTTTTTGGAAGCAAAATTTGTAAAGACGGTGTTTCTGTCGGAGTAGATAAAGAAGAATATTTTTCTAATTGCCAGCAAGTTAAGTCTATTTCTTCATTATTAGGATTATAAATTTCAATAAATTCATCATCTTTATCTTCCTCTGTTTCAAATTGTATTTCAGAAATTATAAGGTTTGGATAGCTTTTATTTTTATATTCATCACATTTATCTCTATAAATACCACCTCCACCTCTTACAATTTGTTGCTCTTTTGTATTTTCCTGCTCTTCATTTTCTGTATTTTCTGTATTTTCTTCTTTTTCTTCTCTTTCTTTATCAATTTCTATATCATCAGTAGAAGTAACAATTGTTGTTTGGATTTCCATGTTTAAACTATCAGTTGTTTCTGTTTCAATATTCTCTGAAAAATTTAAAGTAGTTGTTGAGGGATTATTTTTTATATTTTTATTAATTCTCCCAATTATTTCTTCAAAATATGTTAATTCTGATTCATTCGTATCTTGATTTATTTGCTGAGTATTTGCATTGATTGAGTAATAAATATTTGCAATATTAAATACATATTTTGTAGGTGGTGTGATTAATGGTTTTCTGAATCTATCAATTAAATTAGATATATTAGGTAATCTAAAACTGCTTAATTTTTCTCCATTTTCCCAAAGAGTTGTTAATAATCTTCCTTTAATCGCTAATAAAAGTTTTAATGGATTATTTAATAAACTTATAAACCAATTTTTATCTTCATTTTCATAAATATAAAATGATAGCAATGAAGGATCTTTTTCTATCTCTTCTATAGTTCTAAAATATAGGTCAATAAGCGAGGAAGATAGAGGAATTATTTTAGGAAGAATTATTTCAAAATAAAAATATAAAATTTCGGGGTCTTCTGTGGTAAAAATTTCGTCATTGCTTTTAATAAAGATGGGTATATTATTATGGCTATAATAAATTTCTTTATCAATTTTTGCTATTTTATATTTAACTTTGGGTAAAGGGAAATCATTATTTATAGTATCTTCAGAAAACCAATTATTAGCAGTAAATGTAGCTAATTCATTGAAAATCTCATAAATACCATTAAATTTTTTAAACTTAATGTTTTTAGAGAGTAAATCTTTTGCTATATTTATATCTTTATTTAAATAATTTTTTACATAATCTTCAAAATAAGAGGGCGGATCACCTCCTCGACCTATATGAGGATCTCCTCTTGCGTGTTCTGGTACTCCTAAATCCTGTAATAAATGTAAAACATGCCCTAAGGATTCAAACGCTGTTTCATAATCTTTTTTAAAATAGCTCACTATTGCTTTTTGAAAAGTCCTATTTAATTTATAATAGAGAAACTGATGCTCTTGATTAATTGACCAATCTACTGATTTTAATGGTTCTGCAGGAAGAACAAAACCAAAAATAGGCTTCCATCCTGCTTCTGGTACATAACCCCTGAAATATCTTTTATTTATTGCAATATTATGAATAGGATCATAAAAATGATTAGCCCATCTTGGAGAAAGATCTTCATTTTTTGATCCTTTTTTCATCCATTCTAATTCCTGATTATTTATTTTTCTTTTAGCATAAAAGTTATAAAATTTAACAGCTTCTTCAGTTAATTTTGGGTGCGTAGTTTCTGCATCAAAAGCAAGTGATATTTTTATGCTTAATAAAATCAATATTAATAAATATTGAATAAAATTTCTTTTATTATCCATTTTCCTGTGTATTTGTTGTATTTGAAAGTTATGGTAGGAATTTCATATAAAAGAAAACTCTGAAACAACTCTTTTTCAGGTATTCTAATTATTTTGCCCTCTTGTTTCAAGATTTTTAAAAAATGTTCATCTTTCATTAACTTCTCTCCTTCCTTTTTTATCTCTTCTTCATTTAAATATGTGTAAAGTAATTCATCTTCTTGCATTCCAACTTTTTTAGGTAATTGAATTATATTTCTATTTTTTATTTTCCTTATTAATTCTTCAAATTTGCCATCTTTATTTAATTTTTCAAAATATTTTTTAAAGTTTTCTTGTTCATTTGAAATAATATATTGAACAGCATTATCTATATTTCCTTTTTCTAATTCAGAAATAAACATTTTCCATGTTTCTTCTGGTGTTCTTCCTCCTAATTTTGTTTGAGCAATGTGTTTTTCCATTATATTTTTTTCGAACAAATATACCTGCCATTTTGCAAAAATCCAAAATCTAAAAAATCCTCCAGAAATCAATCCAATCAAAAATGCTGATCCTAAAATTAAAAATTTTTTATATTTCATGGATTTGGTTTAAGATAAAATAAATACCAACCAGGATTAACCCAATGATAAAAAGGATTTAATGCTTGATAAAGAGGCGCTCTTAAATTTTCTTTTCTTTTTATTTCTTCTTTAGAAACTTTATTAAGATCTTTTACAATTAAAAAACTCCACCATATTACAAGACTTAAAATTAAATATCCTATCAAAAATCCTAATAATAAATATTTCAAAAAATCTTTTAACATTAAATCTAAATTAGATCAAAATTAGTATATTTAATTAATACCTCTGGGATTCTTATTCTTCCTTCTTTTGTTTGATAATTTTCTATAATAGCTATAATTGTTCTCCCAATAGCAAAAGCTGTTCCATTTAAAATATGTACGTATTCTAATTTATTTTTTCTTTTAAATTTAATATTTAATCTTCTTGCTTGAAAATCTGTTGTATTAGAACATGAATGTGTCTCTCTATATCTATTTTCACTTGGTATCCAAGCTTCAATATCAAATTTCTCTGCAGTAGGATGTCCTAAATCTCCTGTGCATATATGTAGAACTCTATAAGGAATTTTTAGCTTTTGCATTAAGTATTCTTCAACTGCTAATAGAAATCTATGCTCTTCTATTGATTTTTCTGGTAAACTAAAAGATACCATTTCTAATTTATCAAATTGATGGACTCTCAAAATACCTCTTACATCTTTACCATAACTTCCTGCTTCTCTTCTAAAGCATGTAGAAAATCCTAAAAATCTTATAGGTAAATCTTTTTCTAACAAAACTTCATCTTTATAATAAGGAACAATAGAATGTTCTGCTGTGCCCACTAAAACTAAATTATCTTCAGGAATTTTAAAAACTTCTATATCGCCATCATCAATATAACCTAATCCCCACATTATTTCAGGCCTTATCATAACAGGCGGGACAATAGGAATGAATGTTTTTACTTCCACATTTAGATTGTTTTCTTTTATTATTTTTTCTATTACTTCAATATTTGTAAGTTCATCAAAAACAAATTTAACTAAAGCAAATTCTAACAAAGCCGCTTTCCCTTTTAAATACCCGAATCTTGAACCAGAAATCTTGCTCGCTCTTTTAACATCTATAATATCTAATTCTTCAGCTAAAGTTAAATAATCTTTAAATTCAAAATCAAATTTAGTTTTTTCTCCTACTTCTTTCAATACAACATTATCATTTTCATCCCTTCCTATTGGCACATTTTCTAAGGGAGGGTTAGGAATTTTTTTAGCAATTTCAAAAATTTCTTTTTCTAAATTATTTAATTCTTCATTTAATTTTTTTATTTCTGTTTTTATTCTTTTTAGTTCTTCTCTAACAGTAGGATCAGGTTGTTCTTTTGATTTAATATTTAATTGATGTTTTAATTCATCTCTTCTTTTTATCAAGGCATTTTGTTTTTTCTTTTTCTTGATTAGCAAATCTATATCTACATCAACATTTTTCTTCTTACAAGCTTCTTTAAAAAATTCTGGCTTTTTTAATAACTGTTTTAAATCTATCATTTTTATAATTATAAAATGCGAAGGAAGAAAAATAGATTATTTTTGAATTATAAATTATTGTTATTAGTAATTATTTTAATAATATTTACAGCTATATTGTTCTCTGTTAAATTGAAAATATATTTTGAAAACGAGAAATATAGTGAATTAACTCTTTTTGAGTTTTTATTTTTGAAACAAAGGCTTTTGAACGATATCTTCCAAAAGAATCCTGAAATTATAAAAATTAATCTTTCTTATGATTTAAAGAATTTAAATGTTATTTTAGAAACAAAAAAAGAAAATGCTGTAGCTATTATATGCTCTTCCAAATGTTTTTATTTAGGCGAGCATTCTTATATATATGAAATAAAAAACGGAAACAATAAAAATTTATTGCCAATTATAAGCTATAGAGAAATTTATCCTAATTCTTACCTTGATCCTAAAATCACTGCAGCATTTTCTTATATTTTTGAATATTCCAACATAGCTCCTTTACCTATTAAAAGGATTTTTATTTTGAGCAATAAAGATCTGAAAATAGAAACTAAAAAATTCTCTTTTTTAATAGATCCTAATAAAGATATTCAGAATCAGCTTAAAAAACTTCAATATGTCATTAAAAATTCTCAAAACATCAATTATACACAAATAGATTTACGGATCCCTGGAAGAATTTATCTTAAATAATTTTTATTTTTTAGGAAGGCACTCTTTGTGATATACAGGCTTTTTTAGATTACCTTCTTCGTCTCTGAAGGGTTCAAAGGGGAGTTCCCTGATTTCCCCTCCACATTTTGCACATATCCATTTTTCACCATTTCTAGGCCTATACATCCGCCTACCGCCTCTTTTTTGCATAGATATTTTTCTTTAATCTAACGACCGAAGTTTTATTATAACATAACAAATTTTATCTTTACAACAATTTTTCCTTCAAGAAAAATATAATTTTATCGTATAGTTCTGAATACTGATTTAAAATATCTGTACCATGAGCATTTCCTGGATATTCTAAGATGGTTGAAGATGGAGTTATTTCCTTTATTTTGTTTATAGATGAGTAACTTTGAAGATCTTCTTTTGTTACTATTACAAGTAATTTTTCTCCTAATTCTTTTTTCAAATAATTTTCTAGTTTTATTCCTCTATAATCTAATCCAGGAGAAAGTAAAACAGCGCACTTTATCTCATTATTCAAACTTAAAAATTGCAAAGATAAATTTGCTCCTATACTGGCTCCTATCAAAAATTGGTTTGTAATAGGAAAACCTTTTGATTCTAAAAATTTACTTGCAGATTTGATATCGTATATTGATGCTTGATGTTCTTCATCAGAAAATTCTCTATAATCTAACAATCCTTTGGTCGAATTGATGCTTTCTCCATGCCCTCTTAAATCTATAGCTAAAACTGAATAGCCTGTTTCTTTTAATTTAAGAGCTAATTCTCTAAAGCTTTTTCTATTAGCAGGCATCATATGAATTAAAATTCCAGCATATTTACTATCAGGCACCTCATAAAAGTCTCCTATAATTTCTACACCATCTTCGGTTGTAAATTCAACTTTTTCTACTTGTGGAGTAGTTTCTATTGATTTTTGTGTTTGTAGAGATTCTTGTTTGGTTAATTCAATAGTCTTTTTTTGAAAATAACCTATTAAAAAACCGATTGCTATTAAAATTACAATTAAAAAACCAGCAATAATTAAAATTAGGTTTGTTTTTGTACTCATTTTTATGCGGGGGCGACGGGATTTGAACCCGCGACCTCAGCCTTGACAGGGCTGCGCGCTAACCAGGCTGCGCCACGCCCCCATTAAAAAATTTTAACATACCTTTAGCAGAAGATTCCTTAAAAATAATATAAATTCACCGACTTCTCTTTTAGTTGAATTCAAACAAATTTTAATTTTATTATAGAATAAATACCTATCAATACTTCATATTAAAGACTACACCCAAAATATTATATTGGGACTATACGGACATATGTTCTTATAGTCCCAGACTTATATTGAAATTTTGTTATCTGATAAAAAATTAGAAATAGTGCTATTCGAATATATTGCATTTATATTTCCTTAAAGTAAGTTTCCTAAGATATGCATAAGATGGGACTATAGAGACATATGTTCTTATAGTCCCAGTAAGCTTTTTTAGCATCTTGAGTAATTTTAAGGGGTATAATATAATATTAATAAGAAGGAAATTGTGTTTTTAACGCGGGGTGGTGGAGTAGTACCACGCGGGTCTCATAAGCCCGAGGCGCAGGTGCAATTCCTGCCCCCGCAACAATTTCTATGAAAAATGTAAGTTTTACTTTTGTGGAAATTTTAATTTCTATTGGAGTTGTCTTAACTTTACTTGTTACTGTAACTACTCTATTAAATCCTCAAGAATTATTTAGAAAAACAAGAGATAATAAAAGGTTGTATGAATTAAATAGTTTAAATCTGCTGTTAAATACTTTAGAATTAGAAAACCCTAATGCTTTTAATAATATAGCCTCAAACACTGTTTATATATCTTTGCCAGACTCTTCATTTACTTGCTCTTCTTGGCTTTCTAAATTACCACCTTTACCTTCAGGTTGGTATTA
>CAZZNB010000025.1:0-36352 GCA_964655375.1 uncultured Candidatus Saccharibacteria bacterium
AAAACAATCTTTATTTTTTTATTTTTGAATATTTTGTTTGATTTTTTGAATAATTTTATCTATCTCATAATTGTTAAAATTAATTAAATTTACTCCTGGCTTATCTTTTTTAGCTTGCCAAGTAATTGGGATGCCACTCGAGACATCACCATAATTAAAAATTATTACTTCGATCCCCCTCTTTTTTATGATTACTGGTTTTTGAGCAAAATCAATATTTCTCCCTGCGCCAACTGTTAAAATTCCATTTTCATTTAAGACTTTTATTGTTTCTAAAAGTCCTTCTTCGTCAAAATCAAGAATATGATTATTAGCTAAACACGCTATATCAACTTTAAATACTTTTAATACATCAACATTTTTAGGGTTCATTCGATAATTAATTCCTTTTGGTACAAAATTTTCACTTGTAGTTATAGTAGTTTCTAAATTAATTATTCTAATATCAACTTCTTCTTTTTCTAATTCTCTTAAGGCATCTCCCCAGATATAATCAAAAGTAACAGGATAATTTATTTTTCCATTAACTTCCTCAGCAAGTTTAATATAATCTCTTGCATCTTTTACAAAAGACTCTTTTAAAATAGGGTTAGACGGATAAGGTAAAATTTGATCTACCCCTCTTCCTGTCATTACATCTCCGCAAAGAAATATTTTCATTTTAAAATAAACCCTTAATTAATAAATACCACTACACTTAATTGGTTTAATAAAATTCTTAATCCATGGTTCATTATTAACATAAATTTGTTTTAAATTAGCCTTTCCGTGTCTATTAATTGATACTGTTGCTATGATATTTTCCTTTTTTGAAGGTAAATTTTTAATATACATTCCTTGAAGGCAATAATTTTCAATACCATAAATAACATTTACTTTATCATATAGAATCTCCTTAACTATTCCTTTGATAAAGATTGTTCGTGAATAAATGGGTTTGGTTTTCGTAATACTTCCTGCAGCAGTCCAATAATATTTATCTAATTTAAGTGGTATATAAACTACATCTCCTTCTTTAATAGAAAGGTGCCTAAATAAATATAAAGGAATAAAAGAAATTTCATATGAAATATTAAGAAAATCTCCATATGAAGACCTTTTAATATTTATTGATTCAATTTTTAATAAAACATAGGTTTCTTTAGTAAAAATTATAGGTTCTAATATAAAAAGAATTAAAATGATAATAACTTGAAAACTAAGTGCTAATATAAATTTTTTATGGTTTAGAGTCATAAAATTTAACTATTACTAATATTACCCCCTTTTTCTTCCTTAATTGCGGTTAATAAATTACGTCGCCATTTTTCCATTAACCAACCAGTAACAAGCAATAAAATTCCTAGGAGTATAAAAAACAAACTTCTATTAAAAGGACTCCAAAATAGTTCAAAATATTTGAGAAAAATAAGAATAAATGTAAAGAATATCCCCCAGTTGATAAATACTTCGTTTTTGTTAATATAACCTAGTAAAATAATCCCCACAATTGTTAAGAAAAGAAGAATATTAAATACAAATAACCAAAAAACTCCTAAATTAGTTAGCTCACCAAAAGAACCTGCTAAGTTATTGTGAATAGGCATAAGACATATAAATATTAAAATAACTAAAGATGCGAATAAAATAAGTATCTGTTTAAAAAATTGTATGTTATTTCGTAGATAATAAAAACCTAGCAAAATATGGAATCCTAAGTAAATTAAAATTATTAATAAAAAATACTCAAAAGATGAAAAATCTAGAAAGTTGAAATTAAAACTTGATATCAAGTCATCTTTTGATGAAAGGGAGAATAAAAACATGAATAAAGGAACTAATACTAAAATAAAATAAGCAGTAGTATAAACTTTAAGATCTAATTTGTTTTCTATAAATTTAATTGATACAGTAGTGATAAAACCACATAATGGGAAAATTAAATTACTAATCATAACTCCTGAGAATAAAAAATCAGATGGGCTAAAATATATCCATTCTATCCATTGGATAATAATCATGATAAGATATAATACAAGACCTAAAGTTTTTATTAATTTATCTTTATTGCGAATTCCCCAAACAATTAAATAAATTGGTATAGTTAAAGTTAATAATTTCAATATAAATTCTAATAAAATACCAATCCAACTTAAATTAAACTTCGTAGTAGATGTAAAATTTTGTATAAAAGATAGATTTTCTGGAGCGAAAGTCATTATAGTGGTTAATATCAATATCAAACTAAGTATAAAAGCTTCGGGCTTTAAAATAATATTTTTATTTGTGGAATATATTAATATACTAACAATAAATATAAATAAAATTAAAAGAATAGAAGTAATTTTCCAGGAATTTAAAATAAAATTGCCCTTTATAATCTCTTCTAATGTGTGAAGACCCCATAATGTTTGGATATAATATAAATAAATGATTATAACTAGAAATCCTATAATTAAATAACTTATTGAAAGATTTTTATTATTTATTTTGTTACTTAAAATACGCCCTGAAAGATATGACAAGATGGAGATAAATATTATTCCTGTAAAAACAGCAATAAATTTGATACTTTTTTCTTCAACCCATATAGCAGATTGAAAATACCACCATGTGATAAACCCAATTAAGCTTAAAACAACACTAAAATTAGATCCATAATAATGACCAGTTATTAGACTAATAATAGAGGTGATAAGAATAATAAACTGCCAACTTAGAGGTTCGTTAAAATTTTTGTTAAAAGCTAAAAGTGTCATAGCTAAAAATAGGATTGATAATAAAAAGAAAAATTCACTTAGTAAATCTTTTTTTGTGATAGATAATATAATAGATTTATTTTTTATTAATAATTCCAGCTCTTCTTTTATTAGATAATTATTAAGATAAGTGAGTAAAATAAGAATTAAAAATGGGGATAAATATCCAATAAGCATTTTTATTAATCATTTAATTTTGTTTTAATACCTTTTTTCATAATCAAAGCTGTCAAAAAAGTAAGTATAGTACCGATGAGGAGCAAAAAAGAGGATGTTATTAGAGGTATATTCTTTTTAATGATTATAAATAAGGCATAACTAACGATAGGAACAATACCTACCAATATGGATAAATAAAAAAGAGTTGTAGAATTTAAAGCAAAAGCCATCACAATATTGCCGATCATCCATAAAATAAATCCATCGGGCCAATTTCCTTTAATTTCAAACATTTGAGCAACTAAAAAAATTCCAATTCCATAAATAAGTGCTCCTAACAATATTAATGCCTCCCCTGTTTTTTCATAATGCCATTTTGCTTTTAAGAACCAACCTGATGTATAAGAAGAAATTATCCCACCCAAAATTATCAAAAGACGAGAAATTTCCGGCATATATCGCCAACTAATGGCGATAAGAGAAAAAAGACCAAAACCAATTAATATAGCTCCTGTAGTTACGATGACAATAATAGTTTTTTTGTATATATCAGTTAAATGTTTTTGCTGAGTACCTTCTTTTTTATGTTTATGTTCCACTTGATTAAATGCATTTTGGATCAAATCAACACCTAGTCCTTGATTTAAAAGGTCTTTATAAATCTCTTCTTTAGACTTCCCTTGATTAATAGAAGATTCTATGTATTCAATAAGCTCTTTGTTTTTCATGATATTATTTAAATTTTAAACTAATAAGTCATAAAATTTAAAATTTATTTAATTAAAATAATTATAAACTTGATTTTATTTAATTAAAATAATTATAAACTTGATATGCTGCTTTCAAAATGGGCTCGGCTGGATTCGAACCAGCAACCTTCTCGCTGTGAACGAGACGCTCTGCCATTGAGCTACGAGCCCTTTTTCTATTTTATATTTTAAGATATTTATATTTTTTAATTTGAAAATATTTATCCACTAAAATATTTATAAATTTTTTTGTTTTTTTAAAATTTTATAAAGGTCGTAAGTTATAAATAAAATAAAATGGAAGAACAAAATAAATCTTCAAAAATTAAGGAGTTCATAAGCAAGTATAAATGGCAGATTTTCGCCTTTTTATCTTTAGGAGTTGCTTTTTATTTTTTTTATCAAGGAGCTTCAAAGGGCATGATAGGAATAGCACCTAAATATGAAAAATATGAGGTCCTACCACGAACTTCAGGTTTAGTAGCGCCAATACAAACCCAAGAATTTCCATCTTATAAACCTTCAAGATCTTTCTTGTCTAAGTTACCTTCTCTTTCTGAAACACAAAAAGCTATTGAACAACCTTCTATAGTTGGAGAGCATAGAATAAAAGAAGGAGATGTTAATATAAAATCACAAAATGCTGATCAAGACTATGAAAAAATAAAAAATTCTTTATCTACCTATAAAGGTATTTTAGAAAAATATGAAAAAGATGAAGATGATTATAAAGTTAAAATTTATTTAAATTTAAAAATCCCGCAAGATACATTCGATAATTATATTGATTATTTAAATAAAAATTTTAAAGTAATAAAATCAAATATTAGATTCTATATACTTTCATTAAAAAAGACATATGACGAGGTAGAGATTTTAAAAAAAACTTTTGATACCCTAACTGAATATGAAACACGCTTGGCAAGTTCATATCCATCTAGAGAAAATATAGAACTCCTAGTGTATATAAATGAAAAGAAAATGAATATTTTAAGACAAATGAAAAATTATGAAAGAGAAATTGAAGAAACTATAACAGCTGAAAATTATAATAAACTTTCTATTAGTTTAGAACAAAGCAAGAAAATTAAAATATTAGACGAAGAATGGAGTAACAGATTAAGAAGCCAGCTTAAAATAATGCTTCAAAATACTACTGATAGTTTACTTTCTTTTCTTAATATTATTCCATTTTTAATAAATGTGTTACTATATTTAATTTATGCAGTTATAATAGTATTAGCTCTTTCTATTGTTTATAAATTCTTCTTAATTATTAAAAAATTATTTAACTTCTAGCTTTTGATAAATTTAATTTTTTAATAGATTTTATTATTTTATCATCTTAAAGATAAATTTAATAAAATTTATATAATGCTGAACTATGTAAAAATACATATATGGGAGATGAAGGGACTTATAATATATTCTTTTTCTTTTTTTGAATTTTAGTAATGGATAAAAAAGAAATTAGTGAAATATTGAAAAAATTATATTCTGATACAAATCCTCTTATGGTTTCTGTAAATTATAGAAATATTCATAATATTACAGATAAATCTTTTGTTTATGGGGAAATATTACCTGAAGAATTTATGAATATTTTAGATTTAGTTGAATTTACTTCAGAGACTATATTTTATGATTTAGGAAGTGGAAGCGGTAAGGCTGTTATAACTGCTTATTTATATAAACATCCTAAAAAGGCTGTAGGCATAGAATATATTCCTGATTTAGTTGAAATTTCCAAAAAAGCCTTAGAAAAACTTGAAAATTTATTAAATATAAAAACTTCTGTAGAATTTATTCAAGGAGATATAAAAAAATTTGATTTTAGTGATGCTGATATTATATTTTCTCATGCTACTTGTTTTAGCGATGAATTAATGAATGATTTATATAAAAAGCTGCAAAATCTTAAAAAAGGTGCTAAAATTATTATAGTTACAAAAGAAATAAATGATAAAATATGGGAATTAAAAGGAACATATGAATTTCCTTTTAGCTGGGGGATAGGAACAGTAAGAATTTATGATAAAATAATTTAAAATTTAATTAAGGTCGTATTAAGTAAGTTTTATAATTCATAATGAGAAAAATATTGTTAAGTAGCTTGTTATTAATTCTTTGTGTCTTTTTAATAAAGGTCGGATTAGCTCAAGAACCTGAGTTAGTTCCTCCTCCCGTAGAAGATCTTACTACTGAAGAAGTCGTAACACCAGTACCTCCTGAATCTGTTTCTGTTCCTGAATCTGTTTCTGCTCCTGAATCTGCAACTACTTCAGAAATACTTCCTATTGAAAAAAGATGTGAAGGCTTAAGGGGATTAGAATATAGAAAATGCTTAATAAGAGTTAAAAGACAAATTAGAGGGTTAAAAACTGAAGTTAAAGAACTAAAACAAGAAATTAGAGAAATAATTGATGAAAATATTCAAGAAATTCAAAAAAATATCCAAAATTTTGTAAGAATAGGAAGAAATGTATTTGTTTTAACACCTACAGGAAGAGCAATGGCTGGAGGTAAAATAGATAATCTCGAAAATAATATACTAACTTTGAATACTTTAGGATTTACTACTAAATGGAATATTGAAAACGCAAAAGGAGATAAAGATAAATTAGCAATCAATCAAGAAATTAGAATTAGTGGAAGATGGGATGTTAATAATAATATTTTTGTAGCAAATCATGTAAAAGTAATTAGCCAACAACCAGTGGTAAAACCTATAAGACCGATTCAACCTCAACCTACACAACTCAAGATAAATGAAGTAATAAAGCAGCTTTTGGAGAATTTGAAGAGTTTACAATCTCAACCTGTTCCAGTTATTCCTCAAGTTATGCCTCAGCCATAAAGTTCAAAATTTAAATAAAGTTAAAAATTTAAATTAAATAAAGACTAAGAGATTTACAGTTTAATTCAGAGAGTCTGCTATTTACAGTACTAATATAAAGATTTAAAATTTTTGTAATTTTATAATAAAAAGTTGTTCTATTTCCTACTCAATTTTAATTATTTCATTAATTTTTCTTTTTATTGCTGATTTTAATCTTTCATATTCATCTTTATCATTAACAACAAGTTTAAATTTTAAAATCGCTAAATTGTTTTTCGTTTGACTTCTAACTTCAATTATATTTATTCCATAAGCAGAAATAATATTTGAAATATCTTTAAGTAATCCAATTCTATCTTTAGCAATAATTTTAAGTTCATAAATTTGTCTTATTTCACTGAATCTAAATTTCTTTAAATATGATTTAATATGTTTTTTGGCATTATAAGTTTTCACAATTTTCAACCAATCAGGAGAAGGGCTTCTATTTTTATTTGTAATAATTTCTATAATATCGCCTGTTTTTGGTTCATAATCTATAGGAACAATTTTATTATTTACTTTAGCTCCAGCAAAATGATGTCCTATTTCACTATGGATTTTATAAGCGAAATCTAAAACAGTACTTCCTTTGGGTAATTCAATAACATCACCCTTAGGCGTAAATACATAAATTTTTTCTTGTAAGACATCAGTTTTTATTTCCTTTAGAAATTCTTCTGGATTTTTATTTTGTATATGCTTCCATTTAGTTAATTCTTTAATAAATCTAATTTCATCTTCAGTTAAACTTTCAACTCCTAATCCCTTTTTATATCCTTTTGTATCTTTAAATTGAGCATAGGCAAAATAAGCAGCTACTCCTTCCTCATTTCTTATATGCATCTCTAAAGTTTTTATCTGAAATTCTGCATATTTATTTTCTCCAATTAATAAAGTAGTATGCAAGCTTTGATATCCATTAGGTTTAGGATAAGTAATATAATCATCAAATTCTTCTAATAATGGTTTAAATAAAGAATGTAAAATACCTAAAACTAAATAACATTCATCAACAGTAGAAACTATTATTCTAAAAGCTATTAGATCATAAATTTGATCAAAATCAAAATTTTTCTTTTGTAATTTTCTATACACACTTGCTGGTTTTTTGATTCTGTATTGAATAGTATGTAGATTAATATTTCTTTTATTTATTTCTCTTTCTATTTTTTCTATAATTTCCGGAATAAGCTCTTCGATTCCTTCTAATCTTTTTTTAATTTCACTTTCTATTTCTTTATATTTTTCAGGCTCTAGAAATTTAAAAGCCAAATCGTCTAATTCGCTTGCCCACTCAAATATACCTAATCTTAATGCTAAAGGCGCATAAACATCATGAGTTTCTAAGGCTATTCTTTTTCTTTTCTCTTCTGGTAAATATTCCAAAGTTCGCATATTATCTAATCTATCAGCAAGTTTTAAAATAGCCACTCTTAAATCTTCAGCAATATACAAAATTAGCTTTCTAAGATTTTCTGCCTGAACTAAATTTTTCTCTCTGTATTTAATTTCTCCAATTTTAGTTACTGCTTCTACTAAAAAAGTTATATCTTCTCCGAATTCTTTCAAAATTTCCTCTTTTTCTACTTTTGCATCTTCTAATATATCGTGTAATAAACCAGCACAAATTGTTTCATAATCCATCTTTAATTTAGCCAAATTTAAAGCAGTTCTTATACAATGGTTAAAGTAAGGCTCTCCATTTTTTCTATATATTCCTTCAAATTTTTCTTTGGCAAAATTAAAAGCTTTTTTAATTTCTAATAGTTCTTCTTCAGAAAATTGTTTATTTTCTAATAGTAAATTGGCAAATTCTTGAAATTCCATTATAATTTGTTATATTTAATTAATTAAATTATAAACACTATATATTGGCAAATTTATATTCTATAAACTATAAAAATTAGCTAAGTCGCTATTAATAATAAAAAACAATGAAAATTTCATACTTTAGAAAATCGAAATTAAGCAAAAATGAAATTTTAAATAATCTAAAAGAATATGCTCAAAGTAACAACATAGAAATTTGGGGGATAAAAGAAGTTGATGAAATTACTTTAGTTAGTATTTATGATAAAAGTTTATTTGGAACTTACAAAAATATAAATCCAGAACTTTTAGTAGTTTTACCAATGATTATTTTTATTGCCCAAGAGAATGGAATTAATAAAGTAGGAATTCTTAACCCTGAAATTTTAAGCTCTATCACTGATTTTCAAAAAATTTCTGATATAGAAGATAAACTTAAAAAATTAATTGATAAAATAAGTAATGCAGAAGAAAGAACAATAAAGAAAATAAAACTATATGCAACAACAAACTGTCCATATTGTAAGGCAGAGAAAGAATATTTAGATTCAAAAGGAATAAAATATGAATATACTTTAGTAGACTTAAATCCAATTTCTGCTCAAGAAATGGTAGAGAAAACCGGGCAGTATGGTGTACCTGTTACAGAAATAATTTTTAATGATGAAGATAATGAATATATTATAGGATTTGATGTGGAAAGAATAGAAAAAATTTTACAAAACTATAAAATTGAAATAGTTTAAAATTACTGTAATGAAGCTTAAATTAAATATAAATAATGAAAATTTTCTGTTGAATATAATATTGTTTTTAATTGTCTTTAATGCTTTAATTTCTTTTTATTTATATTTGAGTGAACTAGAAAATCAACCTCTTGTTTGCATTCCTTATAATAATTGCGCAGAGGTGTTGAGAAGTGAATATAGCAAAATTTACGGCCTCTCTATTTCTTTGGTCGGTTTTATTTATTTTATCTTTCTATTCCTATTAACTTTAATAGCTTTTGTAAATAAAGATTTCATCAGCTCAGGAGTAATATTTTCTTTTTTGGGTTTTATATTTTCTATTTATTTAATTTATTTACAATTTAAAGTAATAAAAAATTATTGTTTATATTGCTTGATAGTTGATTTTAATACTATAATAATTTTCTTATTTTATTTAGCAATCTCAATACTATTAAATATAAAAAAGAAAATCTTTTAATTTCTTATTTTATTTAAGTTTAATATTTAAAATTTTTATAATTTTTTTATAAATGGAAATATTATTAAAAATTAGAGAATTTGTTAAACAATTTGACTTCGAACCTATTATTGAAAACAAAGAAAATTTTAAATACTCAAAGAAATTTTTAATTTGTGGTATGGGAGGATCCCATTTAGCTGGCGATTATTTGAAATTTCTATTTCCTGAAATTGATATATATATTCATAAGGATTATGAGCTTCCTAATTTAAATGATTTATACGAAAGGTTAATTATTGCTATATCTTATTCTGGGAATACGGAAGAAACACTTTCTAGTTTTAATGAAGCTCTAAACAGAAAGTTAAATTTAATAGCTATTTCTAAAAATGGTACATTACTAAATTTAGCAAAAGAAAATAATGTGCCCTATATCAAATTACCTGAAGATGATATTGTACCACGCTTAGCAGTTGGTTATATGATTAAAGGACTTTTTAAGTTAATCAACCCTGATTTAAGTGTTAATAGCGAATATTTAGAAAAAGAAATCAATATTCAACAAATAGAAAAAAAATCACAGCTTTTAGCAGAGGAGATAGGAAATAAAATTTTATTAATCTATTCAATAGAATATTTATATCCTTTATCTTATTACTGGAAAATAATGTTTAATGAAAATTCAAAACATCCTGCCTTTTTAGCTTTTTTACCTGAACTTTGCCATAATGAATTAGAGATCTTTGAGAATGAAAAATTTTATAAAAATTTCTTTGTTTTATTTATAAATGCACCAGATTTTATAAAAGAGAAAGTTAGAAAAAGAATAGACATTTTGAAAAATTTATTAGATGAAAGAGAGATAAAAAACGAAATAATCAACTTTATAGGTAAAGAAAGATTAATAATTTCGATTAAAAACATTTTAGCGGCAGGATTTACAAGCTATTATTTAGCTAAACTTAAAAATATTGACCCAATAGAAACTAATTTAATTGAAGAATTTAAAAATAAAATGGGCCAAGAATAATCTTGGCCCAAGAATAATTTAATTTTTTTGTTTAATCTAATTATTTAATTGAAGTTATAAGCATTATTATAAATAAGATAAAAGTTATAACAACCCAACTTCCTAATATTATTGTTCCTTTGTTAGTTTTATTTGTTAATACTAAGAGTGTGCTACTAATTATAACGGTTATAGAGAATATTATCCAAATTATAAATCCTACTATCATAACTTCCATACACCTATCACCTCCCCAATTTTTAGGATACAAAGAAAAATCCCCGTAAGGATATAAAAGAAGAAGTTAATATAGGCCATTTTTTCTATTATATTTTCGGTGTTTTTAAACCAGTATACCATCTCTTCACTTAACCATATAAATATATTTATTAGTGATAAACATATAGTTAAGATAACAACTTCATACATAACCTTCACCTCCTTTTTAGTTTCCTAATTTTATTATAAAACAATTTTGGCGTTTAGTAAATATATAGTTTATAATCAAATTATTGCACTCTAAAAGGAGGTGGGAAATTGTGAAAAGCATAAGTAAATTATTAATTATTGTTTTATTTGTAAATTATACTTATGCTGGAAAATATAAATTTGGAGATAAAGGAGGAAAAATAAAAGAGATACAAACTACGTTAGCTAGCTTAGGGTATCTCCCGGATATAGATGGCAAATATGGAATTAAAACAAAATTTGCAGTAATAGCCTTTCAGAAAGTTAATAGAATACAAACAGATGGGATTATAGGCGCAGAAACATTAGCTACTTTAAAAAATCCTCTAATTCCCCAATCTAGATTTAAAAGTAACGAAAAGCATATCGAAGTTGATATAAAATTGCAGGTTCTTTATATTGTAGAAAATGGAAAAATTA
Organism: uncultured Candidatus Saccharibacteria bacterium; assembly: GCA_964655375.1. Classification (GTDB taxonomy): domain Bacteria; phylum Patescibacteriota; class Minisyncoccia; order UBA6257; family HR35; genus JAGDVT01. Next base: position 11,425 of record CAZZNB010000025.1, read on the forward strand.
AATATATCATTCCTGTTTCAACAGGAAAAAATAACAGTACTGTTAAGGGCAAATTTAGAATATATAGATACAAAAAAGGATGGCATAAAGTTGTAGGGAGGCCCTGGTCAGGATATATGCATAATCCTATATATTTTCATGGTGCTTATGCAATCCATGGTTACAAAAGTGTACCTAATTATCCAGCAAGTCATGGTTGTGTAAGGGTGCCTTTATGTTATTCAGATTTTCTTTTGGAATATATAAAGAAAAATAAAGTCTCAAAAATTTATATATATTGAAATATTATATTATTTTAAAAGGGAGCAGCTATTCTGCTCCCTTTAAATTCGCCCGAAATCTATCCAAATAAACAAGAAGATCTTTATTTGTATCTTGAGTGTTTGCAAAATCAACGAAAGATTTTTCTTGTTCTATATTTTCTTCGTTATCTAAAAATTTTTTAAATAACTTTTGTGTTTCAACGGGTAAATGATGACAACCTGCTAAATAATAGCAAATTTGATAATAAAACCAATTTTTATCTTTTTGATAAGCTTTTTTAATTTGATCTATTTCAAATTTTCTAAACAATTCTAATAAATAAAAAACTAATAAATATACTTCTGCTCTATAATGATGACGAATTTCAAATTGTTCTAAAGAATTTGGGAGTTTATATTGTGGCAGTTTATATTTTTCTTTAACTTCTTCGTCAAATTCTTTGATAAAATTATTCATAAAATTAAGCGGATAAAATTTATCTTTTTCTTCCCCTATAACTAAATCTGTTAATTGGAAAGGACCAATTGAAAGTCTTTTATCATAGATAGAAGGTACGAAAGAAAGAAATCTTAATCCATTTTTACGCAACAAATAAATCAAAATATTTTTATTATTTTTGGCATTTTCATCTATGTAGCAAATTTCTACTAATATTAGGCTTATTAAACTACGGGTGAAAAGTTCTATAAATTTTTCATCTTTTAAAATTTCTAAAATTAAATTTATTTTTTCTTCTTCAAAATTATATCTTTCATGTTTAAATAATGCTTCTATATCTAAAACTAACATAGATTCAGTTATACATTTCCGAATATAATCTTCAAACTCGTTTAAATCTTCAATATATCCACGTGGTTTATCTTCAAAGCTTCTTAAAAAATTTAATTTAATTTTTCTAAATTTCAAAATTAACCCTTCATCTTCTTCTATTTCTTTTATATAATCATTTTTCTTTTCCCATAAAGTATCTAAACTTAATGAGGGGTCCTCTATAAAATAAGCTTTTAGAGGATAAGCTAGTTTTCCCCAATTTTCTTTAAATTTCTTTAATTTTTCTTCTGTTTCTTCTTTTTGCTCTTCTGTAAGTTTCAATTCTACCCTATTCTCTATTTCGCTCAGTTCATTGTGGATTTGTCTTAAAAAATCTTCTAAAATAAATTCTTTTTCAACAAATTCTTTTCTGCCTTGTCCAATTCTTTTTTTCAAATACCAAAAAATAATAGAAGCTCCCAACCCACCAGTTAATATTCCTAAAAATCCTCTTCTTGTTATTTTTCCTTTACTATCCTTATTTGGAGTTCTTTCTATCCTCATTTTAAAATTATAAATTACTATGTCTAAACTTTATGTAGTACCTACTCCCATTGGGAATTTAAGAGATATTACTCTCAGAGCTATACAAGTTTTACAAGATGTTGATTACATATTTTGTGAAGATACAAGAAGAACAAAAATTCTTTTAGAATATTATGGAATTAAAAATAAAAAATTAATTTCTTATTTTGCTCCAAGAGAAGAAAAGAAAATTCCTTTACTCTTAGAGATTTTAAGAAAACATAAATGTGCTTTGATTGTAGATGCAGGCATGCCATCTATTTCAGATCCAGGTTATAAACTTATTAAATCTTGCATAGAAAATAATATAGAAGTAGAAGTCCTTCCAGGGCCTTCTGCTTTTTTAACTGCTTTAGTAGGATCAGGGCTTCCTACTGATAAATTTATATTTTTAGGATTTTTACCCAAAAAGGGAATTAAACCTTCTTTAGAAAAAATAAAAGATTTAAAAATGACAATTATATTCTATGAATCTCCTAAAAGAATAGAGAAAACATTAAAAATTATTAATGAAATTTTTGATAATTGTGAAGTAGTAATAGCTCGGGAGATTTCAAAAGTTTATGAAGAATATATTAGGGGTAGAATTAAAGATATAATTAATCAACTTAAAGATAGAAAATTAAAAGGAGAAATTACTGTAATTTTAAGAAAAATAGATTAAAATTTTTAAATATGTTTAAATTTTTAGGAGCCTGGAGCCGGAAGAAAGAGGAAAGTCGTCTTAAAGAAAATATAGAAATTTTAATTAAAAGATTTAAAGAAAGTCCTGCATATCCCGATTATCCTAATATTTTGTTATTTTACCAATATTTTTTTGAAAAATTTTTTAAAAATTATGTTTTACCTAATTATATTGAAAAGCATACCCAAGAAAAACCTATTATATTAGAGCTTGGAAGTTATAAAAGTAGAATTTTAGATCTTTTACCAGAAGAATTAAAAGAAAGGACTGTTTTATCTGATATAAATTTAGAAGTTTTAAAAGAAAATAAAGAAGGAGTAAAATTAAATTTCGATTTTAGAAATATCCCGATCAAAGAAAATTCTATACCTATTGTAATTGGTTCTAATATTTTTGCTCATATATCAGGATTAGGAAATATAGAAGAGATTTTTTCAATACTCAAAGAAAATGGTGAGGCAATTTTCATAGAAGACTTAGGTATATATATGCCTGCGTTAGCATTATATTATCATAAAAAAGGAGATAAATATGTTTATTTTGTTTACGATCCTAATGAAGTGAAAGTAAAATGTTTTATTTTAGAAAAAAATAAAATAAATGAATTTTCTTCAGAAATTGAAGAATTAATTAAGAGAGGTATTGATCTTAAAAAAGCAAAAAAAGAAGTTGAAGAAAATTTTTCAGAAAATTCTGTTGCTCTTTTTAATGATTTAGAAAAAGCTATAAGAGAAAAATTTTACATATATGATCCTTTTAAATTTTCAATAATTTTATTTGCTTTAATTAACCAAATTAATTCCGAATTTTTAGTTATGGATGATAATACAAGACGAAAAGCTTATGGATTCAAATTGGGTTTAAATAATTTTTTGATTTTACTAAAAAACATTTTTCAAAAATATAAAATTAAAGAAATAAAAACCTGGGAAGATTTTTTGGAGGATATCAAAAAAGATTTTGAAGAAAAAGGATGGTATTTAGAATATGACTTTGTCACAATGGAAACTAACTTCGAAGAAATAAAGAAATGGCAAAATACTATTTTGAATAATATAGATTTAGATTTATTAACATCAAATAATCCTTATTGGGAATCTTTTAAAGAATATAAAAATTTGATTGTTGAAAGGCTGGGGTTAGAAATAGGTTGTGATGGTGAGATTATCACTAACTTAGAAAATAATGTCAAATATAAAGCTCTAATTATAAGAATTAAAAAAAAGACAGAAGAATAATACTATAGTTGTTTTTGAAATTAATTTATTTTAAAATTTTACCGTAAAAATGTTAGAGGGTCTTTCTTTTAACGACGTTTTACTAATTCCCAGAAGATCAAAGATTGAATCAAGGAAAGATATTGATTTATCTTCAAAGTTAACAGATGATATAGTTTTGAAATTGCCAATTGTCTCTTCGCCTATGGATACTGTAACTGAAGCTGAAATGGCAATTGCTATGGCTAGAAATGGTGGTTTAGGAATTATTCATAGATTTTGCTCTATAGAATATCAAGTTAAACAAATAGAAAAGGTGAAAAGAGCAGAGAACTATTTTGTTGAAAATCCTATTACTATTTCACCAGAAACAACTCTTAAAGAAATAAAAGAAAAAGTGGAAGAATACCATTTTCATACTTTTTTAGTGGTAGATGAAAGAAACCGACTTCTTGGATTAATCTCTAAAAGAGATTACATTTTAGAAGACGATGAAAATAAATTAGCTAAAGATATTATGACTCCTTTTGAAAAATTGATTGTAAGCTATAAAGAAATTTCTTTAGAAGAAGCCAAGGAAATTTTTAGAAAATATAAAGTTGAAAAGATACCGATTGTAAACGAAGATAGAACCTTAAAAGGTTTAATTACATTCAAAGATTTTGAGTATTCTTTAAATAAAAAAGCAGTAAGGGATAAAAAGGGGAGACTCTTGGTTGGTGCTGCTATTGGGATTAAGGGAGATTATTTAGAAAGAGCTGAAGAATTAGTAAAGGCTGGTGTAGATATTTTATGTATAGATGTTGCTCATGGTCATTTAGAAAAAACTTTAAAAGCTATAAAAGAAGTTAAAAAGAAATTCCCCAATGTTCCCTTAATTGCTGGTAATATTGCTACAGAAGAAGGTGCAAGAGATTTAAAAGAAGCTGGAGCAGATATTATTAAGGTTGGGATAGGACCAGGTAGTACATGTAAAACAAGAATAGTAGCTGGTGTAGGTATTCCTCAAATTACAGCAATTCAACTTGCTAGAAAGGGTGCAGGAGACACTCCTATAATTGCAGATGGTGGGTGTAGAAATTCTGGAGATATAGTTAAAGCTTTAGCTGCAGGAGCTAATTGTGTTATGTTAGGTTTTCTTTTAGCAGGAACAGATGAAGCGCCTGGAGAGGTATTTAGATTAAAAGATAGATTGGTTAAATATTTTAGAGGAATGGCTTCTAGAGCTGCTTATAAAGACAAACTTGAAAAAACAAAAGAAGAAACAGAATATTTACCAACTGATGAAGGAGTAAATTATGGTTTTGTGGATTATAAAGGAAGTGTAGTTAAAATTTTAGAAGAATTAGAAAAAGGTATTAGATCAGGATTTTCTTATTGTGGAGCAAGTAATTTAGAGGAACTTTGGGAAAATGCAGAATTTATAAAAATTACAGAAGCAGGTTTAATGGAAAGCTACCCTCATGATGTTAAACATCTAGATTAAATTATGTTTAAAGAAAAAGTTTTGAAAATAGTAAAAAAAATACTGCCAGGAAATTTTTTAACCTATAAAAAAGTTGCTAAATTAGCTGGGGATGAAAAAGCTTATAGGGCAGTAGCTAATATTTTAGCTAAAAATAAAAATTCTAACATTCCATGTCATCGAGTTATTAAAAATGATTATTTAGTTGGTGGATATCGAGGAAGAAAAGACTTAGACTGGTTTAAGGCTGGGTTGCTTTTAAAAGAAGGAGCTATTGGTGTTATTCCTACTGATACAATTTATGGAATTTGTACTTCTGCTTTTAATAAAAAATCAGTAGAAAAAGTTTATAAATTAAGAAAAAGAAACCCTAAGAAACCTTGTATTATTTTAATTTCTGATTTTGATGATCTTAGAAAATTTAAAATAAAATTAAAACCTTGGCAAAAGGAAATTTTAGAAAAAATTTGGCCAGGTAAAATAAGTATAATATTATCTTGTTTCAATCAAGAACTTTTTTATCTTCATCGAGGAACAAATTCGTTGTCTTTTAGACTTCCGAAGAATAAATTGATTTTAAATATTTTAAAAGTTTCAGGGCCTATTATAGCTCCTTCAGCCAATTGGGAAAGTTATGAACCTGCGAAAAATATTAAAGAGGCTAAAAAATATTTTGGGGATAAAGTTTTTTATTTAGATAGAGGGAACCTAATTTCAAAACCATCTACTTTAATTGATTTAAGAGAAAGAAAAATTAAAATTTTAAGAGAGGGGGAAGAAATAGAAAAAATCTATCGTTTATTAAAAAATTAATCGTTTACTGCAAAATTTATTATGTTTTCAAAAGCATCATATAATCAATGTTGGCTGAAGGAAATAATTGTTAACAAAAAAGTGCTATGGTGATGAGGAAATTATCTTTTTTAAAAAATAAGTTTTAAGAATTAATTATAAATTTAAGTTATAATATTAAAAATGATTGAAGAACTTCATGAAGAAAAGGTGAAATTTTTGGAAGAAAAAGCTAACGAGATAAGGCAGTTAATTATTGAAATGCTTCTTGAAGCTGGTTCTGGACATTCTGCTGGATCGCTTGGTATGGCAGATATCTTTTCAGCTTTTTATTTTCATATTTTGCGGCATGATCCTAAAAATCCTGATTGGCCTGATAGAGATAGATTAATCTTGTCTAATGGACATATTTGTCCTGTTCGTTATGCGGCGATGGCTCTTGCTGGTTATTTCCCAGTTGAAGAATTAAAAACCTTAAGAAAAATCAATTCTCGACTTCAAGGGCATCCTCATAGAACAACTCTTCCTGGTGTAGAAACAAGCTCAGGCCCTCTTGGAGAAGGAATTTCTCAAGCTATTGGTATTGCTTATGCTGGAATTTTGGATAAAAAAGATTATCATGTTTATTGCATTACTTCTGATGGTGAACATCAAGAAGGAAATACTTGGGAAGCTTATATGTGGCTTGGTAAAAATCCTTTGCCAAATTTAACAATTATTATTGATAGAAATTATATTCAAATTGATGGTATTACTGAAGATGTAATGCCACTTGAACCACTAAAACAAAAATTAGAAGCTTTTGGGCTTCATGTTTTAGAAGTTGATGGACATAATATCAGAGCTTTTGTTGATGCTGTTCGTCAAGCTCAATCAGAATGGAGAAGAACATCAGTGATTATTGCTTATACAATTCCAGGAAAAGGAGTAAGTTTTATGGAAAAGAAATTTGAATGGCACGGCAAACCACCTAACAAAGAAGAAGCAAAGAAAGCATTAGATGAATTAAGAACATTAGGAGGAAAAATAATTAGCGAACATCAGTAGTCAGAAATAAATACTGATTTATATACTGACAAACGCTGATATTTATAGTTATGTAGTATAATTAGAAGAGAAATGTTTATTGATTTTGTGAAAAGAAAATATTTATTGATTTCTTTTATATTTATAATATTTTTATCTTTTATAATATTTAAACCTCAAACAAAAGCTGATTTAGTTTATTTTTATCCACAATCTTGTTTGGGAAGCTTTGCTAATCCTGAAAAAGCACAAGGAGAAAGAGAAGTAGATGATCCTGATTTGATTAATGAAGCAAATTCTGCTGTTTATTATGGGGGCTTTAAAGAAATTTATTGTGGAAATTTTCAAGGACCAATTAAAGAAGGTGAGATTAAAAAGATAACTTTGCATTTTAATTGGGTTTTAACAAAAGAATTAAGAGAAAAACCAATAATTGAACCAACCCAATCTGAAAGTTTTATCGAAAAAATCCTTCCTTCTAAAACTATTGAAATCAATATAGCGACGTCCGACATCCCGATATATAATCTTAATGAGATAAATACGGGTAGTAGTGAATTATATGATAATGATATAAATAGTAGTGAAGTAAATGAAACAGATACTAACGAATTAAATAAAACTAATGAAGAAGAAATCGAATCTGCTACGAGTTCTCAAATTTTTAGATTTATTAAGTTTGTTTTTGCTCAAGAAGAAACATTAAGTAACACAAACATAAATGAAAACATAAATGAGAGTGCAAACGACAGTACAAATGAGAACACCAACACAAGTATAAATGAAAGTACAGACCAGACGCTAAACGATACGAATACAAGCGATTTTAATCCATCTTCTTCGGTAGAAATGACAACAGAAATAACTGAAACATCAACTGAAACATCAATCGAAACCTCAACCACTATAACAGAGACATCAACAGAAATATCAACAGATTTAACCCTTGAAATCCAAGAAAATATAATTACAACACCTAAAAGTCTTTTTGATATTCATTATACTCTCGACGGTCAAAACTGGAATTATCTTGGAAGCATTAATGAAAATAATTGGCAAGGTATTAATTTTGAAATTCCTGTCAATGACTGGCTTGATATTTCAAAAATTCAAATAAAAATAAATTCATACCCGGATACTGATTATTTTCTTTATTTAGAATCAATGTGGCTTGAAGTGGAATATGAAAATCCACAAATAACATATAATTTTCAAAATTTAACCGAAGGAGTATTTAATGTTTCAGTACCTACAGCCACAGAAGAGATTAATAATGAAGAATTATCTATAGAAGAGGTTGACGAGAGAAAGGTTGATGAAGAACTTTCAAAAAACATAAAGATAGAAAGCACTACTTCATCTGAGCAAAATATTATTTTTGACGAGCCATTAAAAGTAAGAAAACTTACAAAGAAGGTTAATATTAAAAATATAGACGACCTCAATTGTTTTGCTGAAGAGTTTACTATTAATCTTAATGAAGGTGATACTAAGTTGGTTAATTTAAGATTATCTGGAGGAGGAATGAAAAATTTAGAAATAGGGAGCCTACCTGCAGGCATTGATATTGTTTTTACAGAAAATAATGACTATCAAATTTCTACAAATATGAACAGTACTCAACTGAAGATTTACCGCCAAAAAGGTTCAGATAAAGGTAATTTTTCTTTACCAATAATATTTAGCTCAGAAAATTCAACTATTATTTGCCAAATCAACGTGATAACAAATTAATATCGGGACGTACGACGTCCCGAATATATATTATATTTATGGCATAATATTTACGAAAAATGGAGGTGTATCATATAGTAAATAGAGGGGTGGATAAAAGAAAAATTTTTCTTGATAAAGAAGACTATTTAAGATTTATTCATGATTTGTATGAATTCAATGACATAGTACCTGCTGAAACAACCTTTTATAGGTTTAATAAATTTTACGACGTCGCACGTCGTAATATTGATATTGATGGTGGGGAGGGTGAAAAAATTAGGAAGAAGAGGATTGTTGATTTGTTGGCTTTTTGTTTGATGCCAAATCATTATCATTTACTTTTGATTCCTAAAAAAACGGAATATTTGACATTATTTATGAAAAAATTGAATGGAGGATATGCTAAATATTTTAATGAAAAGTATGGAAGAACAGGAACATTATTTGAAAGAAGATTTAAAAGAATATTAATTAAAAGAGAAGAACATTTTAAACATCTTCCTTATTATATTCATTGCAACCCTTTAGATCTAAAATATACTGAATGGAGGCAAAGAGAACTGGAAAATCCCAAGGAAGCAATAAAATTTTTAGAAAGATATAGATGGAGTAGTCATTTAGATTATTTAGGAATAAAAAATTTCCCCTCAGTAACACAAAGAGAATTTTTGTTTAATGTTTTTGAAGGAGAAAAAAGCTACAGAGATTCAATTGAGTATTGGTTAAAAAGTTTTGATTTGACCGAAATAAAAGAATGGACCTTAGAGTAAAAAAAATTTTTTTTAGAATATTGAAAATATTACGACGTACGACGTCACGAATATTGATATTGGTGATAATGGTGGTGTGGGTTTTTGGGGGATGGCCAAGGATTTTTAATTTTATTCCACCGGAAATAAAAAAAGCGCTTGCGGCGCAGGTGACAATTGATGCATCAGTTCATACAACTGCTGCCAGTCACAATGGCGGTTCGCCGACCACAGTTTTTATTTCACAGACAACAGGTTACGCGTTTTATCGCGATTCTAACGGTAGTATTGTATATTCTAAAACCACGGATGGCGGTGCAACTTGGGGAACGCCGGTTGCAGTAACCGCTCAAACAGACACTATTCAAGTTGCGGTTTGGTATGACCGCTGGACACCCGGGGATACGACCGGCAACCTTATTCATATTGCTTATATTGACACCGGTGATGACGATATATGGTACCGCGCGTTGAATACTTCAAATGATACTTTTACAGCTGCGGAAGTAAATATTACTGCTGGTTTAGGATATGCTGGAACTTTAGCTGCTGGCACCAACCATGTTACCATTACCAAAGGCACTGACGGCGCGCTTTACGCGGCAGTAACTGATGGATCAGATAATATAATGGTACGCTGCACTGCAAACTGTACCAATGCTGCCAACTGGGCGGTTTCTGAGCCAGCTTCTTGGGCTGTGGGCAATGATTTTCAAATTCTTGTGCCGATGCTTTCTGGTAGAATAATGCTTATTTGGTGGGACATTAGTGCTACCACTAATGACTTGAAATATTCGGTTTGGAACGGATCGAGTTGGTCCAATTTTGCAGCTATTACGACTGCGCTTGATAACAGTACCTATGACGCTTCTTTTGGCGCGGCAGTTGATCCTTCGACTGGCAATGTGTATTTGGCTTATGCCAATCAAGCAGCTACATTAGGAACTGATGACGATGTCAAAGTAAAAAGATATAATTATTCTTCTGGAACCTGGACTGATTTAACCGATGTGGTTACAGATAGCGTTTGCGCCGGCAGTTCAAATTGCGGAATTACTGGGGTTAAAATTGCTCGTGACAATACAACAGGTTACTTATATGTGCTTTATACAGCTCAGTCAACAGCTGGCACAGCTGCAACTGGAAATGTTTATTTTAAATATTCAACTGATGATGGTTTAACCTGGAGTGCGGAATTCGGGCCCCTGTATTCTACCAATGATGATATATATGGCGCGAGATTGAGCTTGACGCCGGCGCAGATGATTTATGCCACTTGGTACGCAGCAGCTCCGGATGATTTATTCGGCCGACCCATTGCACCTAAAACTTTTGAGCAATCAGCCTATCGGTTTTTTGAGAATACCGATTCTACAGACGTTGGCTCGTCGCTTGCAGCTCAGGATACACCGGCAACCTTAGGTTCGGCGGGCGCAGCATTTAGGCTCCGCATGCTTTTGCATATTGGCGTGTCAGATCTTTTTACCAGTGAAGGCAGTTTTAAACTTCAATTTGCACAAAGAGGAAGCGATAATTTGTGTGATAGCAGTTTTTCAGGAGAAACTTATAGTGATGTTACCACTTCAACAGTTATTGCTTTTTATGATAACCCTACTCCTACTGACGGCTCTCCTTTAACTGCTAATGCTAATGATCCGGTTCACGGAGCTGATACTATAAGAAATCAAACTTACGAAGAATTAAATCCTTTTACTAATTCTCAGTCAGAAATTAATGTAGGAGAAGATGGGAAATGGGATTTTGTTTTAAAAGATAACGGAGCACCAGCAAATACTACTTATTGTTTTAGAGTAGTCAAATCTGACGGCTCCCTTTTAGAAACTTATTCTGTTATTCCTCAAATTACAACAGCAGCTGTCTCAGGTATTACCTGCAATTTTTCTGCTACTTCAACTTCTTTTTCAGTCTTATCTCCTTCAGAAGTTTCAACTTCTTCTCCTGATATAACTATTACTATTACTTCTTCAGGTGGATTTCAAATACAAGTTAAGGATGCTGGAAATGGTACAAATCCTGGGCTTTATAAATCAACATCTCCAACCTATTTAATTCAATCCCAAGATACAACTTTGACTGCAGGAACTGATGGTTATGGGATTCAAGCAACAACAACCAATTCTTCAATTTCAATAAATCCAAAGTATAATAAAAGTGGGAATGATGTGGGGGGGCTTTCTTTAACTGATGTTGTTTTAGCTACTTCTTCTGTTGCTGTAAGTAATGCTCAAATATATATAAAACATAAAGCAAGTGCTTCTTATTTAGCGCCAACAGGTAATTATCAAGATACAATAACTTATACTTGTTCTGCTTTATAATTGTGAAAAACTTAATTTGATTTTATTTTTTTATAATGTTAAAATATAAATAAAAAGGATAGGGTCGAAATTAATTAAAATATAAAATAAATTAAATAAATCAAATGAAAAATTTAATTAAAGGGGGGTTAATAGTAATTTCGGTTTTGATGGGATATTTAATTTTTGAATCTTTTGTTTATTTAGTTCAAGCGCAAACAACCGAAATTGTAACTGTTAGTGCGACAGTTCCAACTTCAGTAACTTGTTCTTTTTCAACAACAACGACAGCATTTGGTACTATTGACCCTTCAGCTGTTTATACTTCTTATCCTAATGTTACAACAACTGTTTCTTGTAATCCTGCTGCTGGTTGTCAGGTTCAAATAAATGATGCAGGAAACGGTAGCTATCCTGGGCTTTGGAATTCTTCAGTTTCTTATTTAATTCCTTCTCCTAATTCTAATTTTGATCCTACAGCAACTTTAGTGGCTGGAACAGAAGGATATGGCATTCAAGCAACAACAACCTCCGCTGGTTCTGGTGGTACTTTAAGTTTGAATCCAAGATATAATCAAACAGGAAACACTGTCGGAGGTCTAACAACCACAACAATTCAATTAGCTTCTTCATCTCAACCTGTTGCTAATAGAGAAATAGTTGTTACTCATAAAGCAGCAATTTCTGGTTTAACTCCTGCAGGTAGTTATCAAGATACAATAACTTATAATTGTGTTTCTAACTAATTAGAAACGAATAGCAATAAATTTAAATACAAATTAAAAAAATAAATTTAAATACAAATTAAAAATATGAATTGTAAAAAGATATTTTTGTTAACTTTTATAGCAATTAACTTAACTATTTTTAATTTTTCTTTTGCACTTACTATTGCTCCGGCTAAAGTTGAGTTTAATGTTAATCCGGGTGAGGAAATAAGATTTTCTATTTACACAAGGAATGATGGCGAAACTTCAGCAGAACTTTATTCAATTGTTAAGGGTTTTACTGAAGATGAAGGGGGGACAAAAATTTGGATCGAGGATACTCCGGAAAGAGAATGGGTAAAAATTCCAGAAAAAGTTTTTGCTCCGCCAGGTGAAATGATCGAAGTCCCTGTTGTTATTAATATTCCCAAAGATGCCCCACCTGGAGGCCATTTTTTGGCTATTGGTTTTGGGACATTACCAGAAAAAAGGGAGGGAACTGGAGTAGCTATTGGCGTTAATGTTTTAAGTTTGGTTTATATTAATGTTTCAGGGAATAGGATTGATAAAATCTCAATTTCTGAATTTAATGCTAAAAAAGTTTATTTTGGTTTTCCAGTAAAATTTGCTTATAAGATCAAAAATAAAGGAAATACTTATGTGAGACCAACGGGCGATATTGAAATTAGTAATGTTTTTGGAAGATTAGTAGCTAATTTAAAAGTTAATGAGAGAGAACTACAAATTTTACCAGGAAAAGAAAAGGTTTTAGAAAATGAATGGACAAATAATTTTGCTTTCGGAGCTTATAAGGCAAAATTTAATATTTATTATGGATTAAACCAAAGTCAGAATCTTACTTTCGATTATTGGTTCTTTATGTTTCCAATAAAGATAATTCTCATTATTCTAGTCTTGATTATTTTTGTCTTCTTTATTCTACCAAGACTTATTAAGAAGTATAATGAGTATATTATTAGAAAAGCATTAAAACAAACTAATAACAATAAATAATGCGCAAATGAGAGGTAAATAATATACAAATATTAAATGCATGGCTAATTTTTTAAAAATATTTATATTAATCTTTGTAATTTTGATTTCTCTTTTAACTTTTCAAAAAATTAAAGGTACCTCTGTAACAGTAACAGCTATTGTACCTGGAGTTTGCGGAAATGGAATTAAAGAGATAGGTGAACAATGTGATAGAAGTGATTTTGGTGGTCAAACATGTTTTAATTTTGGCTATTCTGAAGGAAGTTTAAGTTGTAATGCAGACTGTACTTTAAATTTTAGTGGTTGTACTGTTGCACCACCAACTGGTGGTGGAGGTGTTCCTCTTTCTCAATATGGAAAAATTATTATTTCTGGTTATGCTCAACCGAAAAGTGAAGTAGTTTTAATGTCTGACGGAATTATAAGAGCCACAACTATTGCCGGAGACGATGCAAAGTTTTCTTTTGCTTTAGATAATTTGTCACCTGGAAATTATTTATTTACTTTATATTCAGAAGATAAAGAAGGAAAAAGAAGCAGCTTGTATACTTTTCCAGTGAAATTAGAAGCAGGACAAACAATTACAGCGGGGAATATTTTGCTTTCTCCAACAATTGATGTTGATAAATTAGAAGTGAGAAAAGGTGATTTTATTTCAATTTTTGGTTTTGCTCCTCCGTTTGCCGATGTTCTAATTAATGTAAGCTCTGAAGAAGAATTATTTTTAAGAACCTCTGCCAATAGAGACGGTTTTTATCTTTATCAATTAGGAACTGATATTTTAGAAAAAGGAGAACATTATGCTAAATCAAAATCAATTTTAGCGAATCAATTAGTAAGTAATTATTCAAGGGTTGTAAGTTTTAAAGTGGGGGATAGAAATACTGAGAAAGAAATCAAAAAAGTTTGTGGAAAAGCTGACTTAAACTGTGATGGTAGAGTAAATTTGATTGATTTTTCTATTGCAGCTTATTGGTATAAAAGGAAATTAAGTCCTGTTTTTGCCATCATCGAAAAGGAAAGATTAAATGGAGATGGCAAAGTCGATTTGGTCGACTTTAGTATAATGGCATATTATTGGACCGGGTAAAAATGAGAAAATTTTTATTATTACTAACTTTAATAGGATTTAACTTTGCTTGGGGAGCAGTAATAGATCTTAAAATAGAAAATATAAATGTTAAGAAAAATGAATTGATAGTTGTTCCCATCTATCTTGATACTCAATTTGAAGAAATTAATGCTGTTGAAGTTTATGTTAATTTTTCTGATAATTTAGTTTTTAGAGATTATTTAGATGGCAAAAGTATTATTACTCATTGGATCGAAAAACCCCACTATCAATATCGAGACGTGCGACATCCCGATATTGTTTTTTCTGGAATTATTAGTGGTGGGATTAGTGGAAGAAATTTGAATTTAGTAGATTTGATTTTTGAAGCAAAAGAAAGCGGAATGGCAAAAATAGAGATTGATAAAAATTCAAAGGTTTTGCTTAATGATGGATTGGGGGCACAGGCAAAATTAATTGCTTTATCTAAGAGTTTTAATATTTTAGATATAAAAGGAAAACCTGAGATAAAAATTAAAGACAATTTTCCTCCTGAATCTTTTAAAATTTATCTTGCAAGAAATGAAGAAATCTTTAATGGTAAATACTATATAACTTTTGAAGCTAAAGATAAACAATCAGGTATTGCTTATTATGAAGTAAATGAAAAGCCTGTAGGTTTTATATTTTTAGCCAAACCCGATATCGAAAATTTAACTTTCAAAAAAGCAGAAAGCCCATATGTTTTAGAAGATCAAAGCTTAAGAAGTTATATTTTTGTCAAGGCAGTAGATAAAGCGGGGAATGAAAGAATAGAGATCTTAACTCCTCAAAGAATAATTATTTATGATGATGTTTTTTTGTTTTTTGGTAGTTTAATAATTTTAGCAGCTCTAATAATTTTTGTTATAAAATTTAGGTATGGATATGCAAACAAGAGAAACACTAATGGAAATGAACGATAAGAATAATGAACGAATGACAATAAATTCGTTGCTATTTGTAAATAAATTCGTTGCAATTAGTATTTTATTTGTATCCTTTGCTTTATTGCCAATATATAAAGTTTTGTCTGCTGATCTTTATATTTTGCCTTCAAATAAAAATTTGAATGTTGGTGAAAATTTAGAAATTACTGTTTATGTTGATTCTTCAGATCAAGCAATGAATGCTGTTAGTTTTAGAATTTCTTATCCCGAAGATCTTCTAAGGTTAGTTTCTTTATCAAAATCAGGAACAATTATTAATTTATGGGTACAAGAACCAAAAGGAGGCAACGGAGAAGTTTTTGCTGAGGGTGTTGTTTTGAATCCAGGTTTTACAGGGGCCAGAGGAAAGATAGTAAATATTACTTTTAAAGCTTTAAAACCAGGAACAGCTGATCTTAGATTTATCTCTGGATCAGTTTTGGCTAATGATGGATTTGGTACAAACATTTTAAAAGATATGAGAGGAGGCAGTTATGTTATAAGAGAAAGAATCTTTGAAAGTCCAAAGGTTTCTTATCTTCCTACGCCTAAGATTTTTTCACCAACACATCCTGATCAAGAAAAATGGTATAACAATAATAACCCCATTTTTGAATGGAGAGTTCCAGAAGAAGTAGTTGAAGTAAGGCTTTTATATGGTAAAAATCCTGATGCTATTCCAACAGTAAGTTATTCGCCTCCAATTTCAAGAAGAGAACTTCGAAATATTCCAGATGGTTCTTATTATTTTAATGTTCAATTTATAGGTGAAGGAATTCAAAGTGATGTTGCTAGGTATAAATTCAATATTGATACAACTAAACCTCTGTTAGAAGAATTTTCTTTAAGTTTACTAGATACAAATTCAATTAAGTTCAAAGTTAAAGCAGAGGATGAAATTTCAGGAATTGACAAAATAGAAGTGTATTTAGATAATAATCTAGTTTTAAGCACAAGCTCAGAAATTGTTGAGGATATTATTAGAAATGTCGATTCAGGAAGACATATTTTTAAAGGAGTAATTTACGACAAAGCTGGTAATTTCACTCAAAAAGAAGAAATAATAAATATCCCTCAGCCTTTTACTAAAACAGAAATAGTTGTTCAAAAAGATTATACTCTTTATTTTGTTATTTTATTCATTTTAATTTTGCTTTTAATAATAGTCCTAATTATTTATTTAACAAAACATCATATAGAAATAATTTATAAGGAAATTAAAAAAGAAAAATTAGAAACTATTAAAACTGATCTTAGAAGACATATAAAACAAACCCTACAAGATTTAAGGCATAACATTTCTTTATTGGACGAAGATCCTAAATTAAATCCAAGAGAAAAAGAACTTTATCGAGAAGCAAAAAATATTTTAGAAGAAGCAGAAAGAGAAATCGAAGAAAAATTAAAAGAATTAGAATAACTTCTCCTAATGCAATTTTGACACTTTTTAACATTGTTTTTTTGTTTGAATATACACATAAACAGCGATCGCTAATTATATGTAGGTTCATATTGTTTTTTATTTTAAAGGCAATATTTTTTTAAATTTTTAAAAATTGTATTAAAATTTACGTATAAACAGCGATCGCTAATTATACGTAGGTTTATTATTACAGAAAGAAATTAATAAAATGGGCAACAGTAGATTTAGAAAAGTGAAAATAGGAATTTTAGGAAGACAGATTTTAACACTTCTTTTAATGGGTGTGGCTTTAGGATTAACAATGAGTGCAAGAAAACATTTTTGGATTTTAAAGAATATTCCTAAAGAATTGAAAAGAGTAAAAAAGGAATATTTGGATAGAGCTATAAAAAGATTATATGAATCTAAATTAGTTGATATTAAAGAAAAAGAAGATGGAACAGCAATTCTTACTCTTTCAGAGGAAGGAAAGAAGAAAATTTTAATTTACAATATTGATAATCTAAAACTTAAAAAGGATAAAAACTGGGATGGATATTGGAGGATAATTATTTTTGATATACCGGAGAAATTAAAGCAAGCACGTTATGCATTATCTAAGAAACTGCAAGAAATAGGGATGTATCAATTACAGAAAAGTGTTTATATCTATCCTTTCGAATGTAAAGACGAATTAGATTTTATTATTGAATATTTTAATTTAAGACCTTATGTAAGGTTTGGTTTATTAAAAGAAATAGATAATGAACTTCATTTAAGAAAGATTTTTGATTTAATTTGAAAATTTTAGAGAAGAACAATTATTTATTTTCTAGATCTATTTTTTTTAAATTTGAATATACGTATAAAAAGCGATCGCTATTTATATGTAGGATTAAGGAGAGAGTGTAAATTTGATTAGGGAAGAATTTTATAAAAGTTTTGATATAATTTGATTATGGGAGAAATTTTGAAAGAAAGAGCGGATGAGTTTGTAAAATTAGCAGAGTTTGCTTATAAAAGGAAAAGATACGATTTAACTATGTTTAATCTAGAACAAGCAATTCAACTTTATCTTAAATATAAAATTTGGCAAAAATTAGGAGATTTTAGAAAAATTCATAGTATTTCGGATCTTTTAAAAGATTACGCTAAAGCTTATAAAAAATCAAAAATAATTAAAAAATTTATAAGAGAAAATCTGAAAATAATCAATAATTTGGAAATTGCTTATATTGAAAGTAGATATTTACCTACTCAATTTTTAAAAGAAGAAGCAGATGATGCCTTTGATTTTTTAGTAAAATTAAAAAAAATTTTGAATTTATAAAAATGACAAATTATATAGATCTTTTGATAGAAGCACAAAAAGTTAGAGAGAGATATATAAATAACTTAGAAAAGTATCTTAAGATTATTAAAAGGAGAGCTAAAAAAATTTTAGGAGAAGATGCTAAAGTTTACCTTTTTGGTTCATTTTTAAAAGGAAATTTTGGACCAAAGAGCGATATAGACATTTTAATTGTTTCTCCTAAAGTGCCAATTCAGGTAGGAAAAAAATCAGAAATTTTAATATACTTAAAAAAAGGTTTTTCAGCTTATCATCCATTTGAAATTCATCTTGCTACCCCAGAAATTTTTGAAAATTGGTATAAAAATTTTATTAAAGAAGATATAAAAGAAATTTAAAATGTTAAATCCAGAGTTAAAATTGAATCTTAAGATTTTTGATGAAAATATTGAGCAAAAGCCAATAAGAGATGGTTATGGTGAAGCGCTGCTTGAGCTTGGAGAAAAAAATCCAAATGTTGTTGTTTTAACTGCAGATCTTGCTGAATCAACAAGAGTACATAAGTTTGCTGAAAAGTGGCCTGAAAGATTTATTGAATGTGGAGTTGCTGAACAAAATATGGCTGGAATTGCTGCTGGCCTTGCTGTTTCAGGTAAAATTGCTTTTATTTCTTCTTATGCAACATTTTCTCCTGGTAAAAATTGGGAAACTATAAGAACAACTATTATTTATAATGACGCTAATGTAAAAATTGCTGGGCATCATGCGGGAATTGTTACTGGTCCTGATGGTGCTACTCATCAAGCAACAGAAGATATTGCTATTACAAGATGCTGGCCTAATATAAAAGTTATTTCTCCTTGTGATGCAATAGAAGCAAAAAAGGCAACTTTATATGCAGCAGAAATTTATGGTCCTGTATACATAAGATTTGTAAGAGATAAAACACCTATAATCACAACTGAAGAAACACCTTTTAGATTTGGAAAGATAGAAAAATTTTGGCTTTCAGAAAATCCACAAGTAGGAATCTTTGCTACTGGACATTTAGTTTATCAAGCTTTGCTTGCAGCTAAAGAATTAGAAAAAGAAGGAATAGAAACATATGTTTTAAATGTTCATACAATAAAACCTTTAGACGTTGAAACTATTTTTGAAGTAGCAAGCAAAGTTAAGGGAATTGTAACTGTTGAAGATCATCAAGTAACAGGTGGTATGGGAAGTGCTATTGCTGAAGCATTAGTTAACGCGAACTTACGCGAACTTAAAACGAACATACACGAAAAATACGAAAAGACGGTGCCGCCTATAATTTTTATTGGCCTTCAAGATACTTTTGGGGAATCAGGAAGCATGAAAGATCTTTTAAAAAAATATAAAATGGATAAAGAAGCAATTAAGGAGGCAGTGAGAAAATTAATAAAAAATGTTTGACGAAGAATTTAAAAAAAGATGGCAGGAATTGTCTTTAGTTGAACAGTTAGCCAATATTGGTTCTGAGGTTTATAGAGTAAAAATGTGGCAAGGGAAAGATGAGAAACTTTTTGAAAATTCAATTTTAAGAGCATTAGATCTCTTTTATTTAACTTTATCAGATCCTAAAAATAAAGAAAGATTAAAAGAAATTGCTAGAGCTAAAGAACTTTTTTTAGATGCAGTTTATAATGGGGCAAAAGAATATAAAACCCCACTCGATGATCTTGATAAATATTTTTATCAATTCGCTTTACTTCTTTCAAGAAATAAATGAAAGAAATTGTTGTGAGCTTTGAAAAAATAGGTCATAATGGAGTTAGTATTGGTAAGTACAATGGTAAAATTGTTTTTGCTTACGGAGTTTTACCTGGAGAAAAAGTGAAAGTCAAAGTTTTAAAAGAAAAAAAGGATTTCATTAAGGGAGAAGTTGTTGAGGTTTTAGAAAAATCAAAGTTTAGGATAAATGAGATAGAAAATCATTATCTTTCTTGTTCTCCTTGGCAGGTTTTTGATTATAATTATCAGGTAGAACTTAAAAAGAATCTTTTAAAAGAAATTTTTTTGCAATTTGCTAATACAGAAATAGAAATAGAAAATTTCTTTGCTTCGCCTAAAATTTTTGGTTATCGAACAAAAATTGAATATTCATTTTTAAGAGAAAATGATGAATATTTTTTTGCTTTTCATAAAAGAGAAAATTTTAAAGAAAAAATAAAATTAGATAATGGCTGTAAATTAATTTCTGATGAGGCTAACACTCTTGCTTACTTGGTTTTAGATGAAATTAAAAGCAAAAAAATAAAAGATTTAAAAACTTTAATTATAAGAAAAAGCCAAAGATATAAAGATTTACATATTTCTCTTTTGACTTTCAATAAAAACCAAAAATTTGAATTTAAAAATGAAAATTTATCAGGCTTTTCTTTTGTTTATTCTAGAAAAGAATCACCAGCAAGCACTTTTGATGAAGTTATTTATGAATGGGGTAGGGAATACCTAAGAGAAAAAATTCTAAATTTAGAGATAAAATATCATTACACTTCGTTTTTCCAAAATAATATAGAACTTTTCGAAAAAGCTTTAGAAATCATGAAGGAAAACTCAAATGAATTTAACAAAGTTGTTGATCTCTATGCTGGAGTAGGCATAATAGGGATTTCTTTAAAAGATTTTTCTAAAGAAATTTGGAGCGTTGAAATAGATAAAATAGCTACACAATATACAAAGCTTAATGCAGAACTTAATAATGTAAAAAATTTGAAAACTATAAATTTAGCCTCTGAAAAAATACCAAAAGAAATTTTAGAAAACACAGGTCTGTTAATTTTAGATCCACCACGGAGCGGTTTACATAAAAAGTTGATTAATTTAATTTTAGAAACAAAGCCCCAAAATATTTTTTATCTTTCTTGTAATCCTATCACTCAAGCCAGAGATTTTCATTTTTTAAAAGATATTTATAAGATTAAAAAAATTTATGGTTTTGATTTCTATCCACAAACTAATCATTTAGAATCTTTACTCATACTGAGCATATAAAAAATGAATTATAATTAATTTAAGAAGGCCGGCATTAATTTTTTTGCCAGTTATGCCACAACAAGTACAAAAAAGAAAAGGATACAAAGAAGAATTTCAAGTCGAAAAATTAAAAAGATCAATTGAAAAGGCAGCAAAAGAAGCTGGTTTTCCTGAAAATAAAGTTTTTCAAGTTGTTGAAGAAATAAGTTCTTATGTTCTTGAATCTGTAAAAGATTTAGAATCTGTCGATACTCAATCAATAAGAGATTTAATTTTAAATAAATTAGATGAAACATATCCAGAAGTAGCTGAAGCTTGGAGAAAATATGATAGAGAAGTAAAAGGAAGAGAAAATTAATAATAGCTTGAATTAGTCGAATTAAATAATAATTTAAATAATAATATAATAAAATAAATAATGTTCAGGTTATTAGAAGAGCTTGGCAAATTATAAAGAAATATAAATTTTTATGGATTTTCGGAATTTTCACTAGTTATTTATTGCTCACAGACCCCCTCAGATTTTTTTCTATATTAAATACAAAAGACCTTTCAGAATCATTTCTTAGCATTAAAAGCATTTTAGCACTCTCAATAGGCAAATTAAATCTATATAATTTAGCAAATATATCCTCTGAAATCTTAATTAATCAACCTAGGCTTTATTCTGTTATATATCCTTTAATTGCAGTGTTAATATTCATAATCTTAGCTTTGATATTGATAAGTATAATTTCCGAGATATCTTTAATATTGGCTGTAAATAGAATAAGAAAAAATGAAGATATAAATTTTAAGTTAGCTTTAAGAAGTTCTTTTAAATATTTTTGGCGAATCTTTCTTTTTGATCTTTTTATTATGTTTTGCTTTTTAATAGCAACTATCCCAGTACTTTTCTTTATTTTAAATAATAAAATAGGGGAATTATTAATTTATTTAATCATAACCTTTCCTTTATATTTCGCTTTCTTCTTTTATATAGCAATTTTTTATATGTTAGGTATTAGAATGATTATAATTGATGATATGTCTTTAGTTAATGGAATTTTAACTACCGATAAAATTATAAGATCTAATTTAAAACAAGGCTTTAAATTTTTCATTATCTATCTAATGTTAGACATCGGACTCTCGTTTTTATTAGGGTTAGTATTAGCCGTATTATTGATTCCTGCCATTGGTTTTACTTTAATTACATCTTTAGAAAATCAACAGCCAATTCTGTTTGCCGTTATTAAACTGTTCGCCCCACTTATTATGTTAATTAGTCTTTTATTAGCTATAATTGCAAAGGGTGCAGGATCAGCATTTATTTCTTCTTGGATTACTTTAGTATATTTAGATTATTTTAGGAGCGAAGGAGAAAAAGTAGAAAAATTAAATTCTCAAGAAGTACCAGCTTAAAACAATTTTTGCATATATAAAGCATTTTCTATAGCATAACCTTCAAAATCATTATTAAAGTAGATAAATAAAGTTTTTGGCTTTAATTTTTTCAATTTTTCTGCAAACTCCTTTAATTCTTCTTCAGAGTATTTTGAAGCAAAAAGCTTAGGTTTGCCGTGAAATCTTACGTAAACAAAATCTGTTGTTTTAACAAAATCAGTGGGCCAACGCGGGGAATCCGAAATGCAAAATGCTACTTTTAAATTTTTTAATTTTTTGTAAATATCTTTTTCTAGCCAAGATTTATGTCTAAATTCAACTGCTATTTTTAAATTTTTAATAGAAGAACATTTTCTAAATTTATTTATAAAACTTTCTAACAATTTAAGGTCTTTTTTAAAAGAAGGAGGAAACTGAACAAGGATTGGCCCTAAATGTTTCCCTAAGGTTTTATAAGACTCTAAAGTATCTTTAAGAATTTCTAATTCTTTTTTATTTAATTTTAATTTTCTAAAGTGTGTAAATAGCCTATGTAGTTTAATTGCAAAAAGAAAATTGGTAGATTTCGAGCTAATTTCTTTTTTCCATTTTTCAAAAGTTGACTTTTTTGTAAAATGATAAAAACTTGTATTTATTTCCACTGTATTAAAATATTTAGAGTAAAAATTTAAAAAATCTCTTGAGTTTAAATTTGATGGATAAAATTTGTTTTTCCAATGATAGTATTGCCAACCAGAGGTTCCAATGTATACTTTCATTAGATTATTATATAAAAATTTTTACATTTAAGTAAGCAGGCCATTAAAGCCTGCCTACTTTTTATTCTTACGATATTTTTCAGCATATTTTTTTAATATTTCTATTTTTAACTCTGGAGCATCTTCTAGACACTTTTCTAGACTTCTTCGGTAATATTCTATTTGCTTCTCTATAAAACTATCTTTAATTCTACAATTAATATAATGAATTAACAAAGTATAGTTTACAATGATACATGCTATTTCATAACTATATCTTCTTGCTCCATTTTCTGCCAACACCCAACTTAATATCCATGGATCTAATTCTACGCCTTTTAAAAAATCTAATTTTTCTATAATTTCTATTTCTTTTTGCTCTAAGACTTGCATCTTTCTCACCTCCTTTTAGGGTATTATAAATTTTATTATAAATTTTTGAAATCAAATCAAAAATAGTGGATAACTAAAAATTATCAAAAATTCCTTTATAAATTAAACAATTTCCACTGCTTCGTTTTTAGAAACCCTTTTAGGAGGATTTGGATTTTCGTCTGGATATCCAACTGGTAATATTACTATAGGTCTTAAATGGCTAGGAATATTTAAAATTTCTTTTACTTTATTTTCATCAAAACCTCCAACCCAACAAGTACCTAATCCTTTTTCTGTTGCTACTAGCATTAAATTTTCTATACTTGCAGATACATCACAAATACCATATAAATTTTTGCCTCTTTCTCCATACTTTGCAATTTTATTTTCATCCACACAACCTACAACAACCAATGGAGCTTCTGATATAAAATCTTGATTATAAGCAGCTTCAGCTATATTCTTTTTAACTTTTTCATCAAAGATAAAATAAAATTTTCTACTTTGTAAATTACCTGCAGAAGGTGCCCAAATTAAAGCTTCTATTAATTCATCAATAATTTCTTGAGGAATTTCATCATTTTTATATTTTCTTATACTTCTTCTTTTTTTGATGATTTCGATTAATTCCATTATATTAATTATAAAACTTTTTTATATTTTCTTATACTTCAGCTTTCCCTTCCCTTGACATTTACGATATATTTTTTATAATTATAAATTGCACTCTAGAGGAGGTGGAAGTCGTTATGGTAAAGCCCGGAACGAGAATTGATCAACAAATAGATTTGATAGAAGAGATTGAGAAAATTTTGGATAGATTGTTCGAAAAAGAAGGAAACCCGATATCAATATCAATAGAAATGTTACCAAGATATATTGCTAAAGCATTGATATCTAGAAGTATCCATATGACAGAACAAGATGCAAGATATTATCTTACTAGAAGATTAAGAAGATACAAAGTTAGAACGACATGTACAGTAATACCAGGTACTTATAATGGAAGGTTCTGGAAAGTAGAAAAGATTGCAATAGAATAAGAATTAAACACAAAAATAATTAAACACAAAATTTGCAATATAATTGGCAATTCGGGGCTCTTAGCCCCATTTTATTTTTAATTAATTAATTTATATAATTTTTGAGCAATGGAAAATACTGGCTTGATTTATACCATAGGTCATTCTACAAGAAAATTAGATGAATTTGTAAATATATTAAAATTTTTCAAAGTTAAAATTATAATTGATGTAAGACGTTTTCCTAAATCAATTTATAATCCCCATTTTAATAAAGAAACGTTGAAAATTGAACTTTCTAAAAATAATATTGAATATTTTTGGATAGAAAAATTAGGAGGTTATAGAAAGGGAGGATATTTAGAGTATATGAAAACAGAGGACTTTCAGGAAGGTTTAAATAAATTGATTGAAATAGCTAAGAATAAA